>DATBBK010000063.1:0-62145 GCA_036271035.1 Thermoanaerobaculia bacterium | reverse complement strand
CTCGGGGCAGGTGGTCGCCGCCGACGGCGGCCCCTACCTCGCGTCGCCGTGGCAGCTCGACGGCCGTCTCGACGTCCGCCCGCCGCTCACCGTCTGGGATCACTTCGCGCCCGGCGCCTACCGTTTCGTCGCCGCCGAGCGCTCGTGGAGCTTCACCGTCGAGGAGGGGAAGACGACGACGCTGGAGCTGAAGTAGACAGTCCGCCGCGCACGTAGGCCGCGGGGTCCGCCATCAGCCTGCCGTTCTCGATGAAGGCGACCCACTCGGCGCCCAGAGCCCAGAGGTGCACGGCGACGGCGGTCAGCGACGCGGCGAGGTGCGTCCAGGACGGCAGCGCGCGGGTGTGCACCGCGCCGCCGAGGACGAAGACGCCGATCGCCGACAGCAGCGCGAAGGTCGCGGGCGGCGAGGTCTTCCGCTTGAACCCGGAGAGCGCGCGTCGCACCGCGGTCCGGTCCGCCTCGGGCAGGGAGTTCGTCTCGTCCTTCACCAGACGGCCCGTGCCGATGAAGAAGAAGAGGACCATGGACTGCGAGAAGAGCGACAGGAGGACGGTCGGGATCGCGTACGCGACGTGCCGCGTGATCAGGAGGCGGTCTGTGTGCCAGTGCGCCGCGACGACGAACCCCTGGACCGAGGTCAGCAGGAAGCCGGCGATCGCCAGGAGCGTGCCGGACAAGAGCGCGATGGCCACGGGAAGGGGAGCCTAGCGCAGGAGCGCGCCGCGCGTACGTGGCAGAATCGACCCGGGAGGCGGCATGAGCCGAGAGCCACGAACTCTCTGCGACATCTTCACGGCGGCGGCGTCGACCGAGAAGCCCGACCTCCTGATCTCCAAGGTGGGCGGGACCTGGCAGCCCATCTCCGCGCGCGACTTCGGCTTCACGGTCCGTGCGCTCTCCCTGGGTCTGAACGCGCTGGGCATCCAGCCGGGCGACCGTGTCGCCATCCTCTCGGAGAACCGGCCGGAGTGGGCGATGGCCGACTACGCGATCCTCTGCGCGGGCGCCTGGTCCGTCCCGATCTACCCGACGCTCCCCGCCGCCCAGATCGCGCCGCTGCTCAACGACTCCTCCGTGCGCGCCATCTTCGTCTCGACGCTCGAGCAGCTCGGCAAGATCCTGACGATCCACGCCCAGTGTCCGGCGCTCGAGCACGTCATCCTCCTCGACGGCCATCCGCCCGGCGAGCCGGGCTTCTGGGATTTCCACTCCGTCGTCGACCGCGGCCGCCCGACGCTCGAGATGAGCCCGGGGATGTTCGACCAGCGCGCGTCGCGGGTGAAGCCCGAGGACGTGGCCACGGTCATCTACACGTCCGGCACGACGGGGGAGCCGAAGGGCTCGATGCTGACGCACGCGAACTTCGTGTCGAACGTGCTGACGGGGTGCGAGGTCGTGCCGTTCAGCTCGGACGCCGTCGCGCTCTCCTTCCTGCCGCTATCGCACGTCTTCGAGCGGATGCTCGACTACGCGTACCTCCACAAGGGCGCCTCGATCGCGTACGCGGAGTCCGTCGACAAGCTCTCGGACAACTTCAAGGAGATCAACCCGCACTGCTTCGGCGCGGTGCCCCGGGTCTACGAGAAGGTCTACGCGCGCATCATGGCGAAGGTCGAGGCGGGCAGTCCGATCAAGAAGAAGCTCTTCGCGTGGGCGACGCGGATCGGCGCCGAGCGCGTTCCGTTCGTCACGAGCGGGGAACCCCTGCCGGCGGCGCTGGCGCGCAAGGCGGCGATCGCCGACGCGCTCGTCTTCAAGAAGATTCGCGCCGCGCTCGGGACGCGGTTCCGCTTCGCAGTCTCGGGCGGCGCGCCGCTCTCACCCGAGCTGGCGGCGTTCTTCATCGGAGCCGGCGTCGCGGTCTACGAGGGCTACGGCCTGACAGAGACGTCTCCCGTCATCGCGGTCAACGGTCCCGGCCGATGGAGGGTCGGCTCGGTCGGCAAGCCGCTGCGCGGCGTCGAGGTGCGCATCGCGTCGGACGGCGAGATCCTCACGCGGGGGCCGCACATCATGAAGGGCTACTTCAACAAGCCCGAGGCGACGCGCGACGCGATCGACGCGGACGGCTGGTTCCACACCGGCGACATCGGGCAATTCGACGCGGACGGGTTTCTCTCGATCACGGACCGCAAGAAGGACCTCATCGTGCTCGCCGGCGGCAAGAAGGCCGCGCCGCAGCCGATCGAGAACGCGCTCAAGCACTCGCCCTACGTGGGAATGCCGATCGTCATCGGCGACCGGCAGAAGTTCCTCGCCGCCCTCATCGTCCCGAACTTCGAGAAGCTCAGGGACTGGGCCGCGGCCGGTCATCGCACGGTGCGCTGGGACGCGATCGACGCCGACGCCGCGGTGCGCGGGCTCTTCCAGGCGGAGATCGACGCCTACAACGCCGACCGTCCCCACCACGAGCAGATCCGTGCCTTCGCGCTGCTCCCGTCGGAGCTGACGATCGAGGACGGATCCGTCACGCCGACGCTGAAGGTCAAGCGTCGCACGATCGAGACCCGCTACCGCGACCTCATCGAGGGCATGTACGCGGCGGCCGGAAGGTCGCATGTCGCGTGACGTCGTCGTCGTCGACGGGCTGAGGACTCCCTACTCGAAGGCCGGCACCGAGCTCAAGGACGTCGACGCCGCGGACCTGGGGCGGATCGCGATCGGCGAGCTGCTCGCGCGGACCGGATTCGACGCGGCCGCGCTCGACCAGGTCATCGTCGGCAACATCGCGCAGCCGCCAGACGCCGTGAACGTAGCGCGGGTCGCGGCCCTGCGCGCGGGAGTGCCGCGGAACATCCCGGCGTACACCGTGAACCGGCTCTGCGGCTCCGGCCTGCAGTCGATCGCCGACGGCGCCTACATGATCGCGGCGGGCGACGCCGAGGCGATCGTCGCGGGCGGCGTCGAGTCGATGTCCAACATCCCGCTGCTCTTCTCGCGCGAGAGCCAGGAGGTGTTCGGCGGGATCTACTCCGCGCGCGACCTCACCGGCCGCGTCGCGGCGGCGTCCCGGCTGCGCCCGCGCCACTTCAAGCCCGAGGTCGGGCTTCTGATGGGCCTCACGGACGCGGTCTGCGGGCTGAACATGGGCGAGACCGCGGAGGTCCTCGCGAAGGAGTTCGCGATCTCGCGGGAGGAGCAGGACGCGTTCGCTCTGCGGTCGCACCAGCGGGTGACGCTCGCTCGCGCGAAGCTCGCGGAGGAGATCGTGCCGGTGCCGATCCCGCCGAAGTTCCAGGACGCGGCGACGAAGGACAACGGGGTCCGCGAGAACCAGACGATGGAGGCGCTCGCCAAGCTGAAGCCGTACTTCGACCGGCGCTTCGGGACGGTGACCGCGGGCAACTCGTCACAGATCACGGACGGCGGCGCCGCGGTGCTGCTCATGAGCGCGTCGGCGGCGCGGTCGCGGGGTGACGCGCCGCTCGGGAAGATCCGCGGCTTCGCGTTCTGCGCGCTCGAGCCGGAACGCATGGGCCTCGGCCCGGCGGTGGCGGTCCCGCTCGCGCTGAAGCGGGCCGGCGTCGCCTGGAAGGACGTCGGGCTCGTCGAGATCAACGAGGCGTTCGCCGCGCAGGTGCTCGCCTGCGCGAAGGTGTTTCCGTCGGCGGCGTGGCACGCGAAGTACAAGACCGGCGGCCCGATCGGCGAGATCGACTGGGAGAAGACCAACGTCAACGGCGGCGCGATCGCGCTTGGGCATCCGGTCGGCTCCTCGGCGAACCGGCTCGTGACCACGCTCCTGAAGGAGATGAAACGCCGCGGCACTCCGCTCGGCGTCGCCACGATGTGCATCGGAGGCGGGCAGGGCGGCGCGGTCGTGGTGGAGCTGGTGTGAGGGCTCGGACCTCTTGCGGTCCGCTTCGCGGACCGTGGAAATGGGAGGGGATGTCTCGACCGGATCCTCTCCCGGCGGCTCCGCTGAGCGGCGAATGAGCGTTTTCGAGCTTCAGATCGCCGACAACGGGCTCGCGGTCGTGACCTTCGACGCGCCGGGCGAGAAGGTCAACACGGTCTCTCAGGCCGCGGTGGCCGAGCTCGGCGATCTGCTCGTGCGCCTCGCGCGCGAGCCGCGGATCCGCGCACTCCTCGTGCGCAGCGGCAAGCCCGACGTCTTCATCGCGGGTGCGGACATCAAGGAGTTCCTCGACATCCGCACCGACGACGTGCGCACGGCGGTCAGCCGGGTGCAGTCGCTGTACGAGCAGCTCGCGCACCTGCCGTACCCGACCGTCGCCGCCATTCACGGCGTGTGCCTCGGCGGCGGCACCGAACTGGCGCTCGCGTGCGACTACCGCGTCATGTCCGACGCGCGGAAGTCGCAGATCGGCCTGCCGGAGGTCAAACTCGGGATCTTCCCGGCGTGGGGCGGCTGCACGCGGCTGCCGCGGACGATCGGGCTCGCGCCGGCGCTGGATCTGATCCTCGCCGGCAAGACGCTCGACGCGAGGCGCGCGAGGAAGGTCGGCCTCGTCGACGAGGCGGTCCCCGAGGCGATCTTCGAGGAGTGGTCGCGCGACTTCGCGCGCGAGAAGCTCGGCGGCTCCAAACCGCGGCCGTATCGCGGGCGGCAGTCCTTCGCCGGGAGGGCGCTCGAGGCGACGCCGCCGGGCCGCCGGCTGATCTTCACGAAGGCGCGCAAGACCGTGCTCGAGCAGACGGGCGGCCACTACCCGGCGCCGCTCGAGGCGCTCGAGGTCATCGAGGAGGGCTACGGCAGACCGGTCGCCGTCGGGCTCGAGTCGGAGGCGCGGCACATCGGGCTCGTCTTCGGCGGCGAGGTCCAGAAGAACCTGCTGCGGATCTTCTTCCTCACCGAGGAGGTCAAGAAGGAGACGGGCGTCTCCGATCCGGCCGTGCGCGCGCGTTCCGTGACGCGCGTGGGCGTGCTCGGCGCGGGTGTGATGGGCGGCGGGATTGCGCAGCTGGCGGCCGACAAGGGGCTTCCCGCACGCATGAAGGACATCGCGCCGCAGGCGCTCGCGCACGGCTTCGCCTCGGCCGCGGCGGTCTGGCGGGAGCAGGTCAAGAAGCGCCGGCTCGCGCCGCTCGAGATGAAGCGGCGGATGGACCGGATCTCCGGCGCGCTCGACGACTCCGGATTCGCGCGGTGCGAGGTCACGATCGAGGCCGTCGTCGAGAAGCTGTCGGTCAAGCGCGAGGTGCTGCGGCACTGGGAGACGGTCGTTCCACCGGAGGCGATCTTCGCGTCGAACACGTCGACGCTGCCGATCTCTGAGATCGCGATCGGCGCGTCCGTGCCCGGCCGCGTCGTCGGCATGCACTTCTTCAACCCCGTGCACCGGATGCCGCTCGTCGAGGTGATCCGCGGCGAGCGCACGACCGACGATACGGTGGCGACGATCTTCGCGCTCGCGAAGGCGCTCGGGAAGACGCCCGTCGTCGTGAAGGACGCGCCGGGATTCCTCGTGAACCGCATTCTCGCGCCCTACCTCTCGGAGGCGGTGCGGCTGCTCCAGGACGGCTGCCGCATCGAGGACGTCGACGCCGCGATGACGTCGTGGGGAATGCCGGTCGGTCCGCTCGCGCTGCTCGACGACGTCGGCCTCGACGTCGCCGTCAAGGCGGCCGAGGTCTTGAACGCCGCGTTCCCGGAGCGCATCTCCGCGGGAGGCGAGGACGCGCTGGTCGCGAGCGGCCGTCTCGGCCGCAAGAACGGCGAGGGCTTCTACGACTACGCGGGCTCGAAGCGACTGAGGCCGTCGAGAGAGGCCTACGCGGCCCTGCGCGTGAAGCCGGCCGACAAGACGCCGCTGCCGGCGGAGGTCATCCAGTCGCGGCTCGTGCTTCCGATGGTCAACGAGGCGGCGTTCTGCCTCGAGGACGAGATCGTGAGGGATCCGGCGCGGCTCGACCTCGCGATGATCTTCGGGACGGGCTTCCCGCCGTTCCGCGGCGGGCTGCTGCGCTGGGCCGACTCGCTCGGCCTGGGCAAGGTCTTCACGCGGCTGGACGATCTGTCGGAGCGGCTCGGGCCGCGCTTCGCCCCCGCCGAGCGGATCCGCGAGCTCGCGAACGCGGGACGCGGCTTCTACGGCGAGGCGCCGCCGCGCGAACGAGAGGTGACGGTGTGAGCGAGGAGGCGAAGAGTCCGGGCGTCCCGGACCGCCCCGCCGCGCCGCGGCGTCCGACGGTCCGCCTCACGCGGCCGGGCCGCGGTCCCGAGCCGGAGCCGGTCGTCAAGTGGCTCCTGGCGGGCCAGATCCCCGAGGACACGCTCTTCCCGTATCCCGAGGTCTCCGCGGAGGAGCGCGAGACCGTGGCCGCCTTCCTCGAGACGCTCCGCGCCTTCGCGAAGGAACGCATCGACCCGGCGCGCTTCGAGCGCGAGCGGCACATCCCGCCGGAAGTCGTGCGCGGGCTCGCGGAGCTCGGGGCGTTCGGGATGACGATCCCCGAGGCGTACGGCGGCTACGGGTTCTCCTCGTCCGCGTACTGCCGGATCACGGAGGAGATCGGCACGATCGACGCGTCGCTCGGCATCCTGGTCGGCGGACACCAGTCGATCGGGATGAAGGCGCTGGTCCTGCACGGCAGCGAGGAGCAGAAGAAGAGGTGGCTCCCGGCCCTCGCGGCGGGCGAGATGATCGCGGCCTTCGCGCTGACCGAGCCGGAGGCCGGCTCGGACGCGGCGTCGATTCAGACGACCGCCGTGCTGGACGAGGCCGCCGGCGTCTTCGTTCTGAACGGGACGAAGCACTGGATCTCGAACGGCGGCTTCGCGGAGTTCTTCACCGTCTTCGCGCGGGACGTGGTGCTCGGCGCGAAGGATGCGCACCGCGGGATCACGGCGTTCGCGGTGACGAAGAGCCTCGGCGGCGTGGTCCCCGGCCCCGAGGAGAAGAAGCTCGGCCTGAAGGCGTCGTCCACGGTGCCCATCCAGCTCGAGAACGTGCGCGTGCCGCTCGATCACGTGATCGGCGAGCGCGGGCAGGGATTCCGGATCGCGGTCGAGGTGCTCAACACCGGCCGCACGTCGCTCGGCGCGGGCTGCATCGGCGGATCGAGGCGGCTGATGCGCGAGGCGATGCTCCACGCGACCCAGCGGCGGCAGTTCGGAACGCGGATCGCCGACTTCGAGATGATCCGCGAGAAGTTCGCCCGCATGGTCGTCTCGACGTACGCACTCGAGTCGATGGTCTACATGACCGCCGGCCTCATCGACCGCGGCCTCGAGGACTACGCGCTCGAGGGCGCCTGCTGCAAGATCTTCGGGACCGAGGCGGTCTGGCGGACGATCAACGACGCGCTGCAGATCGCCGGCGGGAACGGCTTCATGGAGGAGTACCCCTTCGAGCGGGCGCTGCGGGACTCGCGCATCAACATGATCTTCGAGGGGACCAACGAGATCCTGCGCGTCCTGATCGCTCTCTCCGGGATGCGCGACGTCGGCGAGGACCTCAAGGAGGTCGGCCGGGCGCTCCGGGCGCCGCTGACGTCGTTCGGGATCCTCTCCGAGTACGCGGCGCGGAAGCTTCGCGACGTCGTCCCGGCGCGGCTGACGAAGGTCGCGCCGCCGCTCGCGGCGGAGGCGGAGGTCGTGTCCCGCTACGCGCGTGCGGCCGGCGGAGCAGTCGAGACGCTTCTCAAGAAGTACGGCAAGGGCGTCATCGAGAAGGAATACCACCAGGAGCGGCTCGCCAACGTCGCCATCGAGCTCTACGCCTCGCTGTGCACGCTCTCGCGCGCGAGCGCGGCATACGCGAAGCGGGGGGCGGAGAAGGCGGACGACCAGATCCGCATCGCGCGCGCGTTCGTGCAGGGAGCGAAGTACAGGATGGTCGGCCTCCTGAAGGAGATGGACAAGAACCGCGACGCGGAGCGGACCGCGATCTCCGAGATGGCGTACGCGGGTCTGCGGTACCCGTTTCCGCTGTGGGATGAGACCTAGGACGTGAGCCGTGAGCCGTAAGCCGTGAGCCGAAACAGGAGAGCCGCTTGAAGAGCCCAGCCCGGTTGATCCTCGTCTCATGCGTCGTCCTCGGGGTCTGTGCCGCCGTCGTCCGCGCCGCCGACGAGCCCGACAAGGCGGCGCAGGCGTCGGCCGAGAGGTGGCTGGCCCTCGTCGACGCGGGCAACTACGGCGACAGCTACGACGCCGCGGCGTCGCTGCTCAGGAAGGCGCTGACGAAGGAGCAGTGGATCGAGGCGGTCGGGAAAGCGCGCGGGCCCCTCGGCAGGCTCGACTCCCGGCGGCTGCTCGGAGCGAAGCGCATGACCGAGCTGCCCAACGCGCCGAAGGGCGAGTACGAGGTCATGCAGTACGAGGCGAAGTTCGCCGACGGGACCGCCGTCGAGACGATCACGCCGATGAAGGACTCCGACGGAAGCTGGCGGGTGAGCGGGTACTACATCCGGCCGCGCTGAGGCGCGCGACGGAGCTCAGCTCGCGACGCGTCGCGGGACGCCGAAGCCCTTCCCCGGAAAGTAGCCCCGCTCGAGGGCCGCTCGCAAGTACCGGATCGCCCGCACGATCGCGTCCTCGAGCGGATAACCCAGCGCGAGATTGGCCGCGATCGCCGACGAGAGGGTGCAGCCCGTGCCGTGCGTCGCGCGTGTCCGGATCCGAGGCGCCGTGAATTGCGTGAAGAAGCGGCCGTCGTAGAGCAGGTCGCGGACCACGGCGCCGCGCCCGTGGCCGCCCTTCACGAGCACCGCGCGCGGGCCGTGCTCGTAGATCGTCGCCGCGGCGACGCGCCGGTCGGCGTCCGAGCGGATCCGCATCCCCGCGAGGACCTCCGCCTCGGGGATGTTCGGCGTGACGAGGTCCGCGAGCGGCAGCAGGTTCCGGCGGAGCGCGGCGACGGCGGCGCCCGACAACAGCCGAGCGCCGGCCTTCGCGATCATCACCGGGTCGAGGACAACGTTGCGGGCGCGGTGGCGCCGCAGGCCCGTCGCGACGGCCCGGATCCGCGGCGCGTCGTAGAGCATCCCGATCTTCACCGCCGCCGGGCGCAGGTCCTCGAAGACGGCGTCCATCTGGCGTGCGACGAGGCGCGCCGACAGCGGCTCGACGCCCGTCACCGAGCGCGTGTTCTGCGCCGTGGCCGCCGTGAGCACGGTCGCTCCGTGGACGCCGTGGGCCGCGAAGGTGAGGAGGTCGGCCTGGATGCCCGCGCCGCCGCCGGAATCCGACGCGGCGATCGAGACGACCGTGATCGGCCGGCGCCGATCGGGCGTCCCGGTCGAGCGCGCGCGCCCCGAACGATGCGCGCCCGCCGAGGGCGCCCGTCCCAACCGAGTTGTCCGCCTTTCCATAGAATCAGGATCTCATGTCGCAACCGATCCCGGCGTCCCCGCGGATGACGATCACGGCCGAGGCGGCGGCGCGCCTGAAGGCGGACTCCGACTTCACGCGCTCGGTCCTCTCGGTCCGACACCTGCTCGGATGCGGCGGCACGGGCTTCCGCATCTCGGTCGAAGAGAACGCGCCCGACGAGGGGCACACCTTCGAGGCGTCCGGGATTCCGGTCGTGATGGACGAGCTGTCGTATCGGAGGCTGGAGGGCGCGGTCCTCGACGTGGACCCGGACCCGGCGGGGGAGGGCTACCGGCTCGAGCATCCGAACGCGGTGCTCACGACGTTTTGCTGAGCGGACGGCGGGCGCCCCGGATCGTGCTCGCGATCGCGCTCGCAGCGCTGCTGCCGCTCGGCGGCGCATCCGCGCGAGGCGAGGAAGCGCGCCCGCGCATTCGCGACCTCGGCGTCGCGCCCGGCGTCCTGCCGCCGGGACCTCTGAACGCGATCACGGACGTCGACGGCGTGCGCGTCGGGCACCGGACGTTGATCGAGGGCGAGTCGATCCGCACCGGCGTCACCGCGATCGTCCCCGCGCCCGGGGATCTCTTCCAGCGGAAGGTGGCCGCGGCCGCGTGGGTCTCGAACGGCTTCGGCAAGGCCGCCGGGCTCCTCCAGGTGCGCGAGCTCGGCAACCTCGAGACCCCGATCGTGCTGACGAACACGCTCGCCGTCGGCACCGCCGTCAACGCGCTCGTGCGGTGGACGCTCGCGCAGCCCGGCAACGCGGGCGTCCGCGCCGTCAACGCGGTCGTCGGCGAGACCAACGACGGGTGGGCGTTGAACGACATCCGCGCGCGACGCGTGACCGAGGACGATGTCCTCGCGGCCCTCGCCGCCGCGCGCGGCGGAGCGGTGGCGGAGGGGAGCGTCGGCGCCGGGACCGGCACGGTCGCGTTCGGGTGGAAGGGCGGGATCGGGACGGCGTCGCGCCGCCTCCCCGGCAAGCTCGGCGGATGGACGGTCGGCGCGCTCGTCCAGTCGAACTTCGGCGGCGTCCTGACGATCGACGGCATTCGGGTCGGCGAGCGGCTCGGGCGCTTCGCGTTCTCCGAGGAGCTCGGCGCGAAGGGTCCCGGCGACGGCTCGTGCATGATCGTGCTCGCGACGGACGCGCCGCTCTCATCGCGCAACCTCGAGCGGCTGGCGCGCCGCGCGGAGCTGGGCCTCGCCCGCACGGGCTCGTTCGTCGGCAACGGCTCCGGCGACTTCGTGATCGCGTTCTCGACGCGCAACCGCGTGCCGTACGAGCCGGCCGCGGACGTCCGCACCGTCGAGGAGCTCGAGAACGACCGCATGGACCCGCTCTTCCTGGCGGCCGTCGAGTCGGTCGAGGAGGCGGTCTACAACTCGCTGACCCGCGCGACGACCGTCACGGGCGCCGGCGGCCGCACCGTGGAGGCTCTCCCGATCGACCGCCTGCGCGAGCTCCTCGGAAGAAACGAGCGCAGGCCCCGCGAGTAGGACGCATTCGCCCCGGCGAATGTGCCTGGGATCACGCCCCGCCCCCCGGCTGCTGCCTATACTCGAACGCACACCGGAGGAACACGACATGAGCATCAGGCTGGCGCCGGGCCGCCGTGCGGCCGCTTTCGCCATCCTCTGGACCGTCTCCGCTCTCGCCTCGGCGGCGACCGAGACGCGAACGGGAACCGTCCAGATTCTGACCGCCGACGACTTCGACTCGGGAACGGCCGCGCGCATCGTGACGCTCGTCGAGAAGCCCGGCGCAGCCACGGTGCTCGAGCTGCCCGCCGGCGCGCCGCCGCTCGAATCGGGCGCTCGGATCGCCGTTCACGGCACGCCGGCCGCACGCGGCGCGTTCGCGGTCGAGAGCGTCGAGGTCCTCGACGCCGCGCCGTCGTCGCTGCCGTCCGTCGTCGCCCAGAACGCGTCCGTGATCGCGATCCTCATCAAGTTCACGGACACCGCGGCCGAGCCGTTCACGCAGGCGCAGGTCCAGAACGTCGTCTTCGGCGCGCAGGGCGTCTCCGCCTATTACGCCGAGGCCTCTTACGGCGCGCAGACGGTGTCGGGGATCGTGACGCCGTGGCTGACGGCGACCGTCGCCACGCCGGCGACGTGCGACTACATCACGGTGATGAATCAGGCGATCGCGCGCGCTCAGGCCGCGGGCTACAACCCCGGCGGATACGAGAAGCAGGTCTACTTCTTTCCGCACCTGCCATGCGGCTGGTCGGGGCTCGGCGGCGGATCCACGGCGTGGATCAACCAGTCCAATTCGGTGCTCGTCGTCGGCCACGAGCTCGGCCACTGCTTCGGCGTCGGCCACTCCAGCTCGCTGTCGTGCGGCTCGGGAGTGCTCGGGGGCACGTGCACCGTCTCGGAGTACGGCGACCGCTTCTCGATCATGGGCAATTCGGCCGCGCGGCACTTCCCGGCGTACTTCAAGTACCAGCTCGGATACCTGCCTCCCGCGACGATCGCCACGCACGTGACCGGCATGGCCGTTTACACGATCGCGCCGATCGAGCTGGCGGGCCAGAGCCTCTACACGGTGCAGATCCCGCTGCCGGATCAGAGCCTCACGTACTGGCTCGAGTACCGGCAGCCGTTCGGCTTCGACGCGGGCATGTCGGGCAACCCGATCAGCGGCGCGCTCGTCCACCTCGGACCCGGCTATCCGACGTACACGTGCGACTCCTGCCTCCTCGACATGACGCCGGCGACGACCGGCTTCGCGGACGCCGCGCTCGTGGTCGGACAGACCTACACCGATGTCGCCGCGCAGCTGCACGTCACCCCGCTCGGCGCGGACTCCACCGGTCTCGTCGTTCAGGTCGATCTCGGCCCGTCGCCGCCGTTCGGCGTGGACCGCCACGCGACGGCGACGAACATCCACCCGAACGGGCTGCTCGAGACGAACGAGGTCGCGACGATCGAGCCGTCGTACACGAACTCCGCCGCGACCGAGGCGGCGATGACCGGAGCCGCGACCTCGTTCACGGGCCCTACGGGGGCGACGTACGCGATCGGCGACCCGGCCGCCGACTACGGCACGGTCGCGGCGGGCGCGCGCGCGTCGTGCTTCGACGCGACCGGCGACTGCTACTCCGTGGTCGTGACGGCCGCGACCCGGCCGGCAATGCACTGGGACGCGTTCTTCCAGGAGACTCTCTCCGACACGTCGGTGCGGACGTGGCCCATCCACATCGGCGGCTCCTTCTCCGACGCGCCCTCGTCGCGCGCGGACTACCGCTACGTCGAGACCGTCCTCCACAACGGCATCACCACAGGCTGCGGCGGCGCGTCGTTCTGTCCGGACGCGTCGATGTCGCGCGCGCAGATGGCGGTCTTCCTGCTCCGCGCCGAACACGGCGCCGCGTACGTGCCTCCGACCGCGACCGGCCAGGTCTTCATCGACGTCCCCGCGACCGCGTTTGCGGCCGACTGGATCGAGCGGCTCGCCGCCGAGGGGGTCACGGCGGGCTGCGGCGGCTCCAAGTTCTGCCCGAACGCGACCGTGACGCGCGCGCAGATGGCCGTCTTCCTGCTCAAGGCCGAGCACGGCGCCGGTTGGGCGCCGCCGCCCGCGAGCGGGGAGTTCTGGGACGTGCCGGCGTCCAATACGTTCGCGCCGTGGGTCGAGGCTCTGAAGAACGAGGACGTCACCGCGGGCTGCGGCAACGGCGCGTACTGTCCCTCGCAGTCGACGCGGCGCGGACAGATGGCGGTCTTCCTGACGAAGACGTTCGGCCTGACGCTCTACGGACCCTGAGGGCGCGACGGCGGGGCCGGGCGGAGGCGCAGCGCCTCGTTGACCATGAACGCCGGCCCCACGAGCAGGTGCACGAGGTTGCGCAAGAAGGCCGGCGACCTCTTCTCGTAGACGGCGTGGCCGATCGCCTGGAACACCCAGCCGCACGCGAACGCCGCGGCGCCGACGCGCCAGTCGCCGATCGCGCGGGCCGCGAGATCCAGCAGCACGGCGGCGCCCGTCGTCGCGATGCCCAGCACGGGATCGCGCCACACGTAGAAGACGCCGGCCGCGAGGATCAGCACCTCGGCCGCCGTCCACGGCCCGGCGAGGCGGACGGCCTGCAGCAGCGCGAGGATGCCGAAGACGATCAGCGTGATGCCGAACGCGTGGCACACCCGATTCCCGCGCGTGGCGTGCTGACGGCCGTACTCCTCGAGCAGCGCGTCGAAGCCCGGCCGGTGCGCCTCCATCGCGGTCATCTCCGGCCATAGTATTCGTCTCATGCGCGCGATGCGGCTCGATCGCGCCGGGCCGATCGCGACCTCGCGGCTGTCGCTCGTCGACGCTCCCGTCCCCGAGCCTGGACCCGGCGAGGTCTCGATCGACGTCGAGGCATGCGGCGTCTGCCGCACGGACCTGCACATCGCCGAGGGCGAGGTCCAGGCGCCGCTGCCGCGCATCCTCGGACACCAGGCGGCGGGACGCGTCGCGGGCGTCGGCGACGGGGTCGCGGGGCTCGCGCCCGGCGACGCGGTCGGCGTGGGGTGGATGGCCGCCGTCGACGGCCGCTGCGCGTACTGCCTCTCGGGGCGCGAGAACCTGTGCGCGGCGGCGCGATTCACGGGCCGCGACCGCGATGGGGGATACGCGGAGGCGCTGACGGCGCGCGCCGAGTGGGTGTTTCCGCTGCCGCCCGGCTTCGCCGTCCGCGACGCCGCGCCGCTGCTCTGCGCCGGGGTGATCGGCTATCGCTCGCTCCGGCTCGCGGGCGTCGCGCCCCCGGAGCCCGATTCTCCGGGCCGTTCAGTCCGGCGTCTCGGCCTCTTCGGCTTCGGCGCCTCGGCGCACCTCGCGATCCAGGTCGCGCTGCACTGGGGCTGGGAGGTCTACGCCTTCACCCGCGGCGAGTCAGGCCGCCGTCTCGCGCTGGAGATGGGCGCGAGGTGGGCCGGGGAGGCGCACGAGGACCCGGGCGTGCTCCTCGACTCCGCCGTGACGTTCGCGCCGGCGGGGGAGCTCGTCCCCGCCGCTCTCGCGCGCGTGGCGCCGGGCGGGACGGTCGCGATCAACGCGATCCACATGAGCCCGATCCCCTCGATGGAGTACGAACGGATCTACGGCGAGCGCGTCCTCCGCAGCGTGCAGAACTTCACGCACCGCGACGCGATCGAGCTGCTCGCGCTAGCGGCGGCGATGCCGATCCGGTCGCACGTGGCCGAGTACGCGCTCGAGGACGCGAACGCGGCGCTGCAGGACGTCGCGCGCGGGAACGTCCGCGGCGCGGCGGTGCTGCGCGTGTCCCGCTGACGCCGCCTCAGTCGATCCGCACGACGAGCCGGCGCGGCCGATCGCCCGGCGCGAAGCGCAGCGAGAGCAGCGGAGACAGGTCGTCGCGGACGACGGCGGCCTTGTCCTTCGTCCGGATGTTCAGCGCGTTGCTCCCGGCGGACACGGACGCCGAGCGCACGCGCCCGGCGCTCTCGACGATGAGGACGAACTCGCGCCCGCGCAGGGGCGCCAGGGCCGCGGCGTCCGCGCCGGGCTCGAGCGCCGGCGGGCTGCCGAACCCGTCAACGGGACGGACCCCGAGATGAAGCGCCGCGTCCGCCTCGAGGTCGAGCGCCATCCCCGCCTCTCCGCCCGGCGCGTCGGACGGCACCGTGATCCGGCGCGCCGGCGGCGCGATGAAACCGGCGGCGGGCGCGCCGCTGCGGCGCTCCGTCTTGAGGGCGTCGCGGCCCGAGGCCTCGTTTGCCGCGCCGGCGTCCGGCTGCTCCTTCTTGTTCTGAGCGATCTCGTCGCGGCGGCCCGCGGACTTTTCCTCGTCGCGCTTGGCCAGCGCGTCCGCCGGCGCGGCGGCCTGGAGTCGCGTCTCGGCGCTCGCGGAGGGCTCCGGCGCGAACGCAGCGGCGGAGGACGGCGCGGCCGCCGTCTCCTCGTGCGGCGCGGCGAGAGGCGCCTGTTTCGCGGCGAGATCGTTCGGCTTCGGCGCCGCCGGCGCGGGCGCCGTCTTCGCGAGCTCCTTCCGGCCCCGGCTCGCGGGCGCCTGCTCGCGCTCGAGGAGCCGCGCCCGCACGGACTCGGGCTCCGTGACCCGTTGCGGCTCGGGCAGCACGATCGAGGGCAGGGGTCCCTCGTCGAGGATCGACGCCGCCATGATCACGACGACGAGGGCCGCCGCGCACACGCCCGCCCAGCGCACGTCGATCCCGAACGTCACGCCGAAGGGCCTCCGCGACGGCGACTGCGCGCGTACCTTGCGCAGGATCCGCGCGGACAGATCCGAGGCGGCGGGGCGCGGCGCCGCGGACCGGAACACGTCGAGGACCCGCGTGTAGGAGTCCGCGTTCTCGCGGCAGCGCGCGCACGTCTTCCGGTGCTCCTCGAACGAAGCCGCCTCGGCCGCGGACAGCTCGCCGTCCTGGAGACGCGACAGGAACTCGGGCGATTCGGCCGGATGGGTCGGGATCGATCCGTTCATGGCCACCTTCCGGAGAGAAGCGGGGCGAGGATCTCCTTGAGCTGTCCGCGCCCGCGCGCGATTCGGGACTTCACGGTTCCGACGGGCAGGCCGAGGGACACCGCGATCTCGTCGTAGCTCCATTCCTCGATGTCGCGCAGGACGACCGGCATGCGGAACTCGGGGGCGAGCTGCCGCAGCGCCTCGGTGACGAGCCGTCGCGACTCGCCCGCGCGCGCGTTCTCCTCGGGGCCGCTGCCGACCGCGGGAGGCTCGAAGCCCTGGTCGTTCTCCCAGCTGCCCGCGAACACGCGGCGGAAGCGGCTGCGCGAGCGGTATCGGTTCTTCACCGCGTTGTCGGCGATCGAAGCGAGCCACGCTCGCGGAGGCGCCTCGCCCCGAAACGCCGCGAGTCCCCGGTACGCCTTCAGGAACACCTCCTGTGTCGCGTCGTCCGCGTCCTCCTGGCCGACCGCCCGCGCCATCCAGCGATGCACCGTCTCGGCGTGCCGCCGGACGAAGAGGCCGAACGCCGCCTCGTCGCCCTCGCGCGCCTCCGTCAGGAGCGCGTCGTCGCTCTTCTCGTTCTCGGGTTCCGGCACGCGCTCGCGCCGCGGGGGCGGCGGCGCCACGATTCTACGGCGGACCGGTCCTCCGTTCACCGAAGCGAGTCCTCGCCGAATCGCCGACACGCTCTACCGCTGGCCGTCCGGATCGGGCGCGTACGCCGGCTCGAAGCCGCGCGCGTGCTCGCGCGCGTAGAGCCCGCGGACGTCCCGCGGCACGACGCCGAGGCGCACGAGCTGCTCGCGGAACTCGTACCGCAGCGCGACGCTCGAGGCCGGCCGATCCTCCAGCTCGAGTGAAACCCACTCGACGGAGAAACCGGTCCGCTCGCCGATGCCGGTCGCGGCGAACCGGTCGGCCTCGCTGGGCGCCGCCTTGGGAGCGGGCTTCGGCGCGGGCGCGGGCTGAGACGGCTTCGCGGAGCGGGGCGCGACGCGGACCTCGTTCTGGATCGCGGGCGAGTCACCGACGCCGTCCGCGGCGTCTCCGGGCACGCCGCCCACGACGCCTCCCGGCACGCCTCCCTCGACGCCGTCCGCCGAAGACCGGTCCGGCGTCCAGTTGCTCTCGTCCTCGACGGGCGGCGCCGGACGGACCGCAACGCGCGATCCCTTTTCGCGGAAGAACACGGCCTCGATGGTCCCCACGTTGGACGTGTCGCCGAGCCACTTCGCGTACGAGCGCTCCGTCTCCGTGAAGAAGAAGCGGCGCGACGTCTGGCCGGAGATCTGCCAGCCCGGAACGTCGAGGGTCTCGCCCGGCCCGATCACCCACTTGGACGCCTCGGCGGTCGAGGTCCGCTTCGCGTCGAGGACGTTGCGGCCGTCCACGGAGAGCGCGACCGCGACGCGGCCGGGGCCGGGATTGTGGAGGCGGATCGTGAACTCGCGCCCGCGCAGCGCCTCGACGTAGAGCCGCCCGCGAGCGGCGTACTCGACGGCCGGCGCGCCGTCGATCAGCACGGCCATGGAGTATCCCGGGTTGTTCGAGGCGGCGGCGACCGAGGCGGTCAAGAAGAGCCCGGCGAGGCTGAGCGAACGGCGCATGACGTCCCTCCGGCTATTGGGACACCGGCAGGGGGAGGAGGTTCCCTCAACGGATGCCGTGCCCGGGGCAGGTGTTAGCGTTTTCGGAGCGACGACGCGAGATCGGTGGTGCCCCACCGGGAAAAGAGCTCCGAAAACCGAAGACCTGACCCCATCGAAGCGCGCAGGCCCGACTTGCCGGCTGGTGTTTTCTGTAAGCGACTTAGTAGCCGCGGGACTTGCGGGCCGGTCCTCCTCGACCGGTCCGTTCGCCAACCCAGCTCACCTCACGCGGGAAGGCCGTCCTTCAGAATGTTCTCCATCCGGTCGCAGAACTGATCCACCTCGCCGGGCATCGTGTACACGTTCGGCGTGATTCGCAGCCCATTGAACTCGGGGTGATCTATGGGCGTCGTCATGATCCGGTGCTTGTCCCAGAGGTGCGCCTGGAGCTTCTTCGTGTCGAGACCCTCGAAGTGCGCGAAGCCGATGCCGCAGGAGTCGGTGTCGTTCAACGGCGTGAGCACCTTCACGCGCGAGCTCGCCGCGGAGAGCCGCTTCGCCCAGCGGTCGCGCAGAAAGCGGAGGCGCGCCGCCTTCCGGTCGGATCCGATCGTCCGGTGGAACACCATCGCCATCGCGATCGCGTTGTGGTTCGCCGCAGGGTGCGTGCCGATCTCCTCGTACTTGCGCACGTTCTCGTCCATCTCCGGCGGAGCGGCCATGAGCGGCCACATCTTCTTCTGCTTCGACTTGCGCACGTACAGGAAGCCCGTTCCGATCGGGGCGTACAGCCACTTGTGCAGGCTCGTCCCGTAGTAGTCGCAGTCGAGCTCGTCGCGCTTGAATGGAAAGTGCGCGAACGCGTGCGCGCCGTCGACGAAGACCTCGATCCCGCGCTCCCGCGCCATCTTCACGATGTCGCGGATCGGGAAGATCTGCCCCGTGAGGTTCGTGATGTGCGTGACCTCGAGGACCCGGGTGCGAGGCGTGATCGCGGCGCGGTACCGCTCCACGAGGTCCGCCTGCGAGACGGGCGGCACCGGGAACGTGATGCGCTTGACGACGATGCCGTCGCGCCGCGCGCGCTGGTCCCACGTCGTGAGCATGCGCGGATAGTTCTGGGTCGTGACGACGACCTCGTCGCCCTTCTGGAGGTCGATCCCCTGGATCAGCGTCTCGAGCGACTCGGACGCGTTGCGCGTGATGGCCATCTCCTCGGGATCACAGCCGAACTCGGCCGCGAGGTCGCGGCGGCAGCTCTCGATCCGGGGCTCGAGGACGGTCCACATGTTGTGGACCGGGATCTCGTTCGAGAAGCGCACGTCGCGGATGAGCACGTCCATGACGGATGAGGGAGCGGGACTGCAGCCGCCGTTGTTGAGGTTGATGCAAGTGCGGTCGACGTCGAACGCCCGCGCGATCTCGCCCCAGTAGGCCTCCTCGGTCGCGAGCGTCTGCGGCGGCGCCGCGCCCGCGGAACGGCCGGCCGAGACGATGCGCGCGAGGGAGTCGCCGCGCCACGCGAACAGGCCGACGCCCGAGGCCAGACCCGAGAGGAGGGCGCGACGATGGATGGCCATCCGATCCTCCTTGTTTGCTGAAGTCGAGCCAATGACTTTCCGAGACTCTACTCCTGCTGGTGCCCCTCCAGATCGCCCGTGATGAGCCTCGCGCCGCGCTGGTCGCTGAAGTAGGACCACGCCCACTCGAACATCACGACAAACCGGTTCCGGAATCCGATCAGGTAGAGGATGTGGATGAAGCACCAGACGAGCCACGCCGCCCATCCGGAGAGCTTCAGCCCGTAGATCTCCGCGACGGCCGCCGACCGCCCGATGACGGCGAGGTTGCCGCGGTCGGAGTAGTGGAAGGGTTGCCGCGGCTGCCGCTCCAGGTCGCGGCGCACGTTGCGCGCGGCGTGGCGTCCCTGCTGGAGCGCGACCTGGGCCACGCCGGGCAGCGGCGCCCCGGTCTGATACGGGAACAGCGCGAGGTCGCCCGCGACGAAGATCTGCGGATGCTCGGGCACCGAGAGGTCCCGGTCGACGGCGACGCGTCCTGCGCGGTCGCGCTCGACGCCGAGCGACGCGGCGAGCGGCGACGCGGCGACGCCCGCCGTCCACAGGATGGTGCTCGCCTCGATTCGCTCCCCGCCCGCGAGCACGCCGTCCGCGTCGACGCCCGTGATCGGCGTCCCGGTGCGCACCTCCACGCCGCGCGCGCGAAGGGTCTGCGCCGCGTGCTCCGAGGACTCGGCCGCGTACGCCGGCAGGATGCGCGGCCCGGCCTCGGCGAGGACGATGCGCGCCTCCCGCGGATCGATCGCGCGGAAGTCCTTCACGAGGACGTGGCGGGAGATCTCGGAGATCGCGCCGGCGAGCTCGACGCCCGTCGGACCGCCTCCGACCAGGACGAACGTCAGCAGGCGCCGGCGCTGCGCGGGATCGTGCTCCCGCTCCGCCCGCTCGAACGCCAGCAGGATCCGACGCCGGATCTCGAGCGCATCCTCGAGCGTCTTGAGCCCCGGCGCGTCCTTCTCCCACGCGTCGTGGCCGAAGTATGCGTGGCGCGAGCCGGACGCGAGGATCAGGTAGTCGTAGGGGATCCGCTCGTCGGTGAGGACGAGCTCGCGCCGCGCGGGGTCGATGGCGACCGCGTCGCCGAGCAGGACCCGCGTGTTCGCCTGTCGACTCAGGATCGCGCGGATCGGATACGCGATGTCGCCCGGCGACAGCGCGGCCGTCGCGACCTGGTAGAGCAGGGGAGCGAAGAGGTGATGATTCCGGCGGTCGACGACCGTCACCTGGACGTCCGCGCCGGCGAGCTCGCGCGCGGCGCTCAGTCCGGCGAAGCCCGCGCCCAGGATCACGACCCGAGGACCGGTGGCGGCGGACGACATATCGGGATTCTAAACAGCGCCGAAACCTGCGGTCACGACGAGTCCCGGTGCCCTCGGCGCCGCGCTGTGATTCAATAGTCGCGCTTCATTTTTGGTCCGGCCGTGCGCCGGTCCTCTCGGTGAAAGGAGACAGCCTCATGGCCACCACTCAGGTTCCCGCCCGCGCTCCGGAGCGTCAGCCCTCGAACGAGCCCACCGCGACGCGTCCAGCGTCCTGGCCGCGCGAGAAGAAGTCCACACGTTTCACGATCAAGCTGGGCGGCATCATCCCGATGTAAGCCCTTTCGCCTGAGGTCGTTCGTTTCGAAGCGTCGCGACGGCTTCCCCGGGGGACGTCCGTGGTGTTACGCTTCGTGACGCGCGTGGAAAAACCCTCCTCCCGGCCGCACGACGACGTTCAGTCCGTCTTCGCGCGGACACTTTCGGTCATTCACTCGACGCTGGTCTCCGACTACCGCCTCACGGAGGAGGAGGCGCGCGGCGCCGAGGAGGATCTGCTCGTCTGGTTCCAGCGTCTCTCGCGACGCGGCGGCCACATGCCGGAACGAATGCTGCGCGTGTCGCTGCTCTCCGCCACCTGTCAGTACGGCCGCTCCTTCCAGCTCTGGAAGCTGGGCGGTGCGGCCTCGCAGGACGCGTCGCTGAACGCGCTGCTCGCCCGCGAGCCCGACGACGTGGCCGTCGAGCTGGCGCAGAAGCTCGAGGGGGATCGATGACAGGCCGCGTCATCCACTTCCCGCGTCCGCCGCTCTCGTCCGAGGCCGGAGAGGCGGCGGCCGACCGCGTCCTGCGGACGCCGATTCCCGAGCGCGCCGCGATGGCCGAGGCTCTCGCGCTTGAGGATCCGGAGACGCTGCTGGCGCTCTGCGCGGCGCTGCGCCGGACCATGGAGGCGTCGCCTGCGGCGCTCCGCGAGGAGGCCGAGTTCCTGTATCGCTTCCTCGAGAAGCCCGTCCGAGATATCGGCCTGTTCGACGAGCGCGAGTACTTCCTGGGCGAAACGGCCCTGCTCTGCGGCGCCGCCTGCCGCCAGCTCGCGCGCCGCGAGGAGGCGCACCAGTGGTTCGACCGCGCCGAGGCGGGTTTCCGCCACACGATCAACGTCGTGGGAGACCTGTCTCGCCTCTCGTATCAGCGCCTCGCGGAGCGGCTCGAGGAGCGCCAGATCGATTTCGTGCGGGAGATGCTCCCGCCCCTGATCGACACCTTCCGGAAGCTCGACATGAACGACGACGCCGTGAAGTGCCGCTTCCTCGAGGGCCTCGCGCTCATGGAGACGGACGAGCTCGGCGAGGCGATCGCGCTCTTCCAGGAGATCGCGTCCGAGGCCGAGGCCCTGGGCAACGCGCGCCTCACGGCACAGGCCTACGCGAACCTGACGCACATCTACGGAATGCTCGGCGACACCGAGAATGCCATCGCGGCGTCCGCGCGCGCCGTCCCGCCGCTGAAGCGTCTGAACGACCGCGTCGCGCTCGCGAAGGTGCAGTGGGGGCTCGCCACGCTCCTGCGCGAGACCGGGAAGCGCCCGGCGGCAATCGGAGCCTACCGGCGCGCCCAGGAGGAGTTCGAGGGTCTCGGGATGCGCGCCGACATCGCGGCGCTGAATCTCGTCGTCGCCGATCTGCTCCTCGAGGAAGGACGCGAGGTCGAGGCGCTGCGCGAAGTCTCGGCAGCGCTCCCGGTCATCATGGAGCTGAAGATGGCGCCCGAGGGAGTGGCCGCGCTCGCCCTGGTCCGCGAGTCCGTCCGGCAGCAGCAGGTGGACCGCGGCGCGCTCCGCGAGCTCCACGGCTACTTCCAGCAGCTGCCCGCCGAAACGAATCCCTGACGGGCGGTCAGCCCTCCTTGGAGTGGCGCATGATGGGTTTGCGCCGCGACGTCTTGTTCTTCTTCTTCACGGCCTTCGAGGCGGACTTGCGGGGCTTCGAGGGCGCCATGCGCTTGGACTTCATGCGCCGATGGTAACGCCATTGCGCACGATCCATTAGCTGAGGCTAATACGTCCCCGGCTCCGGTCGAGGCGCGGAGATGCCGGGCCGCATAGCATCGCACCGTGCCGCGAGTCCTTCTGCTCCTGCCGACGTCGACGTACCGGACTGCCGACTACCTCCACGCCGCCGCGCGGCTCGGCGTGGAGACGGTCGTGGGGTCGGAGCGGCCGAGCACGCTGGAGCGCCTCAACCCCGCCGGGCTCATGACGATCGACTTCCGCGACGCGCGTGCGTGCGAGCGCGCGGCGTCGGAGCTCGCGTCGCGCGGCGGCGTGGACGCGGTGCTCGGCGTCGACGAGGAGACGGCCCTCGCCGCGGCGCGGATCGCGCGGACCCTGGGGATCGCGCGCGCGAATCCTCCCGAGGCGGTCGCGGCGGCGCGGGACAAGCGGCTGTTCCGCGAGCGGATGGATGCGGCCGGCCTGGCGGCCCCGCGCTGGCGCGCCGAGCCGCTCGAGGCCGGCGCCGATGCCGTCGCCGCGCGCGTCCGCCTTCCGTGCGTCGTCAAGCCGACGTTTCTCTCCGGAAGCCGCGGCGTCATCCGGGCCGACTCGCCCGACGCGCTGCGCGCGGCGTGGGAGCGGCTCGCGGCGATCCTCGCGGATCCCGAGGTCGCGCGCCGCGGCGGTGAGAACGCGCAGACCGTCCTCGTCGAGGAGTTCGTGCCGGGTGACGAGGTCGCCGTCGAGGGACTGCTGACGGCGGGCGAGCTCGAGGTGCTCGCGATCTTCGACAAGCCCGACCCGCTCGATGGGCCGTTCTTCGAGGAGACGATCTACGTCACGCCCTCGCGCCGATCCGCGGAGGTCCGGGCGGCGATCGCCCGCGCCGCCGGCGACGCGGCCAAGGCGCTCGGGCTCGTGCACGGACCGATCCACGCCGAGCTGCGGCTGCCGCCCTCCGGCCCCGTCGTGCTCGAGATCGCCGCGCGGACCATCGGCGGTCTCTGCGGCCGCGCGCTGCGCTTCGCGGAGCCGGCGTCAAGTGAGTCGAGTGAGACGAGTGAGACGGTCTCGCTCGAGGAGGTCGTCCTGCGGCACGCGCTCGGGCGCGGCGTTCCGCCGCCGCGCGAGGAGGCGGCCTCGGGGGTGATGATGATTCCGACACCCCGAGCGGGCATCCTCGAGGAGGTGCGCCACCTCGCGGCGGCGCGCGCCGTGCCGGATGTGGAGGACGTGATCGTCTCGGCGCATCCGGGCCAGCGGCTGGTGCCGCTGCCCGAGGGATCGCGCTACCTCGGTTTCGTCTTCGCCCGCGCGGCGACGCCGGAGCGGGCCGAGCGCGCGCTCCGAGCGGCGAACGCGGCACTCGAGATCCGGATCACGCCCGGGGAGGGCTGACGCCGCGGTACGATGTATTAGCAAACGCTAATATATCGACGGCTCGCTGCCGATCGCCTTGCTGGCTGCCGACGGCTACTTGGACGGTGCGTAGAAGGGGTTGCGGCCCGAGGCGTGGTCGGTCGTGTCGAGGATCTCGCCGACGGAGGGAGCGAGTCCGCGGATCGCCTTCTCGATGCCCTGCTTGAGGGTGACGTCGGCGGCGCCGCAGCCCTGGCACCCGCCGCCGAGCCGGAGGTAGACGTTGTTGCGCCGGACGTCGATCAGCTCGACCCACCCGCCGTGCTGCGCGACCGCCGGGTTGATCTCGCGGTCGAGGAGGTCGCCGATCGCCCACTTGAGGTCGGACTCGGACGGCATCGAATCGAAGAATTCGGCGGTGACGATCGGCGCTCCCGAGCGCAGGTGGCGGCGGATGACGTTCCCGATCCCCAGGGCCGGCCAGTCCACGGCGTGCGCCGCGCTGACCGTGACGGTGTTCTCGGCGAGGAGCGCGGACTCGACGCCGGGCATCGCGAGCAGCTCCGCCGCGAGGGGAGAGTGGGCCTCGGCGTCCTTCGGGTCGGAGAAGTGCGCCGACTCGCCGGGGAGAACCGGCCGGTCGACGAGGAACGCGCAGCGGTCGCCGTCCTTGGATGGCTCGCCGGTAATCTTGATCTCGTCGCTCGCCATGGGCTTCGAGTATAGCCTCCGGCCCCCCTCCTCCGGCCGCGCCGGCGGCTGTATAATGCGCCGTTTTTTCGAGGAGAAACCGCTCGATGGCACAGAAGATCACCCGCCGCGACCTGAAGCGAAACGAGCTCGCCGAGACGATGGAACGCACCGTCGGCTACGTCTCCGAGCACCGCCGCGGCGTCACGGAGGCGGCGGCGGTCGCCGCGGCCATCGCGGTGCTCGTCGGAGGCTTCTTCGCCTATCGCGCCTGGATGTCGCGGAGCGCCGGTCGCACGCTGTCCGAGGCGCTCGCCGTTCTCGACACGCCCCTGGCCTCCGAGCCCGACGCGGCGTCCGCGCCGAAGACGTACCCGAACGACGCGGAGCGGCGGAAGGCCGCGAACGAGCTGCTCGAGAAGGCCGCGAAGCACGGATCGACGTCGCCGGGCCGGGCCGCGCAGGTCCTGCTCGCCGCGGGCGGCGCCGACAAGCCGAACCAGACCGTCGACGTGTTCGAGAAGGCCGCGCGGCAGGGCCGATCGGAGACCGCCGCCGCGGCCGAGATCGACGCGGCGAAGCTGCTCGCATCGCAGGGCAAGACGACCGAGGCGGTCGAGCGCCTGAAGCGTGCCATCGACGCGCCGAACAGCCCGGCCCCGAGGGACGCGCTCCTCTATACCCTCGGCCAGATCTACGAGCAGAGCGGCGACGCCGCCGACGCGCGCGCCGCCTATCAGCGGGTCATCAACGAGTTCCCGACCTCGCCGTATCGCGCGGACGCCCGGCAGAAGGTCCCGCTGTCGTAGCGCTCTCGCAAGTCCTCCACGCCCTTCTCGTCGTCTCCGCGGCGCTCTCGGCGCTCTCGCTCGCGGCGCTCGTCGCCTCGCTCATGGCCACACCGCGGCTGTCGCGCGTCGCGTCGCGTCCCGGGGGCGATCCCGACGCTCCGCCGCGCGTCTCCGTCGTCGTGCCCGCGCGCAACGAGGAGCTCGCGATCGAGCTCGCGGTGCGCTCGCATCTCGAGCAGGACTATCCGCCGGACCGCTTCGAGGTCGTGGTCGTGGACGACCGGTCGACGGATGCGACCGGCGCGATCCTCGACCGGCTCGCCGCGGATCATCCTCGACTCATCGTCGTCCACGGGGCGGAGCCGCCGCCCGGCTGGCTGGGCAAGCCGCATGCGCTCCATCAGGGCATCACTCGCGCGACGGGCGAGCTCCTCCTCCTCGCCGACGCCGACGTCCGCTACGACCGCCGCGCGCTGCGGGAGGCCGTGGCGCTCCTCGAGTCGCGCCGCGTCGACCTGCTCGCGCTGTTCCCGCACCTGGAGATGGAGGGGTTCTGGGAGAACGTGCTCCTCCCGTACGTGCCCGCGTCGTTCTTCCTGGGCCCCGGCGCTCTCCTGAACAGCGACCTCCAGAAGCGGTGGGCGGTCGGGGCAGGCGCGGGGATGCTCATGCGTCGTGGGGCGTACGAGCGCGCCGGTGGCCACGAGGCGATCCGGTCCTCGGTGATCGACGATCTCCACCTCGCGTTGAACGTGCGGCGGTCGGGCGGCCGCTGCCGGATCGCGCGCGCGGACGACCGGATGTCGCTTCGGATGTACCGCGGTTACCGCGAGGTGCGCGACGGGTTCACGAAGAACATCGCGTGGGTGTTCGACGGCGTGACGGGAGTGCTGCTCGCCCTCTCGACGCTCCTCTCGATCGCGGCGTACGTCCTCCCGCCCGCGGTGCTGGCCGCCGCCCTTTTCGGCGCCTCCGTCTCCCGCGCCGACGTCGTTCTCGCCGCGGCCGGGTGGGGGGGCATGGTCGCCGCGCGCCTCGGGATGGCGGCGGCCCTGCGCTACCCGCTCTGGGCCGCGTTCACGCAGCCGCTCATGGCGCTCGCGTGGACGGAGATCATCGTCCGCTCGTTCGTTCGCCGCTTCCTGCGCCGCGAGGTGGAGTGGCGGGGCCGGCGGTACGACGCGAAGGGCGCGAGCTTCTAGCGCGCCGCTCCGGTCCGCTTAGAATCCGTCCGTGCTCTATCGCTTCGATCGCATCGCGAAAAGCTACGGCCCCAAGGAGGTGCTGCGGGACGTCACCTGGCAGCACAATCCCGGGCAGAAGGTGGGCCTCGTCGGGCGCAACGGCGCCGGCAAGACCACGCTGCTGCGGATGGTTCTCGGCCGCGAGGAGCCCGACGCCGGCGAGATCGTCCGCGCCAACGCCGTGCGGATCGCCACCGTCGAACAGGCGCTCGAGTCCGACCCGGACGAGCCGCTTCACGACTTCGTCGCGGGCGCGTTCCAGGGTCTGCACGAGATCGAGGCGGAGATGCGCCGGCTCGAGCACCGCATGGCCGAGGGCGAGGACACGCCCGCGATCCACGACCGCTACGACGCGCTGACGCACCGCTTCGAGAACGAGGGCGGCTACGACATGGTCGCCGAGGTCGACAAGGCGCTCTCGGGTCTCGGCTTCGAGAAGCCTGAGTTTCCGAGGCCGCTCCGCGAGCTGTCCGGGGGCCAGAAGAACCGCGCGATGCTCGCTCGCGCGATCCTGTCGTCGCCCGACGTGCTCCTGCTCGACGAGCCCACGAACCACCTCGACTTCCAGGCGGTCGAGTTCCTCGAGGAATACCTCGCGCGCTCGCGCCGCGCCTACCTCGTCGTCACGCACGACCGCCGCTTCCTCGACCGCGTCGCCGAGGAGATCATCGACCTCGAGAACGGCCGGCTGTCGTCCTACACGGGCGGCTACTCCGCGTACCGCCGCCAGAAGGCCGAGCGGGTCCTCGCCGCGACGCGCGCGTTCGACAAGCAGCAGGAGTTCATCGAGAAGGAGAAGGAGTACATCCGGCGGAACATCGCAGGCGTCAACTCGCGCCAGGCGAAGGGCCGCCGCACGAAGCTCGAGAGGGTCGAGCGGCTGGAGAAGCCGGTCGAGGACGGGACGAACGTCGCGTTCCGCTTCGACGCGGCGCGGATCGGCGGCCGGATCTTCCTCCGCGCAAATCACCTCGACGCGGGCTACGCGGCGGGGTCGCCGATCGTCCGCGGCGTCTCCTTCGAGCTGCTGCGGGGCGAGCGGATGGCGATCCTCGGCGAGAACGGCACCGGCAAGACGACGCTGCTGAAGACGCTCGCGGGACGTCTGCCGGCGCTCGCCGGCTCGGCCGCGACCGGTCACGACGTCTCGATCGGCTATTACGACCAGGAGCTCTCCGACCTCGACCCGCGCAAGCGCGCGCTCGACGCCGTGTGGGACCTCCATCCCGACGAGACGGAGGAGGAGGTCCGCTCCTACCTCGCCCGCTTCGCGTTCCGGGGCGACGACGCGTTCGCGAAGATCGAGGGGCTCTCGGGCGGGGAAAAGGGCCGGCTCACGCTCGCGGTGGTGATGAAGCAGCGCCACAACCTCCTGCTCCTCGACGAGCCGACCAACCACCTCGACCTCGACTCGCGCGAGGCGCTCGAGGAGTCGCTCGAGGACTTCCCGGGCTCGATCGTGTTCGTCTCCCACGACCGCGCGTTCATCGACCGGATCGCGACGCGCGTGCTCGACCTGCGCGAGGGACGGGCGATGCTGCTGAACGGCGGCTACAGTGAGACGGCGGAGGCCCGCACGGAGCGCCGCCGCCGCCCGGAGCCCGCCGCGGCCGCCTCGCTGGCCGCTCCGGCGGCTCCGCGCGCGGCCGCACCCGCCACGGCGCCCGTCACGGCCACCGCGGAGCCGCGCCCCGTCCCGAAGCCGCGCCGCCCCGACTCCGCACAGGAGAAGGAGGCCGCGAAGCGGCGCCGCCGGCTGAAGGCGCTCGAGGAGAAGATCGCCGCCCTCGAGACGGAGGTCGAGTCGATCGAGACGCGGCTCTGGGAGGAGGCGCTCACACTCGGTCCCGTCGCGGCCCACGACCTCTCGCGCCGCAAGACCGCGACCAAGGAAGAGCTCGACGCGCTCGTCGACGAGTGGGCCCGGCTCTCCGAGGAGGCCGAGGCCGCCGGGCCGGGGAAGGAAGAGCCCTCGGCGGCGCCGAGCCGATGAGCGCGCGCGCTCCCGACACCGCGGCGATCGTCGCGATCGGCTCCGAGATGCTCGGGCCGCTGCGGCAGGACACGAACTCGCTCTGGCTGACCGCGAGGCTGGAGGAGGCCGGCATCCGCGTGGTCCGCAAGTCGATCGTCGGCGACGATCCTCCGGCCCTGCGCGGCGAGCTCGACCGCGCGTCCGAGTCCGCGGAGCTGATCGTCACGACCGGCGGGCTCGGGCCGACGGCCGACGACGTGACGGTCGCGGCGGTCGCGGAGTGGCTGGGCGCGCCGCTGCGCCGCGACGACGCGTTCCTGACGGCGATGCGCGCGCGCTTCGAGCGCCGCGGCTTCGCCATGGCGGAGTGCAACGCGAAGCAGGCGGACTTCATCGTCGGCGCCGACGTGCTCGCCAACCCGAAGGGCACGGCGCCCGGGTTCCGAGCTCGCAAGGACGGCGTCGAGATCGTGATCCTGCCCGGCGTCCCATCGGAGATGAAGGAGATCTTCGAAACGCTCGTGCTCCCGGAGCTGCGCGAGCGCGCGGGCGGCCGAGTCGCGCGCCGTCGCGTCCTTCGGATCGCCGGGATGGGGGAGTCGGCGGTCGAGCAGCTCGTCGCGCCGCTGTATGCGAAGTGGAGCGAGGATCCCGTCACGATCCTCGCGTCGCCCGGCGAGGTCCAGCTCCACCTCGTGACGCGCGGCGTGCCCGCCGAGGCGGACCGCAGGCTGGCGGAGATGGAGGCGGACTTCCGGGCCATCCTCGGAAGCCGCATCTTCGGCGAGGACGGCCAGGACCTCGCCGTCGTCGTGGGCGGCCTGCTCCGGGACGCGACGCGCACGCTGGCGCTGGCCGAGTCCTGCACCGGCGGCCTCGTCTCGACGATGCTGACCGACGTGCCCGGATCGAGCGCGTACTTCGTGGGCTCCGTCGTGTCGTACGCGAACGACGCGAAGGAGCGGCTGCTGGGCGTCTCCGCCGAGACGTTGCGCGCGCACGGGGCGGTGTCGGCGCCGGCGGCGCTGGAGATGGCGCGCGGCGCGCGCGAGAGATTCGACGCGGACGTCGCGGTCGCGATCACCGGGATCGCGGGACCCGACGGCGGCACGCCCGAGAAGCCGGTCGGCACGGTCTTCTTCGCGATCGTCTCGCGCGGCGGCGCCTCCGTCGAGAAGAAGCGCCTCCTCGTCGGCGACCGAGCCGTGATCCGTCGGACGGCCGCGCTCCATGCCCTGGAGCTATTGCGCCGGATGCTCGCCGGCATCGCGGAGCCGGCGTGAGGGCGTTTCTCGCGGTACCCGCCGATCCGGCGTGGATCGCGGCCGCCGGGCCGCTCGCGGCGCGACTCCGGCGGGACCTGCCGCGCGCCTCGTGGACTCGGCCGGAGGCGTGGCACCTGACGCTGAAATTCCTCGGCGAGATCCCGGAGTCCGACGCGGAGCGCTTCGCCGCCGAGCTGGCGCCGCACGCGGCCGCGGCGGCGAGCGGCTCGCTCCCGCCCGGGGGTCCGCTCGTGCTTCCGCCGCGCGGACGCCCGCGGGTCCTCGCCGCCGGGTTCGCGCCGTCCGCCGCCGGCGGCGCGCTGGAGGAGCTGGCCCGCCACGCCGAGGACGCCGCGGCGCGAATCGGCGTTGCGCCGGAGGGCAGGCCCTTCCGCCCGCACGTGACGCTCGCGCGCATCCGCGATCCGTGGCCCGCCGCGGCGGTCGACGCCTTCCGCTCGGCGCTCGGCGAGGCGCCGCTTCCCCCGTTCCGCTGCGACGAGTGCGTGCTCTATGCGAGCCGCCTGAGCCCGTCGGGAGCCGTGCATACCCCCGTGCGGACTCTCGCCTTCGTGTCCCATGCCGAGGTCGGCGCGTGAGCCCGGCCGGCGCGGCCATGGTCGGCGTGGCCTACCTGCTGGGCTCCGTGTCCTTCGCCGTGCTGCTGGTCCGGCTCACGACGGGCAGGGACATCCGTACGGAGGGGTCCGGCAACGCGGGTGCGACGAACGTCCTCCGCGCGCACGGGAAGGGCCTCGGTATCGCGGTCGCGGCGCTCGACGTCGCGAAGGGCGCGCTCGCGGTCGTGCTGGTTCGCCTCGTCACCGCCGACCCGCGCGCCGCCGCCCTGGCCGCGTTCGCCGCGATCCTCGGCCACGTGTTCCCGTTGTTCTACGGGTTCCGCGGCGGCAAGGGCGTCGCGACGAGCGTTGGCGCGTTCCTCGCCCTCGCGCCGCTGCCGACCCTCGTCTGCGTCGGCGTGTTCGTCGCGATCGTCGCGGGGACACGCTACGTCTCGCTCGGCTCGGTCGCCGCCATGGTGCTCCTGCCGCCCGTCTGCGGACTCCTCTTCCACGAACCGAAGCCGACGGTGATCGCCGCCGCCGCCGCGGCCGTTCTCATCGTCGTCAAGCACCGCGAGAACCTCGCGCGCCTCGCCCGCGGCGATGAGCGCCGCCTGGGGCGCAAGTGAGGATCGCGATCCTGGGGGCGGGATCGTGGGGCACGGCCCTCGCGATCGAGTTCGCCCGTGCCGGGCACGACGCGCTCCTTTGGGGCCGCGATCCGGAGGTCGCGGCGCGGATCGAGGCGGACGGCCGCCACCCGCGCCGGCTGCCGGGGTTCGTGCTTCCGGAGTCGGTCCGCGCCTCGTCCAATCTCGCCGAGGCGGTGGCGTTTGGGGAGGTCCTCTTCCTCTCCGTGCCGTGCGCGTCGATCCGGCCGCTGCTCGAGCTTTCTCCGCAGGGAGACGGCGCCGGCCTGCGGCTGGTCTCGACGTCGAAGGGCATCGAGCCCGACACACTGAAGCGCATGACGGAGATCGTCCGCGAGCGGTATCCCGCGGCGTCGGTCGCGGCGCTCTCCGGACCGACCTTCGCGGAGGGCGTCGCTCGCGCGGATCCGACGGCGGCCGTCGTGGCCGCGGAGGACGCGGCGTACGCCGAGTGGCTGCAGTCGAGTTTCTCGAGCGCGACGTTCCGGCTCTATCGCTCCGACGACGTGGTCGGGGTCGAGCTCGCGGGAGCGCTGAAGAACGTCGTTGCGATCGCCGCGGGGATCGTGTCGGGCCTCGGGTACGGACACAACACGCTCGCGGCGCTGGTGACGCGCGGCCTGGTCGAGATCGGCCGCATCGTCGTCGGCCTCGGCGGCCAGGGGCGCACGATCCAGGGGCTGGCGGGCGTCGGCGACCTGCTCCTGACCTGCACGGGGGCGCAGTCGCGGAATCGCTTCGTCGGCGAGCAGATCGGCAAGGGCCGCGCGTTCGAAGAGGTCCTGGCGGACATGCCTGAGGTCGCGGAGGGCGCGCGGACGTGCCTCGCGGTGCCGCGCCTCGCCGCGAAGGCGGGCACATCGGCGCCGATCGCCGAGGCGGTCGTCGCGGTGCTGTACGAGAGGGTCCCGGCGCGCGACGCCGTCGAGAGGCTCATGACGCGGGCCCTGCGAGAAGAATAACGGCGCGGAGCTCGGACCTCTCGCGGTCCGCCTCGAGGACATGGACACGAGAGGGGAAGCCGCAGACGGACCCTCTCCCTTCGAGCCGCTCTACGCCGCCCGGGCCTTTTTGCCTCGCGTGACGCGGTCGAGAACGCGAATCGGCAGCACCACCGCCTGCAGCCCCGCGAACTGCAGGCGGCGCTGGATCGCGAACGCCGTCTCGTTGTGCAGGAAGCGGTAGTAGAAACGGTCGTTCTCGAACACGAGCTGGCCGAGGAAGAAGATCGAGCGCGGATAGTCCTTGCGCACGCCCTCGCAGAGGGTGACGACCTCCTCGACGGCCTCGGTACCGACGTCGTAACGATAGTCGGCGGCGAAGCCGAGCCGCTGCGCGAACGCGACGTACTTCTGGAGGTCCTCCTCGGTCTGCTTCTTCAGCGCCTCGATCTCCGCGGCGCCCTTGAAATTCTCCGAGTCGATGATGCCGACCGAGACGAAGACGTAGCTCTTGAACTGGTGCGGGAAGAGGTTCTGCACCGACAGGACCGTGTGGACGCCCATCCCGCTGAATCCGCTGACGAGAATCACGGCGACCGGCTCGTCGCGCGGGATCGCGGCGTCGACGGGCTCGTGCGCGCGGACCGGAACGTCGAGCAGGGTCTCGTCGATGCGCCGCATGACGTCGCGGATCCGCGCGTAGTGCCGCCGGATCAGAAACGCCAGCGTCACGAACGAGGCCGTCACGACGACCGTGAGCCAGCCTCCCTCGCCGAACTTCTCGTAAACGGTCACGCAGAGGATGAGGGAGCAGAGCACGAGCCCGCCTCCGTGGATCGCGAGGTTGCGCTTGAAGTCCTCGGCGCCGCGGTTCCGAAGCCAGTAGCGGAGCATTCCGAGCAGGGTGAGCGTGAAGGTCAGGAACACGTTGATCGAGTACATGACGACGAGCCGCGAGACGGCGCCGCGCGTGTACAGGAGCGTGCCGAACGCGGCGAGCCCCATCAGCCAGAACCCGTTGTTCGTCACGAGCCGGTCGGAGAGCTGCGCGAACCGCCGGGGCACCCAGGAGTCGACCGCCATGTTCGCGAGGACGCGCGGCCCGGCGACGAACCCGGTCTGCGCCGCCACGAACAGCAGCGCGCCCGCTGAGATCAGCGTCAGGGCGACGAGGACGGGCCCGATGCGCAGGCCGCCGATGACCCAGTCTCCGAAGACCCGCTCCGCATAGACCGCGTTCATCGTCCGGCCCGGATGCGGCCTCGCACCGACGAGCAGGTAGCCGATGATGATCCCGCCGGCGGTGAACGCGAGCGATACCGCCATGTACAGCATGGTCCGCTTCGCGTTGGGCACGCGCGGCTCGCGGAGGAGCTGGACGCTGTTGGAGACGGCCTCGATGCCCGTGTACGTCCCGCCGCCCAGCGAGTAGGCCCGCATCATGATGAGCAGGAGCGGCGCCCATCCGAGCGCGGCCCCCGTCGCCGTCGCATCGTTCGAGGCCTCACCGAAGACGCGCGGCAGCTCCGGCAGGTGGCCGAACATCGTCACGGCGATCAACGAGAAGTGCGTCAGGAGGAAGAGCAGGAAGATCGGGACGAGGACCGTGATGCTCTCCTTGATCCCCCGGAGGTTGAGGACGATGAGAGCGAGGGTGACGACGACCTCGGTCGTGAACTTCAGGTTCTGCGCGGACGGGGAGAGGAGCGAGAAGAGCTGGTCGCAGCCGGACGCGATCGAGATCGAGATCGTCAACACGTAGTCGACGACGAGCGCGCAGCCCGAGACGACGCCGAGCCGCGGGCCGAGGAGCTTCGTCGCGACGAGGTACCCGCCGCCGCCCGCCGGGAAGAGCTCGATGACCTTCGTGTAGGCGAGCGAGATTACGCAAACCGTGATCGCCGTCAGGAGGGCGAGGAAGACCGCCAGGTACGCGTGCGATCCGAGCGCCTTGAACGCCTCCTCCGGGCCGTAGGCCGACGACGAGAGCCCGTCGGCGCCGAGCCCGACCCACGCGAGGAAGGCCGCCAGCGTGACGGTGTGGAAGATCCGGGGATCCATCGGGTCCCGGGCCTTCCCGACGAGGATCTGCTTGATGGTGGTGGGCAAGGTCTTGAGCGCGCCTGCGGGGGCGCGGGCGCGGATTATTTTTTGACCTTCCGCCGAATGTCAAACGGGGTGATATCGTCCCCGGCGGCGAAGCGACCGGCGGACCGGTGACGGCCGCAGCGAGGGCGAGAGGGATGGACGCGGTGGGAACGCCCGAAATCGTGCGCGAGAAGACGACGCGCCTGACCGGAGGTCGCCACGCCTGCACGCTGATCCTCGAGCGCGAGCTGACCGTCGAGGAGATCCGCCGCTTCTACGCCGTCCCCGCCGACGACGCTCCGCGCGCCATCGACTTCCAGCTCGAGGGACGCATCGTTCGCTACGACTGTTCCGCCGAGGACGAGGCGAAGTGGAGGCTGGCCGCGCAGATCTTCCTCGTCAAGTCCTTCCGCGCGGCGGCGACGGTCCGACGCACGACGACCGACGTGCGCCGCCGGATGGGTCTGCCGAGCCTGCACAACTAGCCGGGCACGGGCTGGAGGGTCGAGAAGACCCAGGGGCCGAAGTTCCTCGTCGCCTCCATGCCTCTGACCCCGGCGAGGGCAGGCTCCGACGCCTACTGCGGGTTTTGCCCGTACAGGCCCTTCGGCGTCCCGTCCGGATTGAGCGGCACCGGCCCGCACTGATACGCCTCGGCGAGCGTGCCGCGCACCAGCACCGTATCCGCTCCGTAGTAGACCGCCCACTCGCGGTAGTAGTCCGGCAGCTGTGCGTTCGTCGGCTTCCCGGTCGGGTCGTACTCCGGCTGGATGGCGCGGATGAACTTGCACGTCCCCTGGACCTCGTCGGACTTGTCCGTGAGGCGGACGTGGTACTTGCCCTTGGTCCGCGCCTCTTCGTGGGCCTTGTCGATCTCCTTGACGTTCGCGCACGAGACGGCCGTGAGGAGCACGGCCCCGGCCACGACGCCGAGACGGAGCGGTCGCAGGAGTCCGGCATGATTTTTCACGTCGACGAGTATCGCACGGGACGTCGCCGACACAGTCGCGCGCCGGCCGCGCGCGTTCTGGAATCGGCCGGCGCCCCGGCGGACGGATCGGACCGGCCTTACGTTTGCATGTCGCGTTCTCCCGACCGAATGGACCAACCCACCTCAGCGCCGCCCGACCGCTATCGCGGTCTCTCCGACTTGAGTGAGCGCCTGCGGTTCGGCTCGGATCCCGAGGAGCTGCTGTGGCTCGTCGCGCAGCGGGTCGGCGAGGCGCTCGGCGTCGCGCGCAGCTTCTTCGTCGAGGTCGACACGGCTCGGGACCGCGGCCTCGTGCGCCGCGACTACCGCCGCGAGGGCGTGCCATCGATCGCCGGGGAGTACCGGCTGTCCGCGTACAGCGCGGCCGCCGGCCTGGAGATGGAGGCGGGGCGCGCCGTCGTCAACCGCGACTCGAAGACGGATCCGAGGACGGCCGCGCTCTACGAGACGACCTACGGACCGGCCGGGGAGCGCGCGTACCTCGCAGTGCCGCTCCATCGGCGCGGCCGCTGGGTCGCCGCGCTCTTCGTCAGCACCGACTCGCCGCGCGACTGGACCGCCCGCGAGGTCGAGCTGCTCGACGAGGTCGCGGAGCGCACGTGGAACGCGATCGAGAAGCTGAGGCTCGACGCCGAGCTCCGCGCGAGCGAGGCGCGGTTTCGCAACATGGCCGACCACGCCCCGATGATGGTGTGGGTCACGGATGCCGGCGGGGAATGCACGTTCCTGAGCCAGAGCTGGTACCGCTTCACCGGCCGGACGCCCGACAGCGGTCTCGGACGCGGTTGGACCGACGCGATGCATCCCGACGATCGCCCTCGAATCGAGGAGGCGTTCGGAAACGCGATGGAGCGCCGGGGGCCCTATCGCCTCGAGTACCGGCTGCGCGCCGCCGACGGCGCGTACCGCTGGGTCATCGGGACGGCGGAGCCCACGTTCGGCGGCGCGGGAGAGCTCCTCGGCTACATCGGGTCGGACATCGACATCACCGAGCGGCGAGCCGCGGAGGAGGCGCTCCGCGAGGCCGGCCGGCGGAAGGACGAGTTTCTCGCGATGCTCGCGCACGAGCTGCGCAACCCGCTCGCGCCGATCCGCAACGCGGCGCAGGTCCTGAAGCTGCTCGGCTCGCCCGAGGTCGACCAGCGCTGGGCCCTCGACGTGATCGAGCGCCAGGCGCAGCACCTCACGCGGCTGGTCGACGATCTGCTCGACGTCTCCCGAATCACGCAGGGCAAGATCGCCTTGCGACGAGAGTGGGTCGAGGTCGCCGCCGTCGTACAGCGCGCGGTCGAGGAGACCCGGTCCGCCGTCGAGGAGAGGGGCCACCGTCTCCACGTTCGCGTGGCGCCGGAGCCCGTCCGGCTCGAGGGGGACCTCACGCGGCTCGTCCAGGTCGTCGGCAACCTGCTGCACAACGCGGCGAAGTACACGCCGGAGCGCGGCGACGTGTGGCTCGACGCGGGCGAGGAGGACGGGCGGGCGGTGATGCGCGTGCGCGACGACGGCATCGGCCTGAGCGCCGAGCTGCTGCCGCACGTATTCGATCTGTTCACGCAGGCGGACCGCTCGCTCGACCGCTCGCAGGGAGGGCTCGGGATCGGACTGACGCTCGTGCGGCAGCTCGTCGAGTTGCACGGCGGCGAGGTCGAGGCGCGCAGCGAGGGGCTCGGGAAGGGGAGCGAGTTCATCGTGCGCCTGCCGCGGGTCGAGCCCGCGCAGCCGGCAGACGGGGCGCCGTGGCCGGGCTCGGCGGCCGCTCCGCCTCAGGGTCTGCGGATCCTCGTCGTCGAGGATCACACCGATTCAGCGGAGATGCTGGCGTTTCTCCTGCGACTCGAGGGTCACGAGGTCCGGACGGCGTCGGACGGTCCCTCGGCGATCGAGGCGGCCGGCGCGACCCGTCCGCAGGTCGTCCTCTGCGACATCGGGCTGCCCGGGATGAGCGGCTACGAGGTCGCCGCGAAGCTGCGCCAGACTCCGGAAGGCTCGGCCGCCCGGTTGATCGCGCTGTCGGGGTACGGCCAGGCCGAGGACCGCCGGCGGTCGCGCGAGGCGGGCTTCGACTATCACCTGACGAAGCCCGTGGAGCCCGACGCGCTGCTCGCGCTGCTCGCGTCGCTGCGCGACTCGGACGGGCAGACGGACGCCGGATGAGCGGCCGTACCGCGTGCTATTTTTCCCGGGACGCCGGCCCCATCGTCTAGAGGTTAGGACACGGCTCTTTCAAGGCCGCGGCACGGGTTCGATTCCCGTTGGGGCCGCCACTCTGACCGACCGATCTCGCTCGCTGGCTCGCCGTGTCGGACACGGCTGACTCTTTGTTCGGGGGCCTTGCGGCCCCCGCGCCCCCGGAGGCCGCGGCACGGGTTCGATTCCCCGTTGGGGCCGCCACTCTGACCGACAGTTTCGCGCGCTGGCTCGCCACCGCTCCGTCCGGAGCGCCCATCCCCCTGCGGCTCTAGCCGCTCCGCTCCGCGAGAGGAGTCGAGTACCAGGAGGGCTGGTGCCCAGCGCGCAGCGACATGCGCGCCGGAGACGAGAAGGCTTTCCCGGGGAACGACGCTTCGTCTTTTCGCCGAGCTCGTCCCGGATCTTGCTTTTTTATTTGGCAGAGCGGCACTCGCGCGCCGATCCGTGCGTACAATCCGCGCAGTGCTCACGCGCTGCATCGTCGTGCTCGGCGTCGTGTCGGCGGTCGTGTCGGCGCCGGCGTCCTCCCTGGCGAATGGGCTCGGCGTCGAGGCATCTTCCGCGTCCCCGTCCGCGTCCCCGGCGAGCTTCGCCGCGCCGCCGCCCGGGGACGCCTTGCGCGCGACGAACGCCGGCGCGACTCTGATCGCCGGCTCGATCCTCGAGGTGCGCTGGACCGTCTCGCCGGAAGCGCTCGGCGGCGCGGATGAGGCCGAGCTCGTCCTCGTTCTCGAGGGGGGGCCCATCAGGATCGTGCGGCTCTCATCCGAGCTGTCGCCGCGAGCCACCTCGTATCGCCTCCGCGTGCCCTCGATTCCGGCGACGTCCGCGCGCCTGGCGCTGAGGGTCGGATCCGACTGCGAGGGCGACCACGAGAGGCTCGTGGTGATCGGCGAACCGTTAGCGATCGCGTCGGCACCCGACGCGCCGGACGATTTCGTGCGCGGCCCGGCGGAGTGGTGGACCGAGCAGGCCCTCTTCGAGCGCAGCGTGCGGGACCTCCTCCGGGAATCCATGGATGAAGAGGGGGAGCGCCTCGTCGCGCCGCGCGGTGAGACCGAGGCGAACCGCCCGTCCGACGTGGCGGAGCCGGGCCCGCCACCGGCTTCCGCTCGGATCGACCTCACCGCATCCGCGGCGTCCCTGTTCCCGTCCGCTCCGGCGTCCGCGCCGGCCGCGGTCTCGAGCCCTCTTCGCCTCTAGACCCTTCCTCGCCTCCGATTCGTCCACGCACTCACGGAGGAAAGGAAGGTCATGAACGGAACCACCCCGAACGGGGCCGGCGCGCGCTTTCACGTGCGCGCCCGGCTCGTCTTCGCATCGCTCTTCTTCGCGGCCGCGGCAGGCCGCGCACAGACTCCGTCTCCGACCCCGTCGCCGACGCCGACCCCCGCGGCCCAGAAGGTGCAGGAGCAGGTCGTCGTCTCCGCCACGAAGATCGAGGAGCCCACCGTCGACGTGCCGAACTCCGTCAGCGTCGTGAGCGGCGAGGAGCTGCGCCGCCGCGGCACGCGCACGCTCGCCGACGCGCTCCAGGACGTCGTCGGCATCGACACCGGCAACGGCTCCGACAACGGCCCGCGCCAGCCGAACATCGGCGTCTACGGCGTCAAGGAGTTCGACGCCCTCCAGGTGAACCTCGACGGCGTTCCCGTCGGCGGTCCCTTCAACCCGAACCTCGCGATGATTCCGATCGAGGACATCGACCGCATCGAGATCCTCCGCGGACCGCAGAGTACGCTGTACGGCGTCTCCGCGTTCGCCGGCATGGTCAACGTCTACACGCGGTCGGACACGGGCGGCACGACGTGGGGCAGCGCTCGCGTCGGAGGATTCGGACAATTCAAGCAGGGCTACGGCGACGTCAACCTCGGAACGAAGATCTCGCCCGACTTCACGCTGCGCATCAACGGCTCGATCGCGCGCGGCGACGGCTGGCAGGACCGGACCGACCTCGCACGCGACCAGCTCCGGGTCTCGCTCGAGAACACGTTCGGTCAGACGAAGGTGAACACCTCGCTTCTCTGGCTGCGTGACTCGAACTTCTGGGGATCGCCGACGCCCGTCGAGGGCGAGACCGGGGAGATCATCGAGCCCTTCCAGATCGACAAGAACTACGCCGTCGGCGGCGCGAGGGTCGACCACCACATCGTCGGCCTCTTCAACACCATCTCCACGCCGCTCGGTGCCGGCGTGGAGTTCGAGAACGTCCTCGGCGTCACGCACGACTCCTCCGGCCAGATCCGTTCGTGGATCAACGAGATCGACGCGGAGGGGAACCAGGCGACCGCGGAAGGCATCTCGCTCTATCCCAAGGAGACCGTCGTGTACGACGACGCGCACGCGCGGTTTCACTTCGAGGCGGCCGGCGAGCACCATCTCGTGGCGGGCGCCGCGCTGACGTGGGGGAAGACGACCGCCGAGGGACACGGCTTCGACTTCGCCATCCAGATCGACCCCGTCGTCGTCCCGGCGTACGGGACGTTTCCGTTCGGAGACAACCGCAACTTCGAGGACCGCCGCACGTTCTTCGGGATCTACCTGAACGACGAGTGGACGCCGGTCCAGTGGTTCACGCTCGCGTTCGGAGGCCGCTACGACTTGACGTCCGAGTCGCTGCACGTCTTCCAGCAGGAGGTCGGCGATCCGAACTTCGATACGGTCGACGACTCGCGCCACGACAACAAGCCGTCGTGGGGCGTCTCGGGCCTGTTCCGGCTCGTGGACCAGCCGTCCGGTCCACTCACGGCGATCAACCTCTACGGCGCCGCCCGGCGCAACTTCAAGCCGGCCGCGCCGAACCTGACCGAGGCCGAGAACGCGCACATCCTGAACCCCGAGACCACGAACATCCAGGAGGCGGGCCTGAAGACGCGCTGGCTCGACGGCGCGCTCTCGGTGAACGTCACCTGGTTTCACATGATCTTCCAGAACCTGGTCGTCGGCGTCCTCGGGCCGGACGGGCCCGAGCTCGTCAACGCGGGCGCGGAGAGGTTCCAGGGCACCGAGATCGAGGCGGGCTACACGATGCCGTTCCTCGAGGGCCTGTCCGTGTACGGCGGCTACGCGCACCACGACGCGAGGTACAAGGACTTCACGTTCATCAACGAGGAGGGCGGGGAGGAGGACGCCGCCGGGCGGCGCATCGAGCTCGTGCCGCGCGACACCTGGAATCTCAAGCTGGTGATGGCGCCCAAGCAGGGCGTGGGCGGCTTCATCGCCGTGCGCCACCAGAACCATCGCGTCTTCGACATCGACAACTTCGCGTATGCGGAGTCGTTCTTCATGGTGGACGCCGGGCTCTCGTTCGATTTCGACCGATTCCGGGTCGCCGTCATCGGACGCAACCTCTCCGACCAGCGGCCGTTCGTCGCGGAGAGCGAGATCGGCGCCGATCAGTTCTTCGCGGCGCCGCCCCGCGGCGTCTCGGCAGAGTTGACCGTGCGGTTCTAGAGGATCGGCAGACTTCCGTTCAAACCCTCCTCCCCGGCTGCGGGGAGGAGGGCCTTTTTCGCAATAGGCTGCCCGGTCGTCGCTCTCCCGGCCTCTCGTGCGGACGTATTAGCGTTGGCTAATATATCGACCGCTCACGGCTTCACGTTCACGGGCTTGTAGGTCACCCCCAGCCGGTCGAGCAGGAACGCGTCGACGTCCAGCGTCTCGCCGATCTTCTCGTCGAGCGAGCTGCCGAAGCCATGGCCGGAGCTGGCGCTCGTCCGCAGCAGGACCGGCGTCTTGCCGTTCGTCGCCGCTTGCAGGCGCGCCGCCATCTTGCGCGAGTGCATGGGATCCACGCGTGGGTCGTTCGCGCCCGTGAGGAAGAGGATCGGCGGGTACGCCGCGCCGTCGGCGACGTGATGGTACGGCGAGTACGCATACAGGTAGCGGAACTGCGCCGGATCCTCCACGCTGCCGAACTCGGTGACGTTGAACGCGCCGTTCGACGAGCGCTCCCAGCGCAGCATGTCGTAGATGCCGACGTGGGAGATGACCGCTCCGAACAGCTCCGGGTGCTGCGTGAAGGACGCGCCGACGAGGAGCCCTCCGTTCGACCAGCCCTCGATCGCGAGCCGCGCGGGGCGCGTCCACTTCGAGGCGATCAGCTGCCGGGCGGCCGCGGCGAAGTCGTCGAACACGTTCTGCTTCCGCAGCAGCTTCCCGGCCTGGTGCCAGTCGTCGCCGTACTCGGCGCCGCCGCGGATTCCGGCGAACGCGTAGATGCCGCCCTGCTCGAGCCACGCCTTCCGAAGCGCGTTGTAGCTGGGACGCTGGCTGATGCTGTAGCCGCCGTATCCGTAGAGGACCGTCGGGTTGTTGCCGTCGCGGGGCGCGCCCTTGCGCCGGAGCACGTCCACGGGAACCTTCGTGCCGTCCTTCGAGGCGGCCATCTCGCGGCTGACCTCGACGTCGGAGAAGTCGGCGGCCGCGGTCTGCCGCAGGCCGGTGCGCACGGGGCGGCCGGCCGGACCCGTCCGGTACCAGGAGGGCGGCTCGGTGTAGCTCTGGTTGTCGAAGAGGATCTCGTCGCCGCCGGCCCACACGATCTCCGAGACCGACGAGTCGGGGAGAAGCGGCACCTCGCCCCTCGGCGCGCCGTCCGCGGAGAAGACGCGGACGCGCGACGGCCCACCGACGATGTAGGCGACGTAGAGCGTTCCGGCGGTCGGGCAGAAGTCGTCGATCGAGTCCGGGCCCTGCTCGACGAGGACCGAAGCGCGGGAGAGGTCGCTCGAGCCGGGCGCCAGCCGCAGGATCCGGCCGCGCGGCGCGTCCTTGCGCGAGATCAGCTCGAGCGAGCCGTCGGGCGCAAAGCGACCGGTGATGGCGCGGTCCTCGTCGGCCGAGATTCGGGACCACGCGCCATCCGGCGCGCGGAGGTACTGCGATGCCTCGCCGCCGTCGCCGTTCTTCACGGTCGCAAGCACGTACCGCCCGTCGTCGGACTGATGCAGCGTCGTCTCGGCGATGCGCGGGAAATCCTTGCCGGTCTCGTACGAGTCGGACTCCGTCGGCGTGCCGAGGCGGTGCATGAAGACCTGCTGGTAGAAGTCGACGTCCTGTCCGCTCCGCTCGTGCCCGCGCGGATAGCGCGTGTAGACGAATCCGCTGCCGTCGTCATTCCACGCGAGGCCGCCGCCCGCCGTGCCGCCGTTGACTCGCGGGATGACGTCGGCGAGCGGGCGGCCGGTCTGGGCGTCGAACACGTGCACGTCGCCCGCCTCGCTGCCGCCCTTCGAGAGTGAGACGGCGACGAGGCGTCCGTCGACGGAGGGGATGAACCAGTCGATCTCCGTCCCGCCGGTCGGGTCGAGCGCGTTCGGGTCGACGACGATCCGCTCGGAGGCGGGATCCGCCGCGACGGACACCCGCACGATGAACGGCTGCTGCTTCGGCGGCTCGCTCTTCAGGGCGAACCACCCGTCGCCGCGCCGCACGAGCGCGGACCAGGAAGGCGACGGCGTGCTCGCGATCGCCTTCAGGCGGGCGCGCAGGGCCGTGACGGAAGGGAGGCGGTCCAGGATCCCCCTCGCGTACGCGTTCTGGGCGTCGCTCCACGCCCTGACCTCGGGCTCCGACGGGTCCTCGAGCCAACGGTAGTCGTCGCGCACCGCGACGCCGTGGTACGTGTCGGTCACGGGTCGCTTGTCGGACGCCGGGGGGGCGGACGGCGACGCCTGGGGAACGCCGAGCGCGCCGGCGGCGATGCCGACCAGCAGTCCCGCGGCTGCGAGCGACGCGTGAATGGATCCTCGGCTCATGGTGCCTCCTCGTCGGTCTTGCCGAAGCGGATCAGGGAATTCTAGCCGCGCGCGCCATCGGCGCCTTTCGTGACTACCGTTCATGTTCGGTTCATGGGGGCGAGCGTACGTTGACCCTGGAACTCACGATGCAAAGGGCATCGCGAAAAGGGGAGTAACGGAAATGAAGAAGCTCGTCAGTCTCGCGCTCGCGTTCGGTCTGCCGGTGGTGGTGGCGGCGCAGACCTCCGCGCCCGCGCCGAAGCCGACCATGGCTCCGTCGACGGCGACGTCGTCGGGCGCCGCGGCCTCGACCACGCCGAAGGCGAAGAAGCATCACCACACCAGCAAGTCGCACAAGTCGACCACGCAGACGGCGCCGGCGCCCAAGCCGACGCCCGGCAAGTAAGACGTCGAACCTCGCGTATCCCTTTCGGGCGCGCTTCGGCGCGCCCATTTTTTTTGCGTTTCGACACCGAAATCGAGGCATTCGGCCCGCGCCTCTCGACGGATCCGGATTCGCCTCCGGCGTTCCCGCCTCCGATGGCCGCCTCGAGCGCGGCCGGTGCTAATCTCCTCGCGCCATGCGGCCGATCCGCGACGTGCACTCCTACGCGAACCCCGGTGAGGTCCGCGTCTCTCACGCGGCGCTGGATCTCGATGTCCTCTTCGACAGACGCATCCTCCGCGGCACCGCCGAGCTCGCGCTCGCGCGCGTCGATCCGAGCCCGAACGCCCGCTCGCTGAGGCTCGACACGCGCGGCCTCGACGTCACGCGCGCGGAGTCCTCGTCCGGCGGAGGCGGCTGGAGCGACGCGGCCTTCGAGCTCGGCGACGCCGACGCCATCCTCGGCGCGCCCCTGACGGTCGCCCTGCGGCCGGGCGACGACCGCGTCCGGATCACCTACGCGACGCGGCCGACCGCGTCCGGGCTCCAGTGGCTCGAGCCGGCGCAGACGGCGGGCCGCCGCCATCCGTTCCTCTTCTCCCAGTCGCAGGCCATTCACGCGCGCAGCTGGATCCCGATCCAGGACACACCGCAGGTCCGCCTGACCTATGAGGCGCGCGTGCGCACGCCGCCCGAGCTCGCCGCGGTCATGAGCGCCGGCGGCAATCCCGAGGGACGCCGCGGCGGCGAGTATCGCTTCACGATGCCGCAGCCCATCCCCGCGTATCTGCTCGCGATCGCGGCGGGCGACATCGGGTTCGCGCCGATGAGCCGGCGCACCGGCGTCTACGCGGAGCCCTCCGTCGTCGGCGCCGCCGCCCGCGAGTTCGAGGACACGGAGAAGATGATGGAGGCGGCGGAGCGGCTCTACGGGCCGTACCGCTGGGAGCGCTACGACATCCTCGTGCTGCCGCCGAGCTTCCCGTTCGGCGGGATGGAGAACCCGCGGCTGACCTTCGCCACGCCGACGGTCCTCGCCGGCGACAAGAGCCTCGTGTCGCTCATCGCGCACGAGCTCGCGCACTCATGGTCCGGGAACCTGGTCACGAACGCGACATGGCGCGACTTCTGGCTGAACGAGGGCTTCACGACTTATCTCGAGCGGCGGCTCGTCGAGGAGGTCTACGGCCGCGACGCCGCGACGATGGAGGCGGTCCTCGGCCGTCAGGACCTCGAGGACGAGCTCGAGCGTCTCGAGGACCGCGACGAGATCCTTCACATCGACCTCACCGGGCGCGACCCGGACGACGGCGCCACGCGGCTGCCGTACGAGAAGGGCTCTCTCTTCCTGCGCTCGCTCGAGGAGCTATTCGGCCGCGAGCGGTTCGACGCATATCTGCGCGGCTACTTCGACCGGTTCGCGTTCCGCAGCATCCTCACGGAGGACTTCCTCGACGATCTGCGCGCGAATCTGTTCGCGACCGACGCGGGCCGGGCGAAGGCCGTTCCGCTCGAGGCGTGGATCGAGGCGCCGGCCCTTCCGGCGGAGGCGCCGCAACCGGTATCCGCCGCCCTCGACGCCGTCGCGCGCGTGGCGGAGGAATGGACCGGCGGGCGCGTGGCGTCCGACGCGCTTCCGTTCGCGGGCTGGAGCACGCAGCAGCGGATCCAGTTCCTGCGCCGGTTGCCGAGCCCGCTGCCGGCCGCGCGGATGGCCGAGCTCGACCGCGCGCTCGGGCTCACGGAGTCGCGCAACAACGAGGTCGCCTTCCAGTGGCTCCTCATGTCGCTCCGCTCGGGCTACGCCCCGGCGAACGGCCGGCTCGAGGAGTTCCTGGTGTCGATCGGCCGGCGCAAGTACATCAAGCCGCTCTACGAGGAGCTCGTGAAGACGCCGGAGGGCCACGCGCGAGCCCGCGCCATCTATGCGCGCGCGCGGCCGGGATACCATCCCATTGCGGTGGACACGATGGACCGCATCGTCGGTCGGCCCGGATGAGCGGCCCACCCGCCTCGGAGCCGCGTCACGTCGCGAGCGCCTGCCCGCTCGACTGTCCGGACGCGTGCAGCCTCGACGTGACCGTCCAGGAGGGGCGCGTCATCGAGGTCGGCGGATCCCGCGTCAACCCGATCACGGACGGCTACATCTGCGCGAAGGTCCGGCGGCTCCCCGAGCACATGTACGGTCCGGCGCGCCTCCTGAGGCCGGGGATCCGCACCGGCGCGAAGGGTGAGGGGCGCTTCCGCGACGCGACGTGGGACGAGGCGCTCGGCCTGGTCGCCGCGCGGCTGCTCGAGACGCGCGCGCGCTCCGGCGGCGAGGCGATCCTGCCGGTCTCGTACGGCGGGTCGAACGGCTACGTCTCGCAGGACACAACCGACGCGCGCCTCTTCTATCGCCTCGGCGCCTCGCGTCTCGCGCGAACGGTGTGCGCGGCTCCGACGGCGCGCGCGGCGTCCGGCCTCTACGGGAAGATGACCGGCGTCGCGCCGCAGGACTACGTCCACGCCAACCTGATCGTCCTCTGGGGCGTCAATCCCTCGGTGTCGAGCATCCACCTCGTTCCCTACGTCCAGCAGGCGCAGAAGCGCGGCGCCCGCCTCGTCGTGATCGACCCGCGGCGAACCCGGCTCGCGGCGCGCGCCGATCTGCATCTGCCGGTCCGTCCGGGCGCCGACCTGCCCGTCGCGCTCGGCGTCATCCGCTGGCTCTTCGCCAACGGCCGCGCGGACCGGGCGTTCCTCGCGGCGCACGCGCGCGGCGCGGATGAGCTCGAGCGACGCGCGGCGCCCTGGACGATCGAGCGGGCGGCCGCGGAGGCGGGCGTCGAGGCGGCGGAGCTGGAGACGTTCGCGCGCATGTACGCCGATGCCTCTCCCGCGGCGATCCGCTGCGGCTGGGGCCAGGAGCGCAACCGCAACGGCGGCTCCGCGACTGCGGCGATCCTGGCGCTGCCCGCCGTCGCCGGCAAGTTCGGCGTGCGCGGCGGCGGCTACACCAACAGCAACTCGCCGGCCTGGCGCGAGCTCGACGGAATGGCCGCGGTGGGCGAGGCGGCGCCGGCCACCCGCGAGATCAACATGAACCGCGTCGGCGACGCGCTCGTGAAGCGGGGTCGCGGCGCAAACGCCGCGCAAAATGGACGCGCCGCGGACGCGGCGGAAACGGCTGCGGGCGCGACGCAAAGTGCCGGCAACGTCGATCTGCTCTTCGTCTACAACTGCAATCCGGTCATGACGCTGCCGAACCAGGACCTCGTCGAGCGCGGGCTGCGGCGCGAGGACCTCTTCACGGTCGTCTTCGACCCGATCATGACCGACACGGCGCGCTACGCCGACGTCGTGCTGCCGGCCGCGACCTTCCTCGAGAGGACGGAGATGTCGCGCGGCTACGGCGCGCTCGTCCTCCAGCTGGCGCCGCCGGCGGCGCGCCCCGCGGGGGAGGCTCGCGCGAACCACGACGTGTTCGGCGAGCTCTGCCGCCGCACCGGCGTCGCCCGTTCCGGCGAGCCGGAGACGGCGGAGGAGATCGCGGACGCGATCCTCGCGACGAGCGCGCGCGCCGGAGAGCTGCGGCGGGAGATCGCCGCCCGCGGCGCCGCCTTCCCGCTGGAGGGCGCGACCCCGGTCCAGTTCGTCGACGCGTTCCCGAACACGCCGGACCGCCGCGTGGACCTCGTCCCCGAGGAGCTCGATCGCGAGTGCCCCGGCGGGCTCTACCACTACGCGCCGGATCCCGGCGGCGGCGACGCCCGCCATCCGCTCGCGCTCATCTCGCCGGGCACCGACCGGACGATCAGCTCCACGCTGGGCGAGCTCCATTCCGCGCCGGTTCCGCTCTCGCTCCACCCGGACGACGCCGCCGCGCGCGGGATCGGCGACGGCATGCGGGTCCGCGTCTTCAACGACCTCGGTTCGGTTCGCTGCCGGGCGCGAATCGACCCCGACCTGCGGCCCGGCGTCGCGTTCATGCCCAAGGGGATCTGGAGCCACAACACGGACAGCGGCACGACCGCCAACGCGCTCGCGCCCGACACGCTCACGGACCTCGGCGGCGGCGCCTGCTTCAACGACGCGCGCGTGGAGGTCGAGCCGGCGGGGATCCCGTGACCGAAGCGGCGTCGGTTCCGGCGGACTTTCACGACGGCCGCCGGGCCTCCGATCGCGCGGCGCGTCTCTCGCGCATGCGCATCGTCCTCGTCCTCACCGTCGGCGTCCTCCTCGTCGAGGCGGTCGGCGGCGTGCTGTCCGGAAGCCTCGCGCTCGTCGCCGACGCGGCCCACATGTTCATGGACGTGGCCGCGCTGACGCTCGCCTACGCCGGTCTCGCGCTCGGCGGCCGCGCGCCGACGGGGAAGCACACGTTCGGTCTCGCGCGGGCGGAGGTGCTCGCGGCCTTCGTGAACGCGCAGCTGCTGCTGGTCGGTTCGGCCGCGATTCTCGTCGAGGCCTGGCGGCGCTTCCGGGCGCCCGGGCCGGTGCACACGGGGCTCATGCTCGGCGTCGCGGCGGTGGGTTTGGCCGTCAACGTGACGGCGGCTCTCATGCTGCGCCACGGCCATCACGAGAGCCTCGGGATGCGCGCCGCCTACTTGGAGGTGGCGACCGACGCCTTTTCCTCGCTCGCGGTCATCGTCGCCGCGCTCGTGATCTCGCGCACCGGCTGGTACGCCCTCGACCCGATCCTGTCGGCCGCGATCGCCCTCTTCATCCTGCCGCGCGGCATCGGGATCCTGCGCGACGCGGCGCACATCCTGCTGGAAGGCGCGCCGCCGGAGATCGACGTCGCGTCGGTCCGCGCGGCGCTCTGCGGCCTTCCCGGCGTCGCCGCGGTCCACGACCTCCACTTCTGGACGCTGACGTCGGGCCTCCACTCGGCGAGCGTGCACATCCTCGCGGCCGCCGGCGCCTCGCGCGACGAGCTGCTGCCGCGCGTCCAGCGGCTGCTGCTCGAGCGCGCGGGCGTCGACCACGCCACGATCCAGGTGGAGCAGGGAGGCGACGTGGTGTGCCTCTCGACGGCGGGCCATGCCTGAGCGAGCGGCGCGCGGCGCGGTCGAGATCGTGGGCGCCGGCCCGGCGGGTCTCTCCGCCGCGCTGACCGCCGCGCGCGCGGGACGCGAGGTCACGGTCTACGAGCGCCGCTCCGACTGCGGCGACCGATTCCACGGCGACCTCCAGGGCCTCGAGAACTGGACGACACCCGTCGACGTGCTCGAGGAGCTCGAGGGCATGGGCATCGCGCCGACGTTCGAGTGGTCGGCGATCCGCGAGGGCGTCTTCTTCGACGCGGACGGACGCGAGAGCTTGGTGAGGTCCGAGCGCCCCGCCTTCTACCTCGTGCGGCGCGGCTCCGGGTCGGGCACGCTGGATCAGGAGCTCAAGGCTCAGGCGCTCGCCGCCGGCGTGCAAATCCGGTTCGCCCAGGCGCCCGGCGCGGCGCTGCAGGAGGCGATCCGGACTCCGGGACCGAACCGGTGTGACGCGCTGGACGTCGGCTACGTCTTCCGGACGGACATGCCCGACGGCGTCTTCGCGGTGCTCTCGGAGAGGCTCGCGCCGAAGGGCTACGCGTACATGATGGCGTGCCGGGGCTGGGGCACGGTCGCCTCGTGCATGTTCGACGACTACGGCCGCGCGCGGGAGTACCGCGAGGCCGCGAGAGAGTTCTTCGAGCGGCGGGCGGGGCTCCGGATGCGCGAGGCCCGGGCCTTCGCCGGCACGGGCAACGTGCGCTCGTCGCCGATCGCGCGCGTCGGCCGCACGCTCTACGCGGGCGAGGCGGCGGGACTCCAGGACGCGCTCTGGGGATTCGGGATGCGGTTCGCGCTCGTCTCGGGGCACATGGCCGCGCGCGCCGTCCTCGACCGAACGCACGGCGAATACGATCGCAAGCTTCGCGGCCGCTTCGCGGGGATCCTCCGCGCCTCCGTGGTCAACCGCTACTTCTACGAGAAGCTCGGCGACTCGGGCTACGCGCGGCTGTTACGGCGCATCGCGCGCGCGTCCGACGCGAGGGAATGGCTGCGCGGGTTCTACGCGCCCCGGCTGTGGAAGACGCTCTGGTTCCCGATCGCGCGCTGCGCGGTCGAGAAGGGGCGCCGCCGCGCGGAGACCGCGGTCCGCGGACCGGCTCAGGCCGCCGCCCTCTGATCCACGGCTGACACCGGTGCGACGTCTCTGGCGGCCCGTCCTCCGCCCCCGAGCCGACCGCACCGTGCCGCGATCGCTCCGGCCTTCGGCCGCGGCCGCCGCGGCGGCGGCGCTGCCGGGCGGGCTCGCGGATCCGGCGTTCGTCGAGCTCCTCTCGCGCATCGACGAGGGAACGTTCCATCCCGGCAACCGGGTCGAGGTGTTCTTCCGCGGCGACGACGCGTTCGGCGCGATGCTCTCGGCCGTCCGCGCCGCGCGGGAGGAAGTGCTCCTCGAGTCCTACATCTTCAAGGACGACGCAACCGGCGATGCGTTCGCGCGTGAGCTGTGCGACGCGGCGCTCCGCGGCGTCCGGGTCCGCGTCCTCGCCGACGGGTTCGGCTCGTTTGAGACGAAGCGCCGGTTCTGGGGATGGATGCGCGAGAGCGGCGTCCAGGCTCGGCTCTTCCACCCGATCGGGTTTCCGCCGCGATGGCTCATGTTCCGCGACCACCGCAAGATCCTCGTGGCGGATCGCCGCGTCGCGTTCACGGGGGGCATGAACATCGGCGAGGAGTACGGGGCGTCGAGCCCGTCCGCGAAGCCGCGCCCGGGCGGATGGCGCGACACGCACGCGTGCGTCGAGGGGCCCGCGGCCCGCGAGATGGCGCTCGTCTTCGAGGAGAGCTGGCTGCGCGCCGGCGGAGAGCGCATCGGCATCCAGGAGGCCGAGGAGGACCTCGGAGCGCCGGGCGCGCGCGTCATGATCCTCGACTCGCGACCCGGCCGCGGGTCGGTCGAGACGGCCTCGGTCCTGTCCGCGATCGTGGCCGGAGCGCGGCGGCGCATCTGGATCACGATGGCCTACTTCGCGCCGCGCACGCGCGCCGCGCGGTATCTCGGGCGGGCGGCGCGCCGCGGCGTCGACGTCCGGATGATCCTCCCAGGGAAGACCGACGTGACGCTCGTCCGCCACGCCGGCCACGGCTTCTACGCGTCGCTTCTCGCGGCCGGGGTCCGGATCTTCGAGTACCAGGCCGCCGTCCTTCACGCGAAGACGATGGTCGCTGACGGGCTGTTCTCGGTGATCGGCTCCAGCAACTACGACTTCCGCTCGTTCGAGCTCAACGCCGAGTGCAACTTCGTCGTCCGCGACGCCGCGACGGCGGCGGTCATGGAGGGTCGGTTCGAGAAGGACCTCGCGTCGAGCGACGAGATCCTGAAGCTTCCATGGCGAAAGCGGTCCGGCTGGCACCGTTCGTTCGACGCGCTGGCCCGGAGGATGGCGCCGATTCTCTAGAGGCCCGTTACGCCGGGCCGTGACAACGGCCCGTCCGTTGCATGCCCGGGGCTATCATCCGGGCGACACGGAGGTGGGAATGCGATTTCTCGCGGGCATGATCACCACTCTGGTCCTGCTGCTCATCCTCGGGGGGGTCGTGGTCGTCAGCGGGGTGTTCGACTTCGCGGCGTCGAAGCCGCCGAGCGCGCTGGAGAAGGCGCTCGCTCCGTTCGCGCTCAATCGCTCGGTCGCTAAGCGCGCCTCGAACCAGAAGAATCCGGTCGCCGGGTCGCCCGAGACGCTCTCGCGCGCGCTCGGGGCGTACCGCGAGATGTGCGTGACGTGCCACGGCGCGCCGGGCGTCGATCCGTCGGAGATCGGCGAGGGCCTCAACCCGCCCGCGCCCGATCTGACGCTGGCGAAGGTCCAGGCGCGCTCGGACGGAGAGCTCTTCTGGATCGTCTCGAACGGGATCCGCATGACGGGGATGCCGGCCTTCGGGCCGACGCACAAGGAGGAGCAGATCTGGCGGATGGTCACGTTCCTCCGCCACCTGCCGGAGCTGTCCAAGGACGAGGAGAAGGCCCTCGCGGCGGGAAGCGAAAAAGAGGAGCACGGTCACGAAGACGAGAAGCCAGACAACCATGGCGGGCACGAACAGCACGACCATTGATCGCCGGATGCCGCGCCCGGGTTGACCAGATGCCGTGCTCGGGGTCAGTCCTTTGTTTTTCGGAGCGACGACGCGAACGCGATAGAGCTCAACTCGTTCTGAGCTCCGAAAAATTGAGGGCTGACACCATCGAAGCGCGCAGGCCCGACTTGCGGAGTGCCGCGTTCCATAAGCGACTTTCTCGCCGCGGGACTCGCGGGCCGGTCCTCCTACTCCCGTCGCACTGCCGGCCGCGGGCGTTTCGCCTCTACGATCCCGCCTCCATCCCCGACTTCACCACGTCGCCGACGGAAACGCCGCCTCTGTAATTCCCCGCGAACCGCAGCCCCGGCCATCTCGCCTCGGCGTGCTCCAGCACCCGGATCCGCTCGCCGTGGCCGAAGGTGTACTGCGGAATCGCCCGTCTCCAGCGCGTGATCGCCACCACCGTCGGCGCGCCCGAGGCCACTCCGGCGCCGGCGAGATCGCGCGCCGCCATGCCGGCCAGCTCCGAGTCGGAGAGCCCGGCTGCGTCCGGGTCGCGGGTGCCGCCGGCGAACACCGTCAGCAGGACCTGCCCGTCCGGGGCGCGGCCGGTGAACAGGCTCGAGCTCCAGACCGCGCCGAGGATGCGGCGCGCCGGATCCGGCACGACGAGGTGGCCGAAGCCGTGGAGCGGGCGGGGAAGCGACGCCGCGGCGTACGCGAGGTGCAGGACGGCGAGCGGGGGGTGCGGGATGGCTCCGAGCGCCGCCGCGGCCTCCGGCGCGAATCCGGCGACGAGCTCCGCCGCTCGCCACGCCGGGACCGCGAGGACGACGCGCGCGGCGTCGACGGCGCCGTCGGAGGTCTCGAGCGTCCAGCCGTCCTTCGACGGCTTAAGCCCGCGGATCGCCGCGTTCAGCCGGAGCGAGTCGCCCAGCTCCGTGGCGAGCGCGCGGGGGAGCGCCTCGAGCCCCTCGCGGAATGACAGCAGGCCCCGCGGCGGACGCGGCCCGGCGGGCCGGCGCCGGCGGTCGGCGAGGGCGCCCCGAAGAATGCTCCCGCGCTCGCGCTCCCAGCGGGCGAGCGACGGGAACGCCGCCGAGACCTCGAGCGCGTCGGCCGAGCCCGCGTAGACGCCGCCCACGAACGGCTCGATCATCCGGTCGGCGACCTGGGCGCCGAGGCGGCGCGCGGCGAACGCGTGGACGCTCTCCTCGGCATTGGCACGGCGGCGCGGCCGGAGCGGCTCGGACAAGAGCCGCAGCTTCCCCGCCACCGAGAGCAGCCGGGACGCGACGAACGCGGGCGGCGACGCGGGCAGCGCGTGCAGGCGTCCGCCGAGCTCGACGTAGCGCGGCAGGCTCGCGGGCGCGAAGAGCGCCTGGCGCGCGAGGCCGAGCTCCTCGACGAGGCGCCACAGCTCCGGCGTGGGCCGCACCGTGTTCGGACCGAGCTCGATCAGGAATCCGCCTCGCGCCTCCGAACGGACCGCGCCGCCGGGGCGGCCCGACTCCTCGAAGACGACGACGGGGCGCCCGGCGCGCGCGAGCGCGCGGGCGGCGGTCAGGCCGGAGAGTCCGGCGCCGACGACCGCGGTCGCGTCGCTCACTGGTCCCAGAAGCCGTTCACCGACCGCGCGATGTCCGCGAGCCCGCGGAGGAACGTCGGGCGCGAGTTCAGGCCCGGCGTCCGGCGGAACTGCTGGATACCGGCCTTGCGGGCGGCGTCGCCGAAGAGCTGGTCGATCTCGTACAGCGTCTCGACGTGATCCGTCACGAACGCGATCGGCACGACGAGCAACTGCCGGACGCCCGCGGCCCCGAGCCGGGCGATCTCGCCGAGCGTCGGCGGGCCGAGCCACTCCACGGGCCCGAGCTTCGACTGGTACGCGAGCGTCGACGGTCCGCTCCAGCCGAGGCGCTTGCGGATCGCCGAGGCGCTCACTTCGATCTGGTGCGCGTACGGGTCGCCCTTCTGGACCACGAGCTTCTTCGGGATCGAGTGGGCGGAGAAGAGGAGGTGCACGGCCTCGGGTCGCGGGTCCGGGAACTTCGCGAGCTCCTCGCGGATCAGCTCGGCGTGGGCCTCGACGAACAGCGGATGGGCCGGGAACGAGTGCGCTTCGAACAGCCGGCCGGCCGGAGCGGACTTCGCGACGGCGGCGCGGCTCCGCTCGAGGGCGCCCTTCGTCGTCGTCAGCGAGTATTGCGGGTAGAGCGGGAGCGCGAGGAAGCTCGTCGCCCCGGCGCGCGCCAACTCCTCGACGACGTCCTCGACGAGCGGCGCGGAGCACGTCATCGCGGCGCGCACGGCGACGTCCCAGCCCTTCGCGCGGAGGATCTGCTCGACGCCGCTCGCCTGCTCCTCCGTGAGGCGGCGGATGGGCGAGCCGCCGCCGATCGCGGCGTACAGCGCCTTCGACGCCTTCTGGCGTCCGACCGCGATGGAGGCCGCGATGGTCTTGCGAAGCAGCGGCGACTTCACCGTGATGACGTCGGGATCCGAGAAGAGCCGGTAGAGAAAGCCCCGTACGTCGTCGAGCGTCTCTGGGCCGCCGAGCTGGAGGAAGAGGATCGCGCGCTTCATGCTCATGGGAGCCCGGACGGCCTCCGCTCTCTCAGACCGTGCGCGAGAAGACCGGGCGCTCGGGCGTGGCCGCCAGATACGCGTCGAACGGCATCGCGAGATTGCGCAGGAAAAGACGGCCGAGCGGCGTCGCGCGGATCTCGCCGGCGGTCAGCTCGACGAGGCCGTCCTGCCGGCCGGGCTCCAGCCGCTCGATCGCGGCCGCGAACTCCTCGTCGAAGCGAATTCCGAACTCCCGCTCGATCTCCGCCTTCCGGACGACGCCGTGGCACATCAGCCGCTCGATCACGGTGCGCCGCAGGCGGTCGTCGGCGGTCAGGCGCGCGCCGCGGAACGTCGCTCCGCCGCGGGCGTCCACGTCCGCGCGGTACGGAGCGAGCTCGCGGCGGTTCTGGACGTACCAGCTGCCGATCGACCCGATCGCGCTCATCCCGAGGCCGACGAGGTCGGTGCCGGCCTTGGTGGTGTAGCCCTGGAAATTGCGGTGGAGCGTCCGGTCGCTTCGCGCGCGCGCGAGCTCGTCCTCCGGCCGCGCGAAGTGGTCCATGCCGATGTACTCGAACCCGGAGTCGGTGAAGCGCTCGAGCGCGAGGAGGAAGATCGACAGCTTCGTCCCCTCGTCGGGCAGGTGCTTCTCGAGAACGCTCTGGTGCTTCTTCATCCAGGGGACGTTGGCGTACGAGTACACGGCGAGCCGGTCGGGGCCGAGCTCGAGGACCCGGTCGATCGTGCGGGAGAAGCGCTCGGCGGTCTGGTAGGGCAGCCCGTAGATCAGGTCCACGTTGATGCTCGGGAAGCCGAGCGCGCGCGCCGCCCGCACGAGGTCGCGCGTCGCCTCGAAGGGCTGGATCCGGTTGATCGCGGCCTGCACCTCGGGGTCGAAGTCCTGCACGCCCATGCTCAGGCGGTTGAATCCGAGCGCGGCGAGCGCCTCGAGGTGCGCCGGCGTCGTGACGCGCGGATCGACCTCCACGCCGATCTCCGCGTCCGGCGCGATCTCGAATCGCTCGCGGATGCGGCGGCCGAGCCGGGTCAGGAGCTCCGGCGAGAAGTAGGTCGGCGTGCCGCCGCCCCAGTGGAGCTGGACGACTCGACGGCGTCGGCCTGGCTTTCCAACTGCGTTCCCGTCCGCGGCCGCGCCGAGGCGCTGGGCGACCCAGTCGATCTCCCGCTCGATCGTCGCGAGGTACGCGTCCTCCGGCCCGTGATGCGCGCCCGTGATGACGACCGTGCAGCCGCAGAAGTAGCAGAGCCGCTCGCAGAACGGGAGGTGGAAGTAGAGCGACAGCGGCGCCGGTTCCGCGGCCGCGGAGCTCTCCTCGAGGATCCGGCCGTAGTCGGTGGCGTCGAGTGACTCCTTCCAGCTCGGCGCGGTTGGGTACGACGTGTAGCGCGGCCCCGGGACGTTGTAGCGCCGGAGCAGCTCGAGCGGGACGCGGAGGGCGCTCATGCTGGAATCGCCCCGGCGCCGATCCGCGCCGGCGAGCGCACCGAGTCGAAGAACGCCGTGACGCACTCGAGGCGGCTGCCCGGAAGGATGCCGTGCCCGAGATTCGCGACGTGCGCCTCGCCTCCCGTCTCCGCGAGCATCGCCGCCGTCCGCTGCGCCACGCGCTCCGGCGTGCCGAGCAGGTGCGCGGGATCCAGGTTGCCCTGCAGCGCGACGCGCGGGGCGCGGCGGCGCGCCTCCGAGAGCGGCACGCGCCAGTCGACCGAGAGGACGTCGGCGCCGGACTCGGCCATCGCCTCGATCAGATGGCCGCAGCCGTTGACGTAGAGGACGACGGGCGCCGTCGAGGCGCCGCGCCGGATCCCCGCGATCGCGCGCGAGACCGCCGGCAGCGCAAAGCGGCGATAGTCCTCGAGGTCGAGCTCGCCGGCCCACGTGTCGAAGAGCTGGACGGCCTGCGCGCCCGAGGCGATCTGGAACGAGAGGACGTCGGCCGCGACGTCGGCGAGCAGCCCGAGCAGCCGCTCCAGCGTCTGCGGGTCGCGCGCGGCCATCTCCTTGATGACGGCGAAGCTGCGCGAGCCGCCGCCCTCGACGAGGTACGACGCGAGCGTCCATGGCGCGCCGCAGAAGCCGAGGACCGCGGCCCGGCCGCCGACCTCGCGCGCGATCGTCCGCAGGATCTCTCCGGTGAAGGCGAGCCGCTCGGACGGGTCGAATCGCGAGAGGCGCGCGACCGCCGCGGCGTCGCGGATGGGCTCCGGCAGCTCCGGCCCGCCGTCGCCGAACGCGACCGGCACTCCCATCGCCTCCGCGGGCACGAGGATGTCGGAGAAGAAGATGACGCCGTCGGGCGCGAACCGCCGGAACGGCTGCAGCGAGACCTCCGCCGCGAGCTCGGGCGTGCGGCAGAGCTCGAGGAACGAGACCTTCTCGCGCACCGCGCGATACTCGGGCAGGTACCGGCCCGCCTGCCGCATCATCCAGACCGGCGGCACGTCCACGGGGAGGCGCCGGCAGGCGGCGAGGAGGCGGTCGGCGGACGGCTCGAACCGACCCGGCGCGTTCATCCCAGGAGCTGCCGCAGCACGAAGGGAAGGATGCCGCCGTGGGCGTAGTACTCGGCCTCGATCGGAGTGTCGATGCGGACCCGCAGCGGCACCTCCGAGATGGAGCCGTCGGAGCGGCGGACGAGGAGCTGCGTCTCCTGGCGCGGCCGCAGGCCCTTCGAGAGGGCGTGCAGGTCGAACGTCTCCGTGCCGTCGAGCCGCAGTGTCTGCGCGGAGACTCCGTCCGCGAACTGCAGCGGCAGGACACCCATGCCGACGAGGTTCGCGCGGTGGATCCGCTCGAAGCTCTGCGCGACCACGACGCGCACGCCGAGAAGGCGCGTTCCCTTCGCGGCCCAGTCGCGCGAGCTGCCGGTGCCGTACTCCTGGCCGGCGAAGATCACGAGCGGGATTTCGTCGTCGATGTACTTCATCGCCGCGTCGTAGATCGGGAGCACCTCGCCGTCGGGCTGATGCTTCGTGACCCCGCCCTCGACGCCGGGCACCATGAGGTTGCGGATCCGGACGTTCGCGAACGTGCCGCGCGTCATGACCCGGTCGTTGCCGCGCCGCGAGCCGTAGCTGTTGAAGTCGCCCGGCTCGACGCCGAGGCTCTCGAGGTATTTGCCGGCCGGCGACGTCCGCTTGATCGCGCCCGCCGGGCTGATGTGGTCCGTCGTCACGGAGTCGCCGAAGATCGCGAGCGCCCGTCCGCCCCGCACGTCCGTCAGCGGCGCCGGGTGGAGCGAGAAGCCCTCGAAGAAGGGCGGATCCTGGATGTACGTCGACTGCGCGTCCCACGCGTACGAGCGGCCGGTGCCCGCCGGGATCTCACGCCATAGCGGATTCGCGTCGGCCAGGTCGGCATAGAGGCGGCGGTACGTCGCCGCGTCGACGGAGGTGAGCAGCGCGCGCTCGACCTCGCCGGCCGAGGGCCAGATGTCCTTGAGGTAGACGGGGCTGCCGTCGTGGCGGCGGCCGAGCGCCTCCTTGGTCATGTCGATGTCGACGCGGCCCGCGATCGCGAAGGCGACGACGAGCGGCGGGCTCATCAGGAAATTCGCCTTGATGGACTGGTGGATGCGCGCCTCGAAGTTGCGGTTGCCCGAGAGCACGGCGGCCGTGACGAGGTCGTTCTTGTTGACGGTCTCCTCGAGGCCGGCGTCGAGCGGGCCCGAGTTGCCGATGCAGGTCGTGCAGCCGTAGCCGACGAGGCCGAATCCGAGCCGGTCGAGCGGGCCCAGCAGGCCCGTCTTCTGGAGGTACTCGGTCACGACGCGTGAGCCCGGGGCGAGCGACGCCTTGACGCGCGGCGAGACGGTCAGCCCGCGTTCGACGGCCTTCCTGGCGAGGAGCCCCGCCGCGAGCATCACGGTCGGGTTGGACGTGTTCGTGCAGGACGTGATCGCGGCGATGAGCACGTCGCCGTTGCCGACGTCGACCGCCTCCTTCGGCTGCTCCTCGACGACGGCGCGGTCGGGCGTCGGGCGGTTGTTCGCCATCTCGCTCTCGGTCCACACGCTCGTGTCGCGCTGCGTCGACGCGCTCACGCTGGCGGGGACCTGGCTGCCGCCGCCGGCGAGCGCGCGTCCGAGGACCGTCGGGTAACGGTGCGCGAGCGCGTCCTCCGTCTTGCCGTAGCCGCCGGCGGTCGGCGGCGCAAGGAGGAGCTCGTGGACCTTCCGCTTGAGATCCGGCAGCTCGATTCGGTCCTGAGGCCGGCGCGGGCCGGACACGCTCGGGCGGATGGAGGCGAGGTCGAGCGAGAGCGTCTCCGAGTAGTCGCACTGTCCCTCGCGCGGGATCCCGAAGAGCCCCTGAGCGCGGTGGTAGGAGCGGAACGCCTCGACGTGCTCGGGGGAGCGGCCGGTCGCGAGCATGTACTTGCAGCACTCCTCGTCGACCGGGAAGTAGCCCATCGTCGCGCCGTACTCGGGCGCCATGTTCGCGACCGTCGCGCGGTCGGTCACGGGCAGCGACGCGGCGCCCTCGCCGAAGAACTCGACGAACTTCCCGACGACGCGCGCGCGGCGCAGCATCTCGGTGACCGTCAGCACGAGATCGGTCGCGGTCACGCCTTCGGCGAGCCGCCCCGTGAGATGGACGCCGACGATGTCCGGCGTGAGGATGTAGACGGGCTGGCCGAGCATCCCGGCCTCGGCCTCGATCCCGCCGACGCCCCAGCCGACGACGCCCAGGCCGTTGATCATCGTCGTGTGGGAGTCGGTGCCGACGAGAGAGTCGGGGTACCAGACGCCGTCTTTCTCGACCACGCCCTTCGCGAGGTATTCGAGGTTGACCTGGTGGACGATGCCGATCCCGGGCGGGACGACCTCGAACCCGTCGAACGCCTGCATGCCCCACTTGAGGAACTCGTACCGGGCGCGGTTACGGCGGAACTCGATCTCCATGTTGACCCGCAGCGCGTCCGGGGTGCCCCACTGGTCGACCTGCACCGAGTGGTCGACGACCAGGGCGACCGGGACGAGAGGCTCGATCACGCCGGGATCCCGCTTCAGCCGCTCCACGGCCGAGCGCATGGCGGCGAGGTCGACGAGCAGCGGCACGCCGGTGAAGTCCTGGAGGACGATCCGGGCGACGACGAACGGCACCTCCTCGACGCGTTCGGCGCGGGGCTTCCAGCCGGCCAGGGCCCGGACGTCCTCGGGCTTGACCCGCTGGCCGTCGCAGTTGCGCACCAGGGACTCGAGCACCACGCGCAGGCTCGCCGGGAGCCGGGAGACGTTCGGGAGGCCCTCCCGCTCGAGCTTCGAGAGGGAGTAGAGGGTGCCCTCGCGCCCCCCGCCGAGCGGGAAGCGCTCTCGAACGGAGTCGAAAGCGTTCATCGCGGCTATCGTATTACGCCCTGATAGACTGCGGCCCTCGATGGGATCCCACCTCCTCGGGTGGCTGGCCGTTGCGCTGTACGCGGCCGCGGAGGGCCTCGCGATCGTCTCCCTGATGCGGCCGCGCGGCGCGCTCGCCCGCGCCGTTCCGGCGGCGATCGCGGCGGGCCTCGCGCTTCACTTCGCGGACCTCATGCGCCGCGCGCACGAGCTGTCCTCGGTTCCGTACCGGACTCTCGGCGGCTCCGTTTCCTTCTTCGGGTGGATGCTCGGGATCGCCTACCTCGCGCTGCTCCTGCGCCATCGCGAGCAGTCGATGGGCGCGTTCCTCATCCCGTTCATCGTGATCGCGACCGGGATCGGCCTGCTCCTGCCGGAGACGGCGCACGCGCCGTCGTCTCAGGGGTTGCACGGCAGCGTCTTCGCGCTGCACGTCACGCTCGCGATCCTCGCCTACGCCGCATTCACGTTCTCGTTCGTTCTTTCGATGCTGTACCTGATCCAGAACCGCCAGATCCGGCGCGCGAAGACGGGTCTTCTCTTCTCGCGCCTTCCGGCCCTCCAGGTGATCGGCCGGATGAACCGCACGAGCGTGACGATCGGCGTCGCCACGCTCGTCCTCTCGCTCGCGCTCGGTCTCTTCTGGGCGGAGCGCGTCTGGCCGAGCCTCGCGGATCCGAAGATCGCGTGGGCCGCCATCACGCTCGTCGTCTACGGATTCCTGCTCTGGATGGACCGACGGGGATGGGCGGGGCCGCGGGTCGCGGTGCTCTCGATCCTCGGCTTCGGCGTCGTTCTGTTCTCCTACACCATCGTGAACCTCTACCTGAGCACGGCGCACAGCTTCCGATGAGGCGATGAAGCGATGAAGAGATGATGGCCGGCGAGGCGAGGCTGCTGCTGCTCGGGTGGAGCTTCCGCGGCGAGGCCGCCGTGAGCCGGATCGTGCGCGAGCGGATCGCGCTCAACACGGACGAGGTCCGCGAGGCGCTCGAGCGGATGCGGGGCGACGGCGTCGTGCGCGAGGGCGTCATCGTCGCGACCTGCCACCGCTCCGAGATCTACGGCGTGTCGGACGACGACCGCCCGATCGAGCGGCTGACCGCGCTCGTATCCGACTGGCGCGGGCTCGACGCCGGCGAGGTGTCGCGGTCGAGCTTCTCGCGCGAAGGCGCCGAGGCGGCGCGCCACCTCTTTCGGGTCGCCACGGGACTCGACTCGATGGCGCTCGGCGAGAGCGAGGTCCTCGGCCAGGTCCGCCAGGCCCTGCGCGTGGCGAAGGAGGCGGGGTCGACCCGGTCCGTCCTCCACCGGATGTTCGAGAGCGCCGTCGCGGCCGGCAAGCGCGTCCGGACAGAGACGGAGATCGCGCGGCACCCGCTCTCGGTCGCCTCGATCGGGCTCGAGCTCGCGGCCAAGGTCTTCGGCGATCTGAGCGAGCGCGCGATCCTCGTCCTCGGTGCGGGCGACACCGGTACGCTCGTCGCGGAGCTGGCCTCCGCCGCCGGCGCGCGGGACGTGCGCATCGCGAACCGCACTCCGGAGCGCGCCGCATCGCTGGCCGGGCGGATCGGCGGCACGCGCGTCGCGTGGGAAGACCTCCCGGTCGCCCTCCCGGAGGCGGACGTCGTCGTCGGCACGACCTCGAGCCCCACCCCCGTGGTCACGCGCGCGGACGCCGAGGCGGCGATGCGCCGCCGGCGCGGACGGCCGATGTTCTTCCTCGACCTCGCGGCGCCGCGGGACATCGCGCCCGACGTGACCGGGGTTTACAACGTGTTCTCCGCCGCCCTCGACGACCTCGAGAGCGTCGCCGAGGAGAACCGCCTGCGTCGCGGCCGTGAGATTCCGCAGGCCGAGGCGATCCTCGAGGAGGAGCTCGCCCGCTTCATGGGCTGGCTCGGGAACCTGGCGGTGGTGCCCACCGTCAACGATCTGCAGGCGCGGCTCGCGGCGCTCCGCGACGCGGAGCTCGCGCGCGTCCCCGCGCAGGATCGGGAGCGGTTCCGCGCGTTCGCCGACTCGATCGCCTCGAAGCTCCTGCACGAGCCGATGCGGCGGCTGAAGTCCGAGGCGGATGCGTCGCGGAAGCTCGACCGCGTCGAGGCGGTGCGCCACGTCTTCGACCTGGACCGCGAGGAGTGACCATCAGCGTCGAGCGGTCCGTCCTGCGCCTCGGCGCCCGGGGCAGTGCGCTCTCGCGCGCGCAGGCGGAGCTGGTCCGGCGCGCGCTCGGCGGCGATGGCGTCGAGGTCGTCTACGTGACGACGACCGGCGACCGCCGCTCCGCCGAGGGACTGCCGATCGAGTGGAAGGGCGACTTTACGCGCGAGCTCGACGAGGCCCTGCGGGACGGGCGGATCGACCTCGCCGTTCACAGCCTGAAGGACGTGCCCTCGCAGGTCGCGAGCGATCTCGTGCTGGCGGCCGTGCCGCCCCGCGAGGATCCGTCGGACGTCCTCGTCTCCAACGGCGGCCTGACCCTCGAGCGGCTCGCGGCCGGGGCGCGAATCGGCACGTCAAGTCCGCGCCGGCGGGCGCAGATCCTCGCGACGCGGCCCGACCTCACCGTCGTCGAGATCCGCGGCAACGTGGACACGCGCGTGCGCCGGCTCCGCGAGGGGCGTTGCGACGCCCTCGTGCTCGCGCGCGCGGGCCTGGCGCGCCTCGGCCGTCTCGGCGAGATCGTCGAGACGCTGTCCGAGTCGGTCGTCCTACCGGCGCCCGGCCAGGGTGCGCTTGCGATCTTTGCGCGCGCGGCTGACACGCGGACCCGCGAGGCGCTCGCCGCGCTCGACGACCCCGCGTCGCATCGCGAGGTTCTCGCCGAGAGGCGGCTGCTCGCGGTGCTCGAGGCCGGCTGCCGCGCGCCGGTGGCGGCGCGGGCGCGCCGGGAGGGAAGCGCCCTCCGCCTCACCGCGGCCGTCTTCTCCGGCGACGGGTCGCGGTCGCTGCGCGAGACGGCGGCTTCCGAGGGAGCGCCCGAGGCGCTCGGCGAGGAGGTCGCGCGCAGGCTGCTCGCCCGCGGCGCCGCGGAGCTGATCGGCGAGGCCGGGGGAGAGCCGTGAGCGCGCCGCGCGTCCTCGTCGTTCGCTCCGGCGCGAACCCGTTCGCGAGGCTTCCGGTCGGCTCGGGCG
>DATBBK010000062.1:0-11255 GCA_036271035.1 Thermoanaerobaculia bacterium | reverse complement strand
TCGCCGTGGCCGGGCGCGGTGTGGACGAGCCCGGTGCCCGCGTCCATGGTCACGTAGTCGGCGAGCACGACGCGGAACGCCCTGGCCGCGTCCTCGGGCGCCAGCTCACCGCGCGACTCGGCGGGGAGAGGGTGGCGGTAGCGGATGCCGTCGAGCGCCGAGCCCTTCGCTCGTCCGTGCACGTTCCACTTCTGCCAGCCGACGCTCTTTGCAACAGCGGCCGAAAGTCGCTCCGCGACGATGTAGAGGCGATTTCCCGCAGCGACGAGCTGGTAGTACTCGTCTGGATGTACCGCAATCGCGAGATTGGACGGTATCGTCCACGGCGTCGTCGTCCAGATCAGGGCCCAGAGTCCCTTCTGACTCAGATAGTGATCGCGGATGAAGACGTCGCCGGACTCCACGATCGGAAACGCGACGTAGATCGCCGGATCCTCACGCTCCTCGTACTCGAGCTCCGCCTCGGCGAGGGCGGTCCGGTCCGTGAAGCACCAGCGCACCGACTTCAGGTCGCGGAACAGCAGGTCCTTCGCGTAGAAGCCGCCGAACGCGCGCGCGATTGTCGCCTCGTAGCCGTAGCTCATCGTCATGTACGGGTGCTTCCAGTTGCCGCCGACGCCGAGCCGCTGGAACTCCTCGCGCTGGATGTCGATGAACTCCTGGGCGTACTCGCGGCAGGCCCTGCGGATCGCGACGTCCGACATCTCGCGCTTCTTGCCGCCGAGCTTCTTGTCCACCTTCTGCTCGATGGGAAGCCCGTGGCAGTCCCAGCCCGGGACATACGGCGCGTCGAAGCCCATCATCGTGCGGCTCCGCACCACGCCGTCCTTGAGGATCTTGTTCATGGCCGTGCCGAGGTGGATGTGCCCGTTCGCGTACGGCGGCCCGTCGTGGAAGATGAACCTGGGCTGCCCCGCGCGAGCGGCGCGGATCTTCGCCTCGAGGTCCATCGCGTGCCAGGCGGCGAGACGCTCGGGCTCCCGGCGCGTGAGGTCCGCCTTCATGGGGAAGTCGGTCCGGGGGAGATTGAGGGTGCTCTTGTAGTCCGCGGCGTCGGCCATTTCGAGCGGAAGTTTAGCGTAGCGCGAGGAGTCGGACCGGCGTCGACATATTAGCGGTCACTAATATGTCCAGGGCCGATCACGCCTCCGTCAGCAGGGCGACGACGGCCGCCGCGATGTCGCGGCCGTGGGTGATCGTGACCTCGGCGGCGCGGACCCGGAGCTCCTCGGCCCGCCGGCGCGCCGCCCCGTGAAAGGCGAGCAGGGGCTTGCCTCGCGGATCGCGGCCGACCTCGATGTCTCGGAACGCGAGCCCGCGCCAGCCGAGCCCGAGCGCCTTCATGGCGGCCTCCTTGGCCGCGAAGCGGCCGGCGACGTGCTCGGCGAGCGCGCGCGGATGGCGCCGCTCGCGCCGAATCTCGCCGGGAAGGAAGACCCGCGCGAGGAAGCGTTCGCCATGGCGCGCCAGGACCCCCTGGATACGGTCCACCTCGGTCAGGTCCATGCCGAGGAGCAGGCCGGAGGGAGAGGCGCTCACTCGAGTCCCTTGAGGCCGAAGAAGCGGGCCATCTTGGACCGGAGCGAATCGGGCACCGCGCGGACCTGCGACGACTCGTCCAGCCGGTCCATCGTCTGCTGGCGGCGCGCCTCGATGATCTTTTCGAGCTTGTCGACGAGCGACGGGTTCGCCTCGAGGATCGGCGCGATCGTCGCCTTGTCGATCTCGACCAGCTCGACCTCGGTGATCGCGCGGACGGTCGCGAGGCGCGGCTCGCCCGTGAGCAGGCTGATCTCGCCGAAGGCGCCGCCGGGCTCGAGCATGCCGACGCCGCGGCTGCCGCCGGAGTCGGGATGGACGTACACACCGGCGCGGCCCCGGACGATGAGGAACATCGAGGACGTCGTGTCGCCCTCGCCGACCACGATCTCGCCCTCCGCGAAGCGGACGTACCGGGCGCTCGATGCCAGCTGCAGCCGCTCCTCGGACGAGAGCGGCTCGAATAGTGCGTTGGAGCTGACCGCCTCGGCCACCGTCGCCGACGAGTCCGGTAGGGGCAGCTTTCCGGCGGCGTACTGGTGCTGCCGGATGACCGGATAGGCGATCGAGAGGCCGCGGCGCTGCAGTTGGTACCAGACGCGCTCGCGGATGCGCGAGTCGATCTCCAAGAAGCGCGCGTAGTCGTCGAGCCAGTAGCGAAGCTCGTATCCGACCGCCGACGCGTCGAAGCTGGTGAGGAAGACGAGCGGTGGAGGAATCGCCGTGACGCCCGGCACGTCCAGGGCCGCCGCCTCGAGCGCCTCGCGCACTGCCGCGGGCGGCGCGTCGTACTCGAGCCCGACGCGCATGATCCGCGCCAGCGGCGGGCCCGAACGCCGGTAGACCTCGAGACGGTCCTTGCTGGCGACGCTGTTCGGGATGACGATCGCCTGGCCCTCGAGCGTGCGCACCTTGATCGCCCGCCAGGTGAGCTGTTCGACGAGCGCGATCGTCTCGCCGGTGCGGACCATGTCGCCGACCTGGACCGTGCGTTCCATTGCGAGGGCGAGGCCCGAGAAGAAGTTGCCGAGCGTCTCCTGCAGGGAGAGGCCGACGACCGCGGTCAGGATCGCGGACGTCGCGAGGATCGCGCCCAGGTTCGCCGAGAGGAGGACCTGGACGAGCACGGTGAGGATCACGAGGAACGCGATGACGCCGACGAGCTGGCGGAGCAGGGCAGGCGGCTCGACGCCGCGCCGCAGGCGGTAGCCGACGTCGAAGAGCAGGACCTGGATCACGCGCGTCGCGACGAGCGCGAGGGCGACGCCGATCGCGAACTCGCCCCAGTCGCGGTGCGCGACCGGGTCCTTCAGCGCGAAGTGGAGCGCGTGGAGCAGCCAGACGCCGGCGGCGGCCACGGCCAGGATGAGGATCGCCGGCAGGATCCGGCGTATCGCGGCGGCGAGCGCGTCTCTCATCGGGAAGGCATCCGCGTCGCGACTCTCATCGCGCGGCGATCCGCGCCGCGACCCCTCGAGGGTCGGCGGCGTCCTGGAACATGCGGATCGCGGCGACGCCCGAGATCCGGTCGCGCCAGGGCGCGAGCTCGTCGAGACGGCTCTCGTCGATGCCGCCGATCGCGAACACCTCGCACGAGTGCTCCGACGTCCTCGGGAGCGCGGCGAGGGCGGCGGGACCGAGCGGCGCGCCGTACGCCGCCTTGCCGGGCGTCTCGAAGATCGGTCCGATCGCGACGCGATCCGCGCCGCCCGCGATCGCCTCCTCCGCGGCCGCCGCCGAGTGCGTCGAGACTCCGATCCGGAGACCGCGGGGCGCGGCGGCGCGGGCGCGCGCCAGGGGCAGGCCGTTCTCGGGCAGCTGCACGCCGTCGGCGCCGGCCGCGAGGGCGACGTCGAGCCGGCGGTGGAGGAAGAACGGAACGCGCGGACCGAGTATCCGGCGCGCCGCGACGGCGAGCTCGAGGACGTCGCGATCCGGCGCCTCGCGCTCGCGCAGGCTCACGGACAGGCCGGGCGCGTCCTCGAGATCGGCGAGCAGCCGAAGGAAGCGCTCGCCGCCGATCGCGGCGCGGTTCGTGACGTAGAGAGAGTTCACCGGCCTCCCGCCGCCGGCGGCGGATCGCCGCTCTGCAACGCGCGCGAGAGAACGCGCAGATCCGCGAACCCCGCGGCCAGGTGGATGAGCCCCAGTCCCGAGATGAACCCGCGCACGAATCCCGAGCCGAGCACCCCGGGCAGGCCGGCGTGCGCCGTCCACGGGCGCAGCAGCAGGTAGACGCCGATCGCCGTGCAATAGAAGACGAACAGGGCGCTGCCGAAGAGGACTCCGATGCGGCGGCTCACCGGCGTGCATCCTACCGGGCCGCGCCCGCGAAGACGTCGTCCGAAGCCGGCCTCATCGTCGCCTTATCGTAATGGCAAAAAAAAGCCGCGCCAGCGGCGCGGCGAGAGGAGGAAACCTCAGGAAGAAGTCGGGGTTCAGGACCGCCCGCGGTGGTTCGACCGCGGCGCGCTGGGCGCCGGGGCGGACCGCGGCGCCGACGGGGGAGCCGACCGGGGGGCGGACGACCGGGGCGCCGAGTACGACGGCGACGCGGAGCGGGGCGCCGGCGCCTGGGCGGGTCCGCGGTCGAGCGTCCGCGGCATCTCCTGCGGCGCGGCATATTGGCGCGGAGAGTTTCCATAGGGAGCGTCGGGACGCTGCGGCCGTTCCATCGAGCGGGGAAGCCGCTCGCGCGGCGAGATCTCGCGGCGCGTGTCGTAACGCGGCTCGCCGTTGGGCGACCGGTACGGCGCGTACGAGTTGCGGCTCCGGCTCCGGCCGTCAGGCGAGCCCTCGGGCACGCGGCGGTTCGGGACCGAGCCCTCGATGACGCGGCGCGCCGGCGGCACGGAGCTCTGCCCGCGCCACGAGTCCTCGGACCGCGCCGACGGGGCCGCCGGGCTCCGGCGCTCGGGAGCCGCCTCGGTGCTCCTCGGCGTGCGTCCCCGCCACGAGTCGGACGGAGCCGCATCGGGGCGGCGGACGTCCGGACGCTGGACGCTGGGTCGCGCGATCTCCCGGTCGCTCAGCGCGCCGTTGCTCGGCGCCTGACGGGCGAACGAGCGGCCGCGCGCGTCGGGGGACGCGTTGCGCCACGAATCGGCGATGCGCGGATCGCTCGACCGAGCACCCGGGCGAGTCACGGTCCCGCGCTCGGGCGCGGTCGTGTCCGGCGCGCGATCGGTGATGGTGGTGCGGCCGCTGCGATCCGTCGCGATCCGCGGTCCCGTCGAGGCGGGCGCCGCCGGCCGGCCGCGATCGACCACCGTCGCGCCGCGAGGCGCCATGTCGTTCGCGCCCGGTCCCGAGACGCGGCCACGCTCGGCGACCATCGTGTGCCGGTCGAGCGCGTCCACCGTCTCGCGCGAGAGATTCCGCTGGCCCGCGAGCACCGGTCCGAGCAGCTGCGAGTCGCTGCCCGCTGTCCGCGCGATCGTCTGCGGCGCGGCGCGGAGGTGATCCTGGAGCGCCGCGCGCGCGGCGGTCGCGCCGCCGCCGCCGGTCATGGCGCCGCGGTCGACGACGATCGGATGCGACGACACGGCCAGCTCGTCGCCGAGACGGCCTCCGAGGCGCGTGCCGTTCGTCACCGCGAGCCGGCTGTTGACCGCGCCGACGTTGCCGGTGTTCGTGAAGTTCCAGCCGCGCATGTCGACGTTTCGCGTGGGGAATCGGCCGTTGATGGCGTAGGCGACCTGCTGCCGCGCGTTTCCGCCTCCGTTGCCGCCCGGTCCGCCGGGACCGTTGTTGCCGCCATTGCCGCCATTGCCGCCGTTGCCGCCGTTGTGGCCCCAGCCGCCGTTGTGTCCGCCGTCCCATCCATGGCCGCCGTGCCAGCCGTGTCCGTGGCTGTAGTAGCCGACCGGGCACCAGCCGAAGTAGCCGCCCGAGTAGCCCCAGTAGACCCACGCCGGCGAGTAGACGTAGCCGGGATACCAGCACCAGCCCGCGTTGTAGAACCAGCTGCCGTAGTGGAACGGGTACCAGCCCCAGGGATCCCAGGACCACCACGAGAGGCCGACCGGCGTGTTGTACCAGTTGCCGTTCGAATACGGCGACCAGTTCGCGTCGACGTTCGGACGATAGACGTATCCGTCGTAGTCCTGGTTGTAGTCCCAGTTGCCGTAGCCGTCGAGCGACGAGACGTCGCCCGCCTGGTCCTCGCCGACGTACTGCGTCGAGGCGCTGTGAGAGTTGTCGTAGGTCGTCTCCAGGCGATCCGCGGCCCAGAGGTCGAATCGATCCCGCGAGAAACTGCCGCGGGCGATCTCCGGCTCCTGGTCCCCGTGGACGAGCAAGTAGTTGCCGGTGCGCACCGTGTACGAGCCCGAACGCGCCTTCACCTCGACGGACCCGGCGCGCACGACGACCGACGTGCCTCGCCGGACGTCGGCGTTTACGCGAACGCGCGCGCCCTCCGTCCCGTAGATCGTCGCGTCGTCGGTGTCGATCCGCGGCGCCGATCCCTCGGCGCCCATGACCGCGAGGATCACGGAGCCCTCCGAAAGCTCGATCGCCGAGACCTGATCGTCCGATCCCTGCTGCCCGGAGAGCGACGCGAACCGGACGTCGGTTCCGCCGCCGATGTGCATCACGCTGCCGTCCGCCAGGGCCACCTCGGCCCGGCCGGGGTCGTCCGTCTTCAACTCGTCGCCGGTCGAGATCGGCAGGTTCCGCCGCGCCGTGACGGATCCGTTCATGGGCGAGATCACGGTGACCTCGCCGCTCACATCACGCAGATAGGTGTACGCGCTGCGGCCGCCCGCCTCCGGGCCCGCCTGCGAGGGGGCCGGCGGAGCCGCGGGCGCGGAGTATCCGCCGTTCTCGTCCGCGTACGAAGTGTCGCCCTCCTGGCCCGGCGCGAAGAACGCGGCCAGGATCCCCATGCCTGCAATCGCCAGAATCTTCCGGGTTCGGTCCATTCCTGTGTTCACGGGGATGAGCAAACTGCGATCCCTGTGCCACGACGCCGGCTTGCCCGGCGGTCGAGAATATGCTCTAAATGAAGCACTTATGGCCCCCGCCGTCCAGCCTCGTCGGAGACGCCTGTCATGCCCGGGAGACAGGTTTCGAGCCGCTGAGGACATGCCGGGACGGAGCGGGGGACCGGCGTGAGCGGCGTCATCCGCGACATCGTCCGCTACGGAGACCCGCGCCTGCTCGGTCCGAATGAAGAAGTCGATCCGGCCGCCGAGGATCTGTCCGGTCTCCTCGCCGACATGGTCGCGACCTGCCACGCGGCGCCGGGCATCGGTCTGGCGGCGCCGCAGATCGGCGTCAACAGGCGGCTCGCGATCGTCGACCTTTCCGTGGGAGCGGACCCGAACGCGCTGCTCGTGCTCGTCAACCCCGTCGTCGTCGAGGAGGCGGGGGAGCAGCGCGAGGAGGAGGGCTGCCTGTCCGTGCCCGACATCTGCGAGAAGGTGATCCGCCCGGCGCGCGTGAAGGTGCGGGCCGCCGACGCTTCGGGAGCAGTCCGCGAGGTCGAGGGGACCGGCCTCCTCGCCCGCGCGCTGAGCCATGAGACCGACCATCTGAACGGCCGCCTCTTCCTGCACCGGCTCCGCGGCCTCAAGCGCGAGTTGACGTGGCGCAAGGTCGAGAAGCGGCGCGAGCGCGGAATCTGGTGAGCCGATGACGATCCGTCTCTTCAACACGCTCGGCCGTCAGACCGTCGAGTTCACGCCGCGCGAGCCGGGTCACGTGCGCCTCTACACGTGCGGCCCGACCGTCTACAACGTCGTCCACATCGGCAACCTCCGGACGTTCCTCTGGGAGGACGTGCTGCGGCGCCACCTGAGGACGAAGGGCTGGCGCGTCACGCAGGTCATGAACCTGACCGACGTCGACGACAAGACGATCCGCGGCGCGACCCAGGCCGGCCTGCCGCTGCGGGAGTTCACCGAGAAGTACGCCGCGCTCTTCTTCCGCGACATCGACCGGCTCGGGTTCGAGCGCGCCGACGTCTACCCGCGCGCGACCGACCACGTCCCCGAGCAGCAGGAGATGACGAAGAAGCTGCTCGAGAAGGGCCACGCCTACGAGTCGGAGGGCTCCGTCTACTACCGCATCGCGACGTTCCCCGACTACGGGAAGCTCTCGGGCATCGACCTGTCGCAGGCGCGTCGCGGCGACCGGGTCGCCGACGACGAGTACGAGAAGGAGGACGTGAAGGACTTCGTCCTCTGGAAGGCGGCGAAGCCGGGCGAGCCGTCGTGGCCTTCGCCCTGGGGCGACGGGCGGCCGGGCTGGCACATCGAGTGCTCCGCGATGAGCACGAAGTACCTCGGCAACCACTTCGACATGCACACGGGCGCCGTGGACAACATCTTCCCGCACCACGAGAACGAGATCGCTCAGACGGAGGCGGCGACCGGCGAGAAGTTCGTCGACGTATGGCTCCACGCGGAGCACCTCATCGTCGACGGCGAGAAGATGGCGAAGTCGAAGGGCAACTTCTACACGCTCGACGACGTGCTCGCGAAGCGCGACGACCCCGTCGCGGTGCGCTACCTGCTGCTCTCGGTGCCGTACCGGAAGAAGCTCAACTTCACGTGGGACGCGCTGACCGGCGCCGCGGCCGCGGTCGAGCGCGTGCGCTCCGCGCTGGCGCGCCTCGACGAGGCGGGGCGCACCGCGGGCGCGAAGGCGGGCGCGTTTCCGGGGGCGGAGCGGGCGCGGACGTTCTCCGACGAGTTCGCCGCCGCGATGGATGACGACCTGAACACGGCCGGCGCGCTCGGCGCGCTCTTCACGATGCTGCGCGAGGTCAACGTGGCGATCGACGAGGGCGCCGTGGACGCGGCGGGCGCGTCGGCGGTCGCGGCGGCGGTCCGCGGCGTGGACCGGGTCCTCGGAATCCTGCCGAAGGGCGACGAGGGCCTTCCCGCCGAGGTCGAGGCGTTGATCGTCGCCCGCAACGCGGCGCGCCAGCGGAAGGACTTCGCCGAGGCGGACCGCGTTCGCAAGGACCTCGCCGCGCGAGGCATCGTCCTCGAAGACGGTCCGGCGGGCACGCGCTGGAAGAGGACATAGCCGCCCCGGCTTCCACATGGCCCTCCTCGCGCTCGCGATCTCGGGACTCGCGCTCGTAACGCAATCGACGGACGGGGCCGCCGTTGTCGAGCGCGCGAGGCAGCGTCTGATCGCGACGCACCCCGCGGTCGCCGTGAACGACGAGGCGCTTCGACTCGAGGCCCTCGCCGCGAAGCTCGGCGTCGACCTCTCTCCGCCTCTGCCGGGACGAGCGCATCCGCTGCTCGCCGAGCGGGACCTCGTGCAGCGCCTCCGTTTTGGCGGATACGTCTCCGACCGCGCCGAGTCGGCGAACGATGCGATTCCGGCGCCGGCGGCCGCGATGGAGGGGTTCCTGGTCGACCACGCCGAGACGCTCGAGGGCATCCGCGCGCTGCTCGTGTCGCAGACGCTCCCGCGCTGGGCGATGGACCTCGCGAAGAGCAAGGCAGCCGAGCCGGACCCGAACACCGAGGGGACCCTGATTCTCCATCGTCTGCTGCTCACGAACGCGCTGATCGCGGCGCGTGACGGGAGATCCGCGGACGCGGAGACCTGGCTCGAGGCCTCGTGGCGGCTGAAGGAGAGCACCGCCGACCGTCCGTCGCTCACGTGGCAGCTCATCACGATCGCGGTCTCGCGCTGGGAGGCCGGCGTGCTTCGAAAGCTGCCATCCAGCGACGCCGGTTGGACCGAACGGATGCGGTTTCGACCGCAGCGCGACCGCACCCTCCGCGCGATGAACGACGACATGGTCATCGGAGTGACCGACATCTCACCAGAGGAGCTGTCGAGGTGGAGTCCGGCGGACCTGATCGACGGGATCGGCCGGGCGGTCGAGTGGCTCGGGAAGATGAATCCGTGCCGCTTCGCTCACGCGGAGGCGGAGGAGTGGTGGAAGCCGTTCTTCCCCGGTCCGATCGAGAAGACTCTCGCCGGTATCGCGATGCCGAGTCTCGGAAGCGCGGCGCACCGGCTGTACCGGCTCCAGATCGAGGGGGAGCTCACGACGCGCGTGCTCGAGGCCCGGCGCGCCCTCATGAGCGCCGACGCGCCCGCGCCCGGAACGTCCTCCGACGCGGAGTCCGAGGTCTGTCCGGGCGCGCGCTGGAGCACGCTCGCGCAGCCCGGCGGCGGCGCCCACGTCCGCTTCGACGGCAAGATCGAGGAGTGGCCGGACGCCGGCATCCGCCCTCCGCTCGAGTTCACGATCCGGGCGACGGCGAGTCCGACGGTGACGCCGACCCCGGCCCCGCCGCATCCTTGACAGCCCCCGGTGCCGGACGTACGCTGGCGGCCGTCATGAACGCGTCGCGCGCACTCGGTTGGTGGTGGCGGGAGGAAGTCCGGTAGGGCGCGCCGCGCCCCGCCGGCATGCCGGTCGGGGGCGCACAGAATCGGATCTCACAGACCCCCGGCCGAAAGGTCGGGGGTTTTGATTTTGAACGACAGCATCCTCTCGATTCCGGCCCGCGTGGCGTCCCTCGCGCCGAGGGATCTCGCCGACGCATGCCGCCTCGCCGCGCGCGTGCCCGCGGGCGCGACGGCGGTCGAGTACCGGATGGATCTCGCGACGGAGCCGATCCCGCCCGGTCCGCTCGTTGCGCTCGACGCCCGACCGGCGATCGTCACGCACCGCACGCTGCGCGAGGGCGGCCGCTTCACGGGCTCGCTCGAGGAGTACCGGCGCCTCCTCGTCGATGCCTACGACGCGGGCGCCACCGTGGACGTCGAGCACGCGTTCGGGCTCCTCGACGACCGGGCTTTCCTGCCCGACCGGCGCCGCGTCCTCGTCTCGCTCCACGCGCCGTTCGGCCTGCCAGACGACTGGAAGGGGAGCGTCGCCGCGATGACGGCGACGGGCGCGCGCGCGGTCAAGCTCGTCGCGAGCACGCACGACCTGCCCGCCGCGCTGCGCGTCGCCGCGCTGCAGCGCGACGCGGGGAGCGGTCCGCTCGCCATCTTCCCGATGGGGCCCGCGAGCGCTCCCGCGCGGGTGCTCTCGGCCTTCTTCGGGTCGGCTCTCGTCTTCGGGTCCGTGGACGGCGACACGGCGCCGGGGCAGCTGACGCTCGAGGAGCTCCTCGACACGTACGGCGTCGGCTCGCCGCGGCCCATCGACGCGCTCTACGGCATCGCGGGCACGAATCCCTCCGGCTCGCTCTCGCCGCGCCTGCACAACGCGCTGTTCCGCTCGCGCGGGCTGGCGAGCCTGTACCTGCCGCTTCCCGTCGCCGACTTCGAGCGCGAGCTGCCGTTTCTGCTCGAGAACGATCCGCCGTTCCGCGGCTTCTCCGTGACGCGCCCGTGGAAGCTCGCCGCGGCGCGCGCGGGCTCGCCGTCGGACGACGTCCGTGCGACCGGGGCCGCGAACACGCTGGTCCGAGCGCGCGGAGGCTGGCGCGCCGAGAACACGGATGTCGACGGCGTGTTCGACCCTCTCGCGGATCACGACACGGGCGAGGGCCGCGCCGCGGTGATCCTCGGCGCCGGCGGGGCGGGGCGCGCGGCCGTCGTTGCGGCGCGCCGGCTCGGCTACGAGGTCGCGCTGTCCGCGCGCCGCGACGAGGAGGCCGACCGCATCGCCGCCGACCTCGGCATCGACTCGCTCGCGTGGGAAGACGTCGCGGCCAGCGAGGCCGACCTCTACGTCAACGCGACTCCCGCCGGCTGGAAGGACGGCGACGAGCCGGCCGTGG
>DATBBK010000061.1:0-2122 GCA_036271035.1 Thermoanaerobaculia bacterium | reverse complement strand
CTGCAGGCGATGCCCGCCGGCTCCCACGTCGTCTTCCCCGACGACATGTACTACGGCTTCCGCGCGATCGCGCGCGACTACATGCCGCGCTGGGGCATGACCGCGACCGAGCTCGACATGGCCGACCTGGACGCGGTGCGGGCGGCGATGCGGCCGGAGACGAAGCTCATCTGGGCAGAGACGCCGTCGAACCCGCTCATGAAGATCGTGGACCTCGCCGCGCTCGCGGAGATCGCGCGCGCGGGCGGCGCGCGCCTGGCGGTCGACGGGACCTTCGCGACGCCGGCGCTACAGCGCCCGCTCGAGCTCGGCGCCGACACGGTCATGCACGCGACGACGAAGTACTTCGGAGGCCACAGCGACGTCCAGGGCGGCGCGCTCGTCTTCCGCGAGAAGGACGAGGTCTCCGAGCGAGCCGAGCGGATCCGCTACATCCTCGGCGCGGTCGCCTCGCCGTTCAACTCGTGGCTCGTGCTGCGCGGCCTGCGCACGCTCGCCTGCCGCATGGAGAAGCACTCGTCGAATGGACTCGCGGTCGCGCGTGCGCTCGAGGCGCACCCGGCCGTCGAGGCGGTCCACTATCCCGGGCTGCCGTCGCATCCCGGCCACGCGATCGCGAAGCGCCAGATGAGCGGCTTCGGCGGGATGCTCTCGTTCCGCGTGCGCGGCGGGCGCGACGCGGCGCTCCGGACCGCGTCGCGCGTCCGCCTCTTCGTCAACGCGACGAGCCTCGGCGGCACGGAGAGCCTGCTCGAGCACCGCGCCTCGAGCGAGGGACCGACGTCGCCGACGCCTCAGAACCTCCTGCGCGTCTCCGTCGGCCTCGAGCACCCCGACGACCTCATCGCGGATTTGCGGCAGGCGTTGGGCTGACCGCAGACGGCCGCGCCAGACCCGCGCCGGGCGTCGGCGTCGCGGTCGAGACCGCCGGCGGCTCCGGCGGCGTCAAGAACTCCTCGACCGTGTGGATGAACATGTCGGGCTGATCCACGAACGTCATGTGACCCGCCTGCGGCACGACGACCAGCTTCGCGTCCTTGATCTTCGCCTGCATGTCGCGCGACAGCTCGGGGTCGCACTCGTCGTGATCGCCGACGACGAGGAGCGTCGGGACGTTAAGCCCGGCGAGGCGGTCGGTGAACTCCATGTTCTTGAGGTTGCCGGAGATCACGAACTCGCCGTCCGAGCCCCACATCTCGCGGTAGAGGTCCCACGACATGATCCCGTTCGCGACGGGGTCGTAGTTCGGGTCCGGGCGCTTCTGGTAGAGGAACGGGAAGTAGCCCTCGCCCCACGCCGCGATCATGTAGTCGTTCGTGTAGCGGTTCTTCTCGTACGGCTTGCCCTGGCCGTAGAGGCCCTTCTTTTCCATCGCGTCGACGCGCTTGCGCAGCTCCGGGCTCATCTGGTCCTTCATCTTCGCGAGGACCTGGTTCATCTTCTTCGCCGACGACCACGTGCTGGCGAGCACGAGGTGCGAGAGGTTCTGCGGATACTTCAGCGCGTACGCCTGCGCGAGCGCGCCGCCGAACGAGTGGCCGAGCAGGTCCATCTTCGGCATGCGGAGGGTCGCGCGGATTCCCTCGATGTCCTCCACCATCTGATCGAGCGTGTAGCCCGACGGGTCCTGCAGCTTCTGCGATTTCCCGGAGCCGCGCTCGTCGATGAAGATGAGCCGGTGGTTCTTCGCCAGCGGCAGCAGGTAGGGGAGGAAGTAGTCGTGCGAGGCGCCGGGGCCGCCGTGCAGGATGACGAGCGGCTCGGCTCCGGCGGTGCCGATCATCTCCAGGTAGATCATGACGCCGTTGGACTCGATGAAGCCCTGCTGGAGCTGATGGAGCGGGCTCTTCTGGCGCGGGCGCAGCGGCATCGGCGCGCCCGGCGTGCCCTGCATCTGGACGGGCGGCATCGCGGGGCCGGCCGGGCGGACCGGCCGCGGGTTGGGGCTCACCGCCGTTGCGGGCGGAGCGGCGGCCTGCGCGCCGAGAGTCCCGGGGAGAGAGGTCAGGAGCGTGGCGACGAGAGCGGCGGAGACGGGTGCGGTTCGCGGCAGCTTCAAGCGGTTTCCTCCTTGTAGACCCAGGCGCCGGCGACAGTCGCGATGAGGTCGCCGACGAGCGAC
>DATBBK010000060.1:0-20459 GCA_036271035.1 Thermoanaerobaculia bacterium | reverse complement strand
CGGCCCCGCCGCGTCGCCGGGTCGTAGTCAATCATCCCGAGGGTCATGTAGTGGCGCGGATCGGTGGAGCGGCAGATGAGCTCGTTCAGCCGCGCAAAGAGCTCACCGTCGCGGTGTCCCGCCTCGACCAGCGTCGCGATGGCCGCCTTCGCCATGCCGACGAGCAGTCCGGTCGGCAGCCCGTGGCCGGACACGTCCCCGAGCGCCGCGAGATTGCGTCCGCCCGGCCCGGTCATGTAGTCGTAGTAGTCGCCGCCGATCTCGGCCGACGGATTGCTGTGCGCCTGGACGTGGAAGCCCGAAAGCTCGGCCTCGGGCGGCGGCAGCGTCTTCTGCTGGATCGTCGCCGCCATCGCGAGCTCGGCGTCCACCTTCTGGCGCTCGACCCTGTCCGCGACGGACTGCTCGATGGAGGCCGTCATGGCGTCGAACGACCGCGTGAGATCGCCGATCTGGTCCCGTGAGCGCGAGGCGATCCGCACCGAGTAGTCGCCGCGCGAGACCGCGTCGGCGGCGCGCGTCAGGCGGTTGACGTTGCGCGCGATCGAGCCGGCGAGAACGAACGCGACGGCGACGGCGGCGATGTAGACGAGGAGGAGCACTCCGGTCAGCCCGAGAAACACGGCGCGCACCACGCGGGCGACGTCCTTGACGCCCTGCGTGAAGAGCTGGTCCTCGACGTTGTGCGGCGAGCTGAGCGCCCTGATGATCGCGACGTCCTGGTCGGGCGACTGGTCGGCGGGCGGGGCATTCGCGACGGTCTCGAGGTAGAACGCGTGAATCCACTCGCCGTTCCAGAGGCCTCGTCCCGGCGGCGGCGCGCCTGACGGGCGCGCGGATCGCGTCTCGTCCGATCCCCGCTTCGAGCGCTTCGCCTCCTTGTCGTCGGTCATCGTGACCTGCACGCCCTTGTCGCTGCGCGAGGAGGCCTCGAGGCTCGCCGAGACCTCGTAGCCCGTCCGGCTCGCGAGGTCGGAGAGCCACGGCTGGGACGGCTCGTCGAACGCGAGCAGGCGCGCGGCGCGGTTGCCGGGCTCGGGGACGGCGAGCCAGACGCGCCCGTTCACGCCGAGGAAGGCGGGTCGCGCGATCGTCCCGACCCACGGCGCGGCTGCTCCGGCCTTCAGCCAGGGGACGTCGGAGGTCGCCACCCGGCCGTTCGCGTCGACCGCGACGCGTGGCAGCGAGCCCTTGGCCGCCGCGGCCTCGCCGAGCGCCGTCACCTCGCGGCGGACCCGTGTCGCCATGAACTGATGCGCCTCGATGTAGTTGCCGAGGATCAGCAGCGCGGCGAGGAGCGGGATCGGGACGATGCCGATCAAGAAGTACGAGAACGCGAGCCGCAGGGTCGTGCGGCGGATGATGAGACGGAAGAGGACGATCGCCCCGCGGACGAGCAGGACGAAGCAGGCGATCGCGGCCAGCCCGGCGGCGAACAGGCCGAAGCAGCCGGAGTCGCCCGAGACGTTCTTGAGGACGATCAGCGCCGCGACGGAGATGGCCAGGATGCCGAGCCAGATCCGGGTCGACTTTCTCAGCTGCACTGGCGCGCATTCTTACTCAGACCTCCAGCGGTCTGCTTCGCGGACCGTGAAAATGAGAGGGGAAGTCGCTGCGGCACCCTCTCCCGGCAAGGAGGCAGGCGGGCGATCACAAGAGCGTGAGCACCGTTCTGCCCTGCTACAATTCGGCTCCACGTGAGGTTCCTGAGGCAGGCGGCGCTCCTCCTCCCATCCGCGTACCTCCTCGGCGTCCTGGTCTTCCTCCTGACACACGGCCGGACCGACCCGGGATTCGGCACGTACCCGTTTCTCCAGGGCTGGGCGGCGGAGCACGACGCGGCGAAGTCGCCGGAGCTGCGCTTTTTGATCCAGTCCGCCGTTTTCTTCGTGCCGGCGTACCTCGCGACCCTGCTGTTCGTGCTGGCGATCGCGGCGGGGGAGCGCGCCCTGTTCGGCCGGCGCAAGGCCCGGAAGCCCAACGCGTACACGCGTGCGCTCGGAATCGTCTTCCCGCTGCTCTACCTCGCGGCCAGCGTGGCCGTGCTGTGGTGGGCCGAGAAGTGGGCGATGCGACAGGCGCCCGGTTCGCTGATCGCGCCGCTGCTCGCGGCGGGGGCGCCCTTCGCGGCGGGGCCCCTGGCGCTCCTTCCGGCGGCTCTCGTCGCCGGGCCGCTCGCTCTGGTAGAAAGAGCCGCGGCGCCGACGCCGCACGAGAGGAACGCCGCATGACCGCCACCCAGGAGCACACCGCGCCCGCGACGAAAGACGGCCGGGAGACCGCGACCCGCTCGATCGTCATTCTCGACTTCGGCGGCCAGTACACGCAGCTGATCGCCCGCCGCGTCCGCGAGGCCCGCGTCTTCTCGGTCGTGCTGCCGCCGAACGCGTCGCGCGACGAGATCCTGCAACACCGGCCCGCCGGGGTCATCCTCAGCGGCGGCCCGCAGAGCGTCTACGAGGAGGGCGCGCCGGTGCCCGCGACGAACCCGCTCGAGCTCGGCGTGCCGGTCCTCGGCCTCTGCTACGGGATGCAGTGGATCGCGCAGAGCGCGGGCGGCGGCATCGCCAACGAGGGCCGCGAGTACGGCCGCGCGGTCGCGCGCGTCGAGGACGACTCGCCGCTGTTCGCCGGACTCGCCTGCGAGCAGACGGTGTGGATGAACCACGGAGACTCCGTCGTCACGCCGCCGGCGGGATACCGGGTCATCGCGGCGACCTCGTCGTCCCCGATCGCGGGGCTCGAGAACCGGGAGCGCGGCGTCTACGCCGTCCAGTTCCACCCGGAGGTCGGGCACACGGTGCACGGCCGCGAGGTGCTCGAGAACTTCCTGTTCCACATCTGCAAGGTCCGGCCCGACTGGAGCATGTCGAACTTCCGGCAGGAGAAGATCGCGGAGATCCGCAGGCAGGCGCCGTCCGGCGCCGTGATCTGCGCGCTCTCCGGCGGCGTCGACTCGTCGGTCACGGCGATCCTGCTCCGCGAGGCGCTCGGCGACCGCGTCCACCCGATCCTCGTCGACCACGGGCTCATGCGCGCGCGCGAGCGCGCGCAGGTCGTGGAGGCGTTCGGGCATCTCGGCATTCGCGTGCACGCGGTCGACGCCGGAGACCTCTTCCTCTCGCGCCTCGCGGGCGTGACCGACCCCGAGCAGAAGCGCAAGATCATCGGCCGCACCTTCATCGACGTCTTCGAGAAGGAGGCCAAGTCGATCCCGGACGCGCGCTACCTCGCGCAGGGCACGCTGTATCCCGACGTCATCGAGTCCGTCTCGATCAAGGGTCCGTCGGCGGTCATCAAGACGCACCACAACGTCGGCGGACTGCCGGAGCGGCTCGGCTTCCAGCTCATCGAGCCGGTCCGCGAGCTCTTCAAGGACGAGGTGCGGCTGCTCGGCGCGGAGCTCGGCCTGCCTCGGGAGTTTCTCGCGCGGCACCCGTTCCCCGGGCCGGGCCTCGCCGTCCGGATCCCCGGCGAGGTCACGAGGGAGCGGGTCGCGCTGCTGCAGAAGGCCGACGAGATCGTGCTCGACGAGATCCGGAAGGCCGGCCTCTACGACGCGATCTCGCAGGCGTTCGCGGTGCTGCTGCCGGTCAAGACGGTCGGCGTGATGGGCGACGCGCGCACCCACGAGCACGTGCTCGCGGTGCGAGCGGTGCAGACGACGGACTTCATGACGGCGGACTGGTTCCGCATGCCGCACGAGGTCCTCGACGAGATCGCGCAGCGCGTCGTCCGCGAGGTGCGCGGCATCAACCGCGTCGTCTACGACGTCACGTCGAAGCCGCCCGCGACGATCGAGTGGGAGTGAGCCGAGCGACGGCCATCCGATCACTGGCCGGAGCGGCGGCGCTCCTGGCGCTCGCCACCTTCGCCGGGGCGCAACCCGCGAGACTGCCGGAGCCGCCGATCGGCTTCCATTGGGAGCGGGCGCCGGAGATCAAGGGCGCCTTCCTCGTGCCCCACAACTGGTTCTTCAAGGCCGAGAAGCACCAGGACACCCTCGGCTACTTCGTGACCCGCGAGAACATCGACAAGACCGGCGAGTCTCTCGTCGGGCTGACGGTCAACGTGATGCCCCACCTGAAGGGCCGCGACGCGGTCGAGGCCGCGAAGGCGCTCATGGCCGGGTTTACCGACGGCAAGAAGGTCCTCGACTTCGAGGAGGCGAAGATGCGGTCGCTCGTCGGCGGCAGCTGTCTCGCTCAGGACGAGACGACCACCACGCACACGCTCGCCCTGGCGAATCCCAAGACGAACACGGTATACCTGATCCTGTTCGAGGCCCCGACATCGCAGTGGGAGAAGGAGTGGCCTGCGGGTGAGGAGATCCTGGGGGCGATGCTCCTCGACGACGACGTCTGAGACCGGGATCTACTTCGCCTTCGCCGGCTTCAACCCGACCAGCGTCCCCGCCTTCTCCAGCCGTTGCTTCGCCTCGCGGCCGCGCGTGAGCGCGCCGGGTACGTTGCCCGAGCGGTGCGCCTCGATCGCCGCGTTCCATGCGTCCGTGGCGGCGCCGACCTGCTCGCGCGCCTCGCGGACCCGGCGCGCGTCGATGCCCTTCTGGGCTTTCCGCGACTTCCGCTCGCCGTCGATCTGCGTCATCAGCGACGCGATCAGCCCGGGCATCTCGGCCGATAGCGACACCCACTGCGCGGCCATATCGTCGCGCCGGGCGCGCGCGTGGGCGATGACCTCGTTCGACCTCTGCTGCAGCGTCTGCGCGGCGGCGAGCGCCGCCTTGTAGTCGCCCTGCTCGAGGTCCCGGCGTCCCGCGGCGAGGTCGTCGTCCAGAGATCGGACCTCCTCGGGAAGCAGGCCCTGCGCCTCCGCGCGAGCGCCGTCGACCGACGTCTGCGCGAGCCGGAGCGCGGCCTCCGCCGGAGCGCGGCCGCTCTGGCAGGCGAGGGACGCGGCGAGGACGAGCGCCCCCGCCGCCCGGAGGAGGAAGCGAGCCGACGTCGAGGCGCTCATCGCCGGAGCGGGCGTGCCTCGGGCTCGGGCGGCTTCGGGGTACGCCGGTCCTTCCAGAGTCCGAAGATCGCGGTCAGCACGGCGAGCACGATCTCGTCGGCGAAGGGAATCGGGTCCGGGATCAGTATGTCCGCGATCGTCACGAACAGAAGAATGAGGAAGAGCCCCGGGAAGCGCAGCCCCAGGCGCGCGAGGGCGCGGGAGATCAGGCCGGTCGCGACCTTGCGGGGCACCGCCGGCATCCTGAGATCGCGGCTCGTCGTTGTCAAGAACGCTTCACGACGACGCGTCGAGCGTGCGTGCGACCGCGGCCAGGCCGTCGGCGACCGCCGCGGGGTCGCCGCCGAACGCGATCCGGAAGTGGCCCGGCGCGCCGAAGAACCGCCCCGGTGCGACGGCCGTACCGGTTTCCGCGAAGAGCCGCTCGACGAACGCGTCCGCGGAGGGCCCGGACTCGAGCCGCGGGAACGCGATGGTCGCCTTCGGCATCACGAGCGTGAGATCGGACCGGGCCGCCAGCACGCGCCGGACGGCCGCTCGGTTCGCCTCGACGATCCGCCGCGATCGCTCCGCGAGCACGGCGAGATGGCGGAAGGCGAGTGTCGAGAGGCGGTCCGCCGGCATCGGCGACCAGACGTCCACCGCGTCCCGCACGCGGCGCACCCGTGCGACGGTCTCGTCGTCCGCCAGGACCCAGCCGCAGCGCAGGGACGCGAGGCCGTAGGACTTCGTCAGGCTGTTCGTCGCGACGAAGCGCGGGGAGATGTGCGCGGCCGACCGCGCACCCGGCTCGTGGGTCGCATCGAGGTAGACCTCGTCGACGAGCACGCGCAGGCCTCGCCGCTCCGCCAGGCGCGCGAGACCGGCGAGGCGAGCCGGCGAGGCCAGCACGCCGCTCGGGTTGTGCGGATTCGTGATCACGACGACCTTCGTGCGCGGCGTGAGCGCCGCCTCGACCGCGTCGGGATCCACATCGAAGTTGTCGGCGAGGCGCCTCTCGAACGTGCGAACGCCCGCCCCGGCCATTCGCGCCGCCGCGAGGATCGGGTCGTAGTACGGGGTCTCGGCGACGAGCTCGTCGCCCGCCTCGAGGAGCGCGGACAGCGCGAGGAAGTTCGCCCCCGAGCAGCCGATCCCGGTCGCGACCTGGGCCGGCGCGACGCCGTAGCGGCGGGCGATCGCCTCGCGCAGCGGCGGATAGCCCTCCGGGCTCTCGCCCGCGAGCTCGACGGCCTCGCGTGCGCCGGGCAGGTCCTCGAGCCGGCAGGCGAGGAGGTTGCTGCCGGCCAGGTCGATCCGCGGCCGCGGGCGCTTCTTGGCCCACTCCATGTAGGGCGCGGGGGCGAACGTCACGCGGGCTCCGCCTCCCCGCGCCGGCGGCGGAGGGCATACACCGCATAGACGGGGATCCCGAGCGCGAGGAGGCCGGTGCCCACGGCGGAGCGTGTCGGGTTCGTGCGGATCGCGCTGACGACCGCGGCGAGCGCCGCCGCGACGAAGAGCGCCGGCACGAGCGGGTAGCCGGGCATTCGGAACGAGCCCGCGCCGCGCCGGGAGAGCGGGATCCGCGAGCGGAAGCGGAAGACCGCCGCGACCGTCAGCGCGAAGAAGATCCAGTCTCCGAAGACGACCGAGTCGACCAGCTCTCCGTACGTTCCGGTCAGCACGAGCACGATGCCCCAGCCCGCCTGCAGGACGATCGCGAGCACGGGCGTGCCGAACCGCGGGTGGAGCCGCGCGAGGGCCGGCAGGAAGGCCCGGTCGACGCCCATCGCATAGTAGATCCGCGTCTGCGCCAGCAGCGTCAGGTCGAGGAAGCCGAACGCCGACACGGCGATCGCCGCCGAGATGAGCCGGTCCGCGCCGGGACCGAAGATGTGCCGCACGGCGTCCGAGGCGGGCGTCGCCGTCGACGCCAGCCCGGCGCGCCCGAGCGTGGACAAGTAGACGACGTTCGCGAGCAGGTAGACGGCGATCACGATCGCGGTGCCGGCCATCAGCGCGCGTGGCAGGGTTCTCCGGGGCTCGCTCGTCTCCTCGGCGAGCAGGTTCACGCTCTGCCAGCCGCCGTACGCGAAGAGGATCGGGACCAAAGCCGTCCCGAAGGCGAGCGCGGTCGTCAGCGGCGGCAGCGCGGGCGCCGGCTCCGAGACGGTGGCCGGGCCGCCGCGGGGGAGGAGCAGGCCGCCGAAGATGAGAGCGGCGAGCGCCGCGAGCTTCAGGATCACGAGGACGTTCAAGAGCCGGCTGCCGGGTTTGACGCCGGCGACGTTGACGGCCGCAACGACCGTGATCGAGACGGCCGCGGCGAGCGGCGCGGCCGACGGGTCGCGTCCCAGCAGCCGGAGCGAGTACTGCGCGAACGTGATGGCGACGGCGCCGAGCCCGCCGCCCTGGATCATCAGGAGAGACGCCCAGCCGAAGAGGAACGCGACGAGCGGGTGATACGCCTCGCGGAGGTAGACGTACTCGCCGCCCGCCTGGGGGAAGAGCGCCGCCAGCTCCGCGAACGCGAGGGCGCCCGCCAGGGCGATCGCGCCGCCCGCGATCCACGCCCCGAGCACGAGCGGCGACGTGGGCAGCCGCTGCGCGACGATCGCGGGGAGCATGAAGATCCCGGATCCGATGATGCCGCCGACGACGACCATCGTCGCGTCGAAGGCAGTCAGCTCGCGGCGAAGCCCCACGTCAGCCCCGGCGCCGGCGGATCTGGACGAGCTGCGTGCCCAGGAACTTGCCCGCCGCGTCGAAGCGCCAGGCGACGCGCATCGTGGCGAGCACGGCGCAGGCGTGGCACTCGCTGACCCGATAGCCGACGAGGAACCGCGTCTCGCCCGCCGCGGCGCGCGGGTGCACGACCACCGGCAGGCGCGTGTCCTCCCGGTCGCCCGGGAAGATGGCCGCCCTCGGGTGGCGCTTGAGGATGTCCTGCCACGTGGGAGCGCGCGCGACGTCGTCGCGGTCGAGACGCGAGAGATCGTCGACGTCCACGATCGCAGGATCGCCGTTGACCAGGAGGCACACCCGGTTCTCGTTCGCGCGGTAGGGGTACTCCGCCCACACGACGTCCACCCTTCCCTCGTCGTGGAAGGCGCGCGCGAAGCCCATCCCGTCGACCCGCTTCGCGAACGCGACCGCGCCGGCGGGAGCGCCCGCCTTCGCCATCTCGGCGACGAAGCAGTCGGAGAACTTAGCGCCCTCGAGCTTGCCGCACGCCGCGTGGAACGTCTCGTTGAACGACCCGGGCGGGTTCCACACCGAGTCGGGGCCGATCGACACCGTCTCGCTGGCGGCACGGACCGCCGCGGCCGCGAGCGCGCAGGCGAGGATCGTCAGGAGAACGCGCCGCTGCATCGTGCCGAAACGCTATCAGCAAATCACGTCATCGCCCGGGGCGCCGTCGCGCGATCGCAGGACGCGATGTCGCGCCCCTTCGACCGAGGCGACGCGAGTTATGATCGAAGTTCGATGTCGGGCGACTTCGTTCACCTTCACCTCCACAGTCAGTACTCCCTCCTCGACGGCGCGAACCGACTCCCGGAGCTCTGCAAGAGGATCGCGGAGCTCGGCATGCCCGCGGTCGCCGTCACCGACCACGGCAACATGTTTGGCGCCTTCCACTTCTTCCACGAGGCGATGCAGCACGGCGTCCGGCCGATCATCGGCGTCGAGGCGTACATCGCGCCCGCGAGCCGCCAGGACCGGGAGGCGCAGGCGGCGAGCGAGTCCGGCGAGGGCTACGCGTACCACCTCACGCTGCTCGCGGCGACTCAGAAGGGGTACCGGAACCTCGTCCGTCTCGTCTCCGAGGCGTACCTGACGGGCTTCTACCACCGCCCGCGCATGGACAAGAACCTCCTGCGCGAGCATGCCGAGGGGCTGATCGGGCTGTCGGGATGCTTGAAGGGCGAGGTCGCGGGCGCGCTGTCGCGCGGCAACTTCCAGGCGGCCAAGGCGGCCTTCCGCGAGTACGAGGAGATCTTCGGCAAGGGCAACTTCTACGTCGAGATCATGGACCACGGGTTGCCGCAGCAGACCGCGATCGTGCCGGACCTCCTGCGCCTGTCGAAGGAGACCGGCGCGCCGGTCGTCGCGACGAACGACAGCCACTACCTGCGCCGCGACGACGCGTTCCCGCACGAGGTCCTGCTCTGCATCGGGATGGGAAAGACGCTCGAGGACGAGCGCCGGATGAAGTTCTACAACGACGAGTTCTACGTGAAGGACCCGTCGGAGATGCTCGCGCGATTCCGGACGTGGAGCGTGGAGGCGGTCTCGAACACCGTCGCCGTCGCGGAGCGCTGCGCCGTCGAGTTCGACACGGGCGGCCTTCACCTTCCGACGTTCACGGCGCCGGACGGACGGCCGCCGGTGGACTACTTCCGCGACCTCGCCGCCGAGGGCCTCGAGCGGCGGCTCCGCGAGATCGCGGAGGAGGGCGGCGCGGCGGCCGCGATCGCGCCCGAGAAATACCGCGAGCGGCTCGCGTACGAGATGGGCGTCATCGAGAAGATGGGCTTCCCGTCCTACTTCCTCATCGTGTCCGATTTCATCCGCTACGCGCGCGAGCAGGGGATCGCGGTCGGGCCGGGACGCGGCAGCGCCGCCGGCTCGATCGTTTCGTGGGCGCTGCGCATCACGGAGATCGACCCGCTCCGATACGACCTGCTCTTCGAGCGGTTCCTCAACCCCGAGCGCATCTCGATGCCCGACATCGACATCGACTTCTGCCAGGCGCGCCGCGGCGAGGTCATCGAGTACGTCACGAAGAAGTACGGCCGCGAGAACGTCGCGCAGATCGTGACCTTCTCCCAGCTGAAGCCGAAGCTCGCGGTTCGTGACGTCGCGCGCGTGCTCTCGCTGCCCGTCGCCGTCGGCGACAGGATCGCGAAGCTGGTGCCCGACGGGCCCGACGTCAACTTCGAGCGCGCGTTCCGCGACTCGCCCGGGCTCAAGGAGGCGATGGCCGCCGATCCGGAGGTCGCGAAGGTCGTCCGCATCGCGGAACGGCTCGAGGGGCTCTCGCGGCACGCGGGCATGCACGCGGCCGGCGTCGTCATCGCGCCGCGGCCCATCACGGACTTCCTGCCGCTCTACCGGACGAACAAGGACGAAATCACGACGCAGTTCGACATGAACGCCGTCGAGAAGATGGGCCTGCTGAAGATCGACTTCCTGGGCCTCATCACGCTCGACGTCATCGAGGCGACGGTCGCGGCCGTGAAGGAGCGGCTCGGCGTGACGCTCGACATGGACCACCTGCCGCTCGACGACGAGCCGACCTACGAGCTCTTCCGCTCCGGCAAGACGGCGTGCGTTTTCCAGTTCGACTCGGGCGGCATGCGGGACCTGCTCCGCCGCGCTCGGCCGACGGTCTTCGCCGACCTGGCCGCGCTCAACGCTCTCTATCGACCCGGCGCTCTCGACGCAGGCACCGTCGAGGACTACGTCCGCCGGCGCAGCGGCAGCCGCGTGAGCTACCCGCTGCCGGAGCTCGAGTCGATCCTCACCGAGACGCTCGGCATCCTCGTCTACCAGGAGCAGGTCATGCGCATCGCGCAGGTCGTCGCCGGCTACACGCTGGCGGAGGCGGACCTCCTTCGGAAGGCGATCGGCAAGAAGAAGCGCGAGATCATGGTCGCGGAGGGCGAGAAGTTCATCCGCCGTTCCGTCGAGCACGGCACCCCGAAGAAGAAGGCGCAGGAGCTCTGGGCGCTCATCGAGCCGTTCGCTCGCTACGGCTTCAACAAGTCGCACGCGGTGGCGTACGCGCTCGTCGCGTACAAGACGGCGTACCTCAAGGCGCACTATCCGGTCGACTTCTTCGGCGCGAACCTCTCGTCCGAGATCGGATCGACCGACGGCATCGTGAAGGTGCTGGGCGACTGCCAGGAGTCCGGCATCGCCGTGCTGCCGCCCGACATCAACGAGTCATCGGAGAGCTTCGCGGCGTCCGAATCGTCGATCCGCTTCGGCCTGGCGGCGATCAAGGGAGTCGGCGAGGCGGCGGCGCGGTCGATCCTCGAGGAGCGGCGCAAGCGGAAGTTCTCGTCGTTTACCGACTTCGCGGAGCGGCTCGACTCGCGCCTCGTCAACAAGCGGACCCTCGACGCGCTCATTGCGGCGGGCGCGTTCGACACGCTCGGCCGCAACCGCGCGACGCTCGCGGCCGCGTCGGAGAAGGTCGTCGCCCGCGCCGCGCGCCGGCGCGAGGACGAGGCGAGCGGCCAGTCGAGCATGTTCGGCGGAGGAGCGTCCGAGGACGGCGGCCCGCCGGCCGACGACTTCCAGGACGTGCCGGAGTGGCCGCTCGACGAGCGCCTGCGCAACGAGAAGGAGACGCTCGGCTTCTACGTGACCGGACACCCGCTGACGCGCTTCTCCGAGGAGATCGAGCGCTTCTCCGACGTTCGCGTCGCCGACCTCGCGAGCCGCGTCGAGCAGTCGGTCCGCGTGGCGGGCGTCCTCTGCAGCCTCAAGCGGCAGAAGATCAAGAAGGGCGTCAACGAAGGCAAGACCATGCTCAAGGCGCAGCTCGAGGACACGAGCGGCACGATCTCGGTCGCGGTCTTCGCGAGCCTCTACGAGAAGGTCGAGCGCTGGGTGCGCGACGACCTGCCGGTGCTGTTGACCGCGACCGTGCGGGAGTCGGGCGGCGCGCTCGAGCTCACGGCGCAGGACATGACGCCGCTCGAGGGCATCCGCGAGCGCCGGGCGCGCGAGCTGGCGATCCGGGTCAATCTCGCCTACGCCGACGAGGACGTGCTGACGCGGCTGCACGAGCGCCTGCGCCTGCATCCCGGGACGACGCCCGTCTCGATCCGTCTCGTGCGGCCCGGCGAGTTCGAGGCCTCACTGAAGGTGGCGGATTCGATGCGCATCGCGCCGTCGCCGCGGCTGACGAGCGAGATCCAGGCGCTGGCGGGCGAGGGGTCGGTCGAGTACGTCTTCTAGGCGGCCGCCCCGTCCCCGGCTTCCACGCGCCCTCCGGTCGGTGCTCGCCGAGCTCGCGACACTCGTGCGCGCGCGCGGCGAGCAGGCCTGGCTCGTCGGGGGCGCCGTGCGCGACCGGCTGCTCGGACGGCCGATCGCGGACCTCGACGTCGTCGTCTCGGGGGACGCGGGTGATGTCGCGGACGCGCTCGCGGCGCTGCTCGGCGGCTCGGTGCGCCGCCACGCGCGCTTCGGGACGGCGACGCTGGAGCTGCCGGCGGAGGCGCGCGGCGGCCGCGAAGCCGTGCGCGTCGACCTCGCCCGGCCGCGGAGGGAGACCTACGCGCACGCCGGAGCGCTCCCCGACGTCTCCTTTGCCGCGACGCTCGAGGAGGATCTCGCCCGGCGCGACTTCACGATCCACTCGATGGCGCTGCCGCTCGCCGGACCCGCGCGCCGGATCGATCCGTTCGGCGGCGCCGAGGACCTCGCCGCGAAGCGGATCCGCATCCTGCACGAGCGCTCCTTCCAGGACGATCCGACCCGCGCCTTCCGCGCCGTCCGCTACGCCGCGCGCCTCGGCTTCGGGATCGTGCCCGCCTCCGCGCGGCTCATCCGCGAGGCGGTCGCCTCCGGGGCCGTCGGCGCGGTGTCCGGCGACCGACTCCTCCGCGAGCTCTCGCTGATCCTCGCGGAGCCCGCGCGCGTGGCGTCGGCGGCGCTGCTCGCGCGCCTGGGCCTCGACGGGGCGATCGCGCCGGGGCTGGCGCGGCGCGGCGTCGGAGCGCGTCTCCGCGCCGCCGCCTCCGCCGCCGGCCGCCTCGGGCTCGGAGTTGGAATCGTCGCGCTCGATCCGCTCTGCTACCTTCTCGCATGGATGGGGGACGCGTCGCCGCGGGAGCTTCGGGAGGTCGCGGATCGGCTCGGGCTGGCGGGTCGCGTCCGCGAGACCTGGCTCGGATGGCCCGCGACGAGAGCACGGGGCGCCGGGTTCGCACGGGCGGGAGCGGGGGAGCGGGCGCGCCGGGTCCGAGGCATCCGGCCGGAGCTCGCCGCCGCCGTCGCCGCGACGCTATCCCCGCGAGATCGCGCCGCCTGGATCGCCGCGGTTCGCGAGCCACTTCCGGGTCTTCTCATCCGCGGGCGGGATCTCCTCGCGGCGGGCGTCCCTCCCGGGCCGCGCGTGGGCGAGGCGCTCGCCCGCACGCTCGAGGCGCGCGAGGAGGGCCGCATCGACGCCGAAGAGGAGCTGGAGTTCGCGCTCGCCGCGGCGCGCGAGGGCCTGCGCTCGTGACGGCCGCGACTGTCGTGCTGCTCTCGACCGTCACCGTCGCGGCCGGCGTCGCGACGACGCCGACGCCCGTGCCGACGCCGCACGGGCCGACGTTCTGCGCGGAGTGGATCCGCCAGTCCGACGAGGGCTACGACCGCCTCACGGTCTTCCGCGACCGCACGCTCGTCTGGAAGACCAGCCACGGCGAGAAGACGGAGCTCAAGCGCGAGACCCTGCCGCAGGACGAGGTCGACTTCTACTGCCGCTTCTTCGCGCAGCAGGAGTTCTGGGATCTGCCCGCCGACCTGCGATCCGGTCTGTCCGGCAACCTCGCCTCGACCTCGGCGGTGACGCTGACTCGCGAGGATGGCAACCGCAAGACGATCCGCTTCGACGATTTCTCGGCGGGCACGTCGGCGTCCGCCTCGCTTCGCTCCGCGCTCGAGGGGCTGCGCGGGATCTTTCTCTCGCCGCTGCCGCCCGCGTCGCGCTTCACGCCGGACGCGCTGCCGGTCGGAACGCTGCTGAAGCGCTTCGACGGAGCGCTGTTCCGCGTCTCGCGCCTGGAGAAGGACACCGGGTTCGTCGAGATCGTCGGCGTGACGGAGCCGTACTCGCAGTTCGTGAAGATCGACGAGCTCCGCTATCGCTTCGCGGCGCCGGAGCGCGCGCCGTGAGATCCGGGGCGCGATCCGGACGCTCCCGCGCGCCGGAGGTCCGTATCCTCGCGGGGCGGTGGAAGGGAAGGAAGCTCGAGGCGCCGCCCGACGCGCGCCCCACGTCCGGCCGCGCGCGCGAGGCGCTCTTCGACGTCCTCGGCGAGCGCATCGCGGGAGCGCGGGTGCTCGACCTCTTCGCCGGAAGCGGCGCCGTCGGGCTCGAGGCCGTCTCGCGCGGCGCCGCCTCGGCGGTGCTCGTCGAGCCGGAGGCGCGCGGCATTCGCCGCACGCTCGAGCACCTCGGCGACGACGGACGCGACGTGCGCCTGATCGCCTCCGACGCGGCCGACGCGGTCGAGGAGCTCGCCGCCTCGGGAGAGCGGTTCGACCTCGTCTTCGCCGATCCTCCGTATCTCCTGGAGCCCCTCGCCGCGGGCCTCGCGCGCGCCGCCCGGTTGATGGAGCGCGGCGCCGTTCTCGTGCTGCAGCGCGACCACGGCGATGGGACCGGGGCGCTGCCCGGACTCCAGCCGGTCGTGCGGCGCGCGTACGGCCGTAACGTCTTCGTCTTCTACGAATTGCTTTGACGGTTTGCGGCCGGGATGCTAGGCTTCGCGGTTCTAACGAGGACCCGCTGAACACCCGCTGACCGACGCGGCCACGACGCGCCCCGTGCGCAAGGAGTCGACTCCATGCTCCAGAACGGACGCCACTTCTTCACGTCGGAATCCGTGACGGAAGGGCACCCCGACAAGATCGCCGACCAGATCTCCGACGCCGTACTCGACGCCGTTCTCCGCGACGATCCGACCGGACGCGTCGCCTGCGAGACCCTGGTCACCACCGGCATCGCGTTCATCGCTGGCGAGATCTCCACGAAGACATACGTCGACCTGCCGTCGATCGTGCGTCAGACGATCAAGGAGATCGGCTACACGCGGGCGAAGTTCGGGTTCGACTACGAGACGTGCGCGGTCGTCTCCTCGATCGACCCGCAGTCGCCCGACATCGCGCAGGGAGTCGACACCGGCGGCGCCGGAGACCAGGGGATGATGTTCGGCTACGCGGTCCGCGAGACCGAGGAGCTGATGCCGCTGCCGCTGACGCTCGCGCACCGGCTGGTCCAGCGGCTGTCGGAGGCGCGACGCAAGGGCGTCCTCGATTTCCTGCGGCCGGACGGCAAGTCCCAGGTCACGGTCGAGTACGAGGGCACCCGTCCGATCCGCGTCGAGACCGTCGTCGTCTCGACGCAGCACGCGGAGGCGATCAAGCACGCGGAGCTGCGCGAGGCGATCATCGAGGAGATCGTGCGCCCGGTGATCCCGGCGTCGCTCCTCACGAGCGACACGAAGTTCCACATCAATCCGACCGGCCGGTTCGTCATCGGCGGACCGCAGGGCGACTCCGGTCTCACCGGACGCAAGATCATCGTCGACACGTACGGCGGCAGCGCGCCGCACGGCGGCGGCGCCTTCTCGGGCAAGGATCCGACGAAGGTCGACCGCTCCGCGGCGTACATGGCGCGGTACGTGGCGAAGAACATCGTCGCCGCCGGCATCGCCCAGCGCGCGCTCATCCAGCTCGCGTACGCGATCGGCGTCGCGGACCCGGTCTCGGTGCACATCGAGACGTACGGCACGGGCCGGCTGCCCGAGGAGGAGATCGTCCGCCTCGTGCGCGACCACTTCGACCTCACGCCGCGCGGGATCATCCAGACGCTCGACCTGCGGCGCCCGATCTACAAGGCGACCGCCGCCTTCGGCCACTTCGGTCGCAGGCTGCCGGAGTTCACGTGGGAGAAGACGGATCGGGCCGAAGCCATGGCGCGGGCGGCCGGGATCGAAATGGCCGCGCCCGTGGGAGGTTGATCATGTCGACGGCGACGACTGTCAAGAGCGACGTCCGGGATCTCACACTCGCCCCGAAGGGCCGCACTCGTATCGAGTGGGCGGACGCGAGCATGCCGGTGCTCCGGCAGATCCGCGAGCGCTTCGCGAAGGAGAAGCCGCTCAAGGGCATCCGGCTCTCCGCGTGCCTGCACGTCACGAGCGAGACGGCGAACCTCGCCCGCACGCTGACCGACGGCGGGGCGGACCTCGTGCTGTGCGCCTCCAACCCGCTCTCGACCCAGGACGACGTCGCGGCCTCTCTGGTCGCGGACTTCGGCATCGCGACCTACGCGATCAAGGGCGAGGACCACGCGTCGTACTACGACCACATCCGCGCGGCGCTCGCGCACCGCCCGAACATGACGATGGACGACGGCGCGGATCTCGTGTCCTCGCTGCTCTTTCTGGCCCTCGATCGCGACGCGGACGTGGATCCCGTCGTGCGCAAGTGGGCACAGGGGCTCTCGAAGGATGAGCGCAAGGCGCTGTTCGACGGCATCGTCGGCGGCACCGAGGAGACGACCACCGGCGTGATCCGCCTGAAGGCCATGGAGAAGTCGGGCGTGCTCCGCTTCCCCGTCGTCGCCGTCAACGAGGCGAAGACGAAACACTTCTTCGACAACCGGTACGGGACGGGCCAGTCGACGCTGGACGGCATCATCCGCGCCACGAACCTGCTGGTCGCGGGACTGAACGTCGTCGTCGCCGGATACGGCTGGTGCGGCCGCGGCGTCGCGTCGCGGGCCCGCGGTCTCGGCGCGCAGGTCATCGTCACCGAGCTCGATTCGACGAAGGCGATCGAGGCGGCGCTGGACGGCTTCCGGGTCATGACGATGGCGGAGGCGGCACCGATCGGCGACATCTTCGTCACGGTCACGGGCAACAAGGGCGTGCTCCGCGAGGAGCACTTCCGCGCGATGAAGGACGGAGCGGTCGTCTGCAACTCGGGCCATTTCAACGTCGAGATCGACATCCCGGCGCTCGAGAAGCTCTCGCGCGAGCGGCGGGCGATCCGCGAGTTCGTCGAGGAGTTCCGGCTCGCCGACGGACGCCGCCTCAACCTGCTCGCCGACGGACGGCTCATCAATCTCGCCGCCGCCGAGGGGCATCCCGCATCGGTCATGGACATGTCCTTCGCGAATCAGGCGCTGGCCGCCGAGTTCATGGTCCGCAATCACGCGACTCTCGAGCGCAAGGTCTACGTCGTCCCCGAGGAGATCGACCGCGAGATCGCACGGCTCAAGCTGGCGTCCATGGGCGTCGTCATCGACACTCCGACCCCCGAGCAGGTGAAGTACATGAGCTCGTGGGAGGAGGGGACCTAGACCGGCCCGGGACGCTCGCCTCGATGCCTCCGGTCGACGTCGACGCGCTGAGCGGCCCGGACGCGGGCTCGGAGAGGCTCGCGCACGCGCTGGAGGCAGGGCGGATCCTGCTCTTCCGGCGGCCGCCGTTCGAGATTCCGGCCGGCGACCGCGAGTTCCTCCTCACGCGCCGGCAGGGCGGCGGACGGCTGCACAAGAACATCGCGTATCGCCCCGCGCGCGACCGCGTGACGGGCGCGACGGGGAGCCGCGAGGACGTGGAGCGGCTGAGCCGGATTCTCAGGACCTACTCGAGGAGCTCGCTCGACTTCCTGGCCCGGACGTTCCCGGGCTATGCGCGGTCCTGGCACGTCGATTACGCGAGCTTCCGTCCGATCGAGGAGAAGGGGCGGCGCCTCGCGCACACCGACCGGAACGACCTCATGCACGTCGACGCCTTCCCGACGCGCCCCACGCACGGCGCCCGGATCCTGCGCTTCTTCACGAACATCTCGGATCGGCCGAGGGAGTGGGTGTCGGGCGGCACCTTCGACCGGCTCGCCGAGCGCTATGCGGTGGGATCGGGCCTCCTCGAGGAGGCGCTCCGCGCCCGTCCATCGGCGGGCGACCGGTTGCTGCGCGCTCTCGGCGCGCGGACGAGCCTGCCGTCGCCGTACGACGCGTTCATGCTCGGGTTCCACGACTTCCTGAAGAACAACGCCGAGTTTCAGGCAGGGGAGAAGGAGGCGATCTCGTTCCCGCCCGGCGCGACGTGGATCGTGCTGACGGACATGGTCAGCCACGCCGTCCTCTCGGGCCAGTTCGCGCTCGAGCAGACGATCATCCTCTCGCGCGAATCTCTCGTCGCTCCCGAGAAGGCGCCCATCGCGATCCTGGAGCGGATCGCCGGCTGTCCGCTCGCCGCTCGCGGCTGACCACTCGGGCGCGGCGGCTCAGGTCCGCATCCGCAGCAGGAAGTAGGCGGCCGCCAGGCCGAAGAGCACGTCGGGCGCCCAGGCGGCGAGCGTGGGAGGAAGCGCGCCGACGACGCCGAGCTTCGACATGAACGCCGCGGCGACGAGCGCGACGATCCCGAGCGCGAGGCCGACGCCGACGCCCGCGAGGGTTCCCTTGCGGCCGATCCGGAACGCGAACGGCGTCGCGAGGAGCGCCATGACGGGCAGCATCGCGGGCTGGGCGAGCTTCGACTGCAGCGCGGTGTCGAGGGCCGCGGTCGGGTAGCCGCTCGCTCGCAGGCGGCGCGCCAGCCGCTGGAGCTCGCGGAACCGCATCTCCTCGGGGCGGCGGCGGCCTCCAGACAGGGCCCGCGGCGGGTCTCCGGCGACAGGCTCCTCGAGGAACTTCTTGAACGCGCCCTCCGGCCCGTCGAAGCGCCGGTCCCAGCCCTGCCGGAGGAGCCACCCGTCACCCTTCCACTCGGCGACGCGCGCCGAGGTCCGCCGGACCAGCTGCCCGTCCGGTCCCGTCTCGAACACGGTGACGGCGTCGAGGGTGCCCTTCCGGTCGTCCGCCTCCTCGCGAAACCAGATCCGGCCGTCGCTCGCGAGGTACCAGTTGCGCTCCGCGGCGGTCTTGATCCCGAAGTCGGCGGGGCGGCCGTGGATGACGTTGCGGTACTGCTCCTGCTTCTGCTCGGCGAACGGGAGCACGTACTCGCCGAACGCGAACGCGACCCCCGCCGCCGCGATGGCGAAGACGAGGACGGGCGCGGCGAGGCGGGGCGCCGAGATCCCGCAGGCGCGAAACGCCGTGTCCTCGTTGTTGCGCGAGAGGATCCCGAGCCCGACGAGCGTCGCGAGGAGGATCGCGAACGGCGCGATCTGCATCGTGATCGAGACGATGAACGCGCGGTAGTAGCCGAGGACGACCGTGCTCGGCGGATGGTGGCGCGCGAACTCGTCCAGCTGGTCCACGTAGTCGACGACGATCGACAGGAGCAGCGCCGAGCCGAGCACGAGAGCGAGCGCCACGAGGAATCGCGCGAGCACATAGCGGTCGGCCAGCGAGACGAGGCTCAGCCGGAACCGCGAGCCGGAGACCGAGGCGGAGCCGAGCAGACCGGGAGGGGAGTCGTCGGTCGGAGGAGCGGACCCGGCGTCGGCCGCGTCGGTTCCCGCGGCAGGCGCCTCCGGTCCCGCTTCCTCGACGGGCGCCCGCGGCAGCCTGGGGGCGCGTCCGTCGCCCCGCCACATCGCGGCAACGGCGCCGAGGAGCAGGAGCGCGGCGTTGGGCAGCCACATGGCCACCCCCGGCGACAGGCGGCCGTCCTGCGCCCACGTCTCGCCGCTGGTCAGCAGGATGTAGTAGCCGACCAGGATCAGCAGTGACGCGGCGAAGCTGCCGCCGCGGCCGCCGCGCCGGAGCCGGCGCGCGAGGGGGATCCCGACCCAGGCGAACGCGACGCACGCGAACGGGATCGCGAGCTTCTTGTGGACCTCGACGAGGGCGAGCCGGCGGTCCGGGTCGGACGGCTTCATCCGCTTGACCGCCGCAAGGAGCTCCGTGAGCGACTGCGCGCGCCAGGCCCGTTGGATCGTCACGGACGAACCTGCCGGGCCCGGTCCCGGCTCGCCGGCGAGCAGCAGGCGCTGAGAGGCGTTGCGGGTCGCGCGATAGCGCGTCGGGTCCTCGGGGTCGAGCTCGTGGACGGTCGACTGCGAGAGGTCGAGCCACAGGCGATCGCCCTCGAGCGTGAGGCCGCCGCGGCGCGCGACGATGACGCGGTTCGGGGGCTCGAGCTCGTCGCCGAGCTTGAGGAACACGTTGTCGAAGGAGCGGCCGTCGGGCGCGACGCGGTCGAAGAAGAAGGTGATTCCCGGCCGCGGCTCGCGGAAGGTACGAGGCGCGACGACATTCACGATCGAGGTCGCCGCGACCCGGGACATCTCGCGCTGGAGCGACTCGTTGGCGGGCGGGAGGACGACGTTGTAGAGGAACAGGACCCCCGCGGAGGCGATCGCCGCGGCGCCCAGGAGCGGGCGGTAGATGGCGGTCGGCCCGATGCCGCAGGCGGACAGGGCGGTCAGCTCCGAGTCGGCGCCCAGGCGCCCCAGACCGACCAGGACGCCGAGCAGGAACGCCATGGGCAGCGTCAGGACGATGATCCACGGCAGCGACAGCGCCACGAGCCGCAGGACCTCGACGAGGGGCGCGCTGCGCCGCACGGCGAAGTCGGCCAGAACGAGGATCGTCCGGAGCAGCAGGATGAAGGTGTAGGCGACGAACCCGAGCAGAAAAGGCGGGACGATCTCGCGAAGGACGGCCCGGGAGATCAGTCGCACAAGGAGATGGTAAACGGCTCCGGTTCCGAGAACGCCGGACCGACATGCGAGATCAGGCGACGAGGCCGCCGGCCGATCGGGAAAGGGCGCGGATGTTATGTAAAGTCGCCCGCCGCCCGGCC
>DATBBK010000059.1:0-11760 GCA_036271035.1 Thermoanaerobaculia bacterium | reverse complement strand
CAGAACGGCAACCTGCAGCAGATCCACGGCGACACCGGCCGGATCGAGGTCCACGCGAACGCGCTGCCCCCGCTCGTGCGGTGGGACGACAACGTGCGCGAGACGGATCCGCACCAGCAGGCGAGCCGCTCGATCGCGTGGATGCAGCCGCTGGACGGCGACCGCGCGCTGCTCACGCTGTCGCCATCGGGCGGCATGCTCTACCGCTTCGACGCGACGAAGCCCCTGAGCGAGGCGTTCACGCCGCTGCGACACATCGGGTTCAACTATCTCGGCGGGCTCGCGCTCGCCGGCGACCGGGTCTATTACTACCAGCGCAAGGGCAACGCGTTCGGCAACCAGGAGTTCAAGGACTTCCACCTCCTGAGCCTGTCGCTCGACGCGGCGGCGGGATATCCGATCACCGACTACGGCCTCCTCGTGGACCAGGACGGCCGGACCGCGTGGCGGCTGCCGGGCATGATGGCCGACGGCCGCGGCCACGTGTACATGGTCGGCGACTGGTGGACCAACCCAGGCGACCTCGGCTCCCTCCGCTACAACTGGAACCGCGGCAGCGAGAAGTACGACCAGCTCAAGCGCGGCGAGTTCTTCGGAGTGGCGGAGGTCCCGATCAGCCCGGCTCCATGAGGGGGGACGACTCCGTCAGCGGGGGCTAATGGACGTCGCATCGACCTGGGATGATCGGTGCGTCCTGCCGCCGCTCGCGTACCCGTCCGTCAGAGTCTCCAGGAACGCAACCACGTCGTCGATCTCCGCGTCGTCGAGGCGCGGCCGTCCGTCGGGCGACGGCGTGAACGGCGCCTCGCGCGTCACGTTGTCCCGATACGTTGCCGGCAGATCGTCGTACTTCCGCACCGTCCCGTCCGGGCGGCGGGGATACCAGCGCTCCGGCGTGAGATCGCGCCGCACGTAGAACGCGAGGACCTCGCGCAGCGAGTGGAACACGCCGTTGTGGAAGAACACCTTCCGCGTGGCGACGTTGCGGAGCGTCGGCGTCTTGAAGCGTCCGCAGTCGTCGGGATGCGAATCCCGCAGGTCGATCCGCTCGGGCCCGCACAGGCCGAGGTCGAAGTAGGCGGGATCGCGATTCGCCGGGATGGCCGCGTTGCGCGGCGCGCCCAGCGCGACGTAACCGAAATCGGTGAACACCGGGAACGCGCCCGAGCTCCGGATCGCGCTCGGGTGGCAGCTCGTGCAGTTGCCCTTCCGCGGATCGTTGAACAGCGCGAGCCCGCGCGCCTCGCTCTCGGTGAGCGTCGTCTGCCTGCGCAGAAACGCGTCGTACTTGCTGGTGAACGGGTAGAAGTCTTCCGCGCTCTCCTGGTAGACCTCGAGGGCGGCCGCCGCCCACCCCATGACTCGCTCGGGGTCGTCGAAAACGTCTCGGCCGGGCGCGCTGAACGCGTCGCGGAATTCTCGCGCGTAGGACGAGGCGCGCATGCGCGCGGCCAGCTCGCGAGGGCTCGCATTCGCCATCTCGTTCGGCGACGTCAGCGGCAGCGCCGCCTGGGCGCTCGGCGAGTCCGCGCGGCCGTCCCACGTCAGGCCTCCCGTCGGACCGGCGTCCTGGCCGCCCGCGTCGTCGTCGTCGATGTAGTGCTGCGTGAAGGGGATCGATGTCTGGACGTAGCGGAGGGTCGGAACGCTGCGCGTACCGGATCGCGTCATCTCCGCGCCGCCGGGCTGGACCGCGAGGTCGTTCGGAGGCCCGAAGGCGTTCGCCGGGCTGTGACACGACGCGCACGCCTGCCTGCCGGAGGCGGACAGCCCGGCGTCGAAGAAGATCCTGCGGCCGAGCGAGGACATCTCGGCGACGGTCGGCCGCGCGCCCCAGGCGTGCGGCACGTACCGGAACGGCGGCGCGCTCGCGGCGGGGACCGCTCGAGCCGCCAGAGAGCCCAGGAGCGCCGATGCGGCCAGCGCGGCCGCCGCGCCCGCGCGTCGGAGGCCGATCACGGCCCGAAGTCGAGCGCGTTCGTGAGATCGCCCATGCGCCGGCCGCCGCCGGCCGTCAGCGCGTCGTCTCGCCGCTTCACGCCGGGGAGGAGCGGCAGCGACCAGCGATGTGCGAGGAACCGCGCGATCGAGCCCGTGTCGTACTGCGTATGGTCGACGAAGCTCCGCTTCGCGAACGGAGACACGACGACCGCCGGAATCCGCGAGCCCGGTCCGAGCAGGTCGCCGTGCGGCGGCGCGACGTGGTCCCACCAGCCGCCGTTCTCGTCATAGACGAGGAAGACGAGCATGTGCTTCCACTGGGCGCTCGCCTGCAGGGTCCGGATGACGCCGGCGATGTGCGCGTCGCCGTCGGCGACGTTCGAGTAGCCGGCGTGCTCGTTGAGATTGCCCTGCGGCTTGTAGAACGTCACGGCCGGCAGCGTGCCCGCCTTCGCCGCAGCGACGAGATCTTCGTAGTCCTTCAGGTGCGCGGCGCGCGCGTCGGCGCGTGCGACGGGATCGAACCCGGCGAAGAAATTGAAGGGCTGGTGGTGGAACTGGAAGGTCGGAACGACGGGCGGGGGATTGCTCGTGCCCGGTCCGCTCTGCGGCGGCGGCGAATACGGATTCGCGGTGGTGAGCGCGAGAACCTGATTCCAGGCCCCCGCGTACCAGGCCCAGCTGAGGCCCTTCGCGTCGAGCAGGTCGCCGATGTGGGGCGCGGTCTGCGGCGGCAGCGTCGTCGCGGCCGAGGGATCCGCGTAGAGGCGTGTCTCGTCGGTCTTCGCCGGCTTGTTGGCGCTCGGCTGGTACGGCGGCTGCATCGTGTTGACGGCGCGGAAGGTCCCGTCGCCGAAGTAGTCCTTCGGCGCGATGTTCCCGGAGAGCGCAAAGGTGGGGATCGCGTCGAGCGCCGAAGGCTTCGAGGTCGACGCGACGGTGAGGCGCGGCAGATAGCGGCCGCCGTCGTCCGTGTCCAGCGTGGTGAGGCTCGGTTTCGCCGGCGAAGTGTCCGCGTTCGGATACTCCGGCGCGCAGGCGCAGACCAGGTACTGGTGGTTGAGAAACGAGCCGCCGAACGCCCCCTGGAAGAAATTGTCGGCCAGCGTGTACCGGCGCGCGAGCCGCCAGAGGGCGGATTGCCTCCCGTCGTAATACCCCATGACGAGCCCGCCGGAGTCGGCCCACGCCGCGAAGCCGTCGTTCGCGCCGCCGGCGATCTGCATCTGGTTCTCGAAGAAGCGGTGGTAGAGGTCTCGCGTCACGACCTTGCGCGACGCGGTCCGGAAGTAGCGATGCAACGGATCGTCGATCTGAAAGGGCGCGTTCGGAAGGACATTGGTCGTCTCGGCCTGCGTCACGGTCACGCTCTGGCCCGGCGCCGTGAGGCCGGTCCAGGCGGGCGGCAACATGGGAAGGACGGAGCCGTCGCGGTCTTTCTGCGGAATCGGGTTCCGGCGCGCCTCGCGCAGTCCGTTCGCGCCCGGGAAGAGGCCGAGGAGATTGTCGAAGCTGCGGTTCTCGGCGTAGATGACGACGACGGTCCGGATGTCGTCGAGCGCCAGACGGTTGCGCAGCGAGCGGACGCGCGAGGCGGACCTGCCGCTCTCGGCGACGGCCGCCGCGATGCGGTCGACGAGGCCGTCGTTCTCGTTGCGCAGCGTCGCGCGGACCGGATCGTCCGCGCGGTTCGGATCCGACAGGACCTGCTCCTCGTCGAGCCCGAGGCGTCCCTCCAGCGACGCGAGGGCGGCGTGGAACGCGCGGTCCGAGTGTCCGTGACGCGCGTCCATCAGCGCGATGAGCTCCGTCGAGATGGGGCTGACGACGCCGGTCGCCTGCGCCGGAGCGCGGAGCGTGAGCCGGTCGGTGACGGGCTGCGTCGTCCCCGTAGCCGGATCGATGAGTATTGCGTCCGGCCCGATCTCGGCGACGACCGGCCCGCGTCCTTCGAGCGTAAAGCTTCCGTCGGCGGCGGTTCGGGTGTGGCGCTCCCGGGACTCGCACCGCGCATTTCGATTCGCGTCGAGGCAGACGAGCGCGTTCTGGTAGTACCCGTCGCCGGCGACGACGCCGCCGACCGTGCGCGGGGAATCGACGGCCGCCGCAGCGTGCGCACCGCGAAGGCTCACGAGGATTGCCAGGAAACGGAGCCGGTTCATCGTCCGGTTCTATTGTTGCCGAAACGCGGGCGCATGCATCGCGAGGATCCGGCGTGCCTGAGGGCATCGAGCGCAGAGGTGAAGTGCGCCGCTTTAGCGTGGACAGAATCAGAAAATCAGGACCGACCGCGCCTCAGGGTTGACCTTTTCCACCCGACGACCCGTAAATCTGACCCGTCGCATAGCTCGCGTCCTCGGCGGCCAGCTGAGCATAGATCGATGCCAGTTCCGCAGGCTGCCCGGGCCGCCCGAGGGGCGTATCCCCTCCGAACTTCTTGAGTTTTTCCTGGGTCGCTCCGCCACTCACCTGCAAAGGCGTCCAGATCGGACCAGGCGCAACGCCATTCACGCGGATGCCTTTCGGGGCGAGTTGCTTCGCCAGAGACTTGACGTAGTTCATCGTGGCGGCTTTGGTCTGGGCGTAGTCGTAGAGGTCCGGGCTTGGATCGTAGGCCTGTTCCGATGCCGTGCCGATGATCACGGAGCCGGGCTTCAGGTGCGGCAGAGCCGCTTTGATGATCCAGAACGGCGCATAGATGTTCGTCTTCATCGTCCAGTCGAACAACTCGGTCGTGATGTCGAGGATCGACGCGTAGGTTTGCTGACGGCCGGCGTTGTTGACGACGATATCGAGCCCGCCCAGGCCCTCGACAGCCGCTGCCACCAGGTGCTGGCAGAATTTCTCGTCGCGCAAATCGCCGGGGATCGGAACGGCTTTCCGGCCGGCCGCCTTGATCAGCGCGACGACTTCACGGGCGTCTTCTTCCTCCGTCGGGTAATAGTTGATCGCGACATCCGCGCCCTCGCGCGCATAGGCAATCGCGGCCGCGCGTCCCATTCCGGAATCTCCGCCGGTGATCAATGCTTTTCGTCCGAGCAAACGACCGGCGCCTTTGTAGGTCTTCTCACCATGATCCGGTCGCGGGTTCATCCGGCTGGCCAGACCCGGCCAGGGCTGCGATTGGGGGTCGAACGGCGGTTTGGGATGTTTGGTCGTCGGGTCCTGTAATCCCTCAGCCGTGGGGGACGAGGCGGGTTGAGGGACCAGGGCAGGTGCAACCGCGGCAGTAATGAGACTGGCCCCGACACCACCCACCACCCGACGTCGCGTGACTGTGCTCATCCTTCACTCCTTGACTTGGAGAGGAACCGGGTCCCCGCCAACGTTCTGTCATGGCGACCCGATCGATCGACGGTCGAAACCTGTATGCCCGCGCGCCGACGCCCTCCCTGGGACCGCTCGATCCTGCAAACGAAGAGCCAGCGGAGTCAGTCTTTGTTTCTGATTTCGCGGCAAATGAAAGGGCCGCGGCGAACCGCGGCCCTTCGAGTCTCGAGCGGGGGATTCCCGCCCTTCTCTTCGGCAGTCCGATCAAGGAACCGGAGGCACGAGCTTGAACATGCCGCGCCCGTGGGTGGACGCGATGATGTCTCCCGTCGCCAGGTTCTTGTCGAGGCCGAACACCGCGACGTGCGGCAGGCCGTTGTCGATGAACACCCAGGTCGTCCCGTTGTCGTCGCTCTGGAAGACGCCGATGTCGGTGCCGACGTAGAGGGTGGCGCCCTTGATCGCGACGCACGTCGCCGGGATGTCCGGCAGGTTGCCGCTGATGTCGGTCCACGTCGCGCCGTCGGTCGTCTTGAAGACGTGCCCGTTGAAGCCCGGCGAGTTGCCGTTGAATCCCGAGAACGTGGCGATCGCGGTCTTTCCGGTGGCGTCCGAGGAGTCGACCTCGATCTCGCTCACGAAGCGGGGCGGAAGGCCGGCGGAGATGTCGGTCCAGGTGCCGGCGCCCGAGGCCGGCACGTCGAAGGACACGTGAAGCTCGCCGAGCGCGCTCCCCGCGTAGACGACCTCCTTGCCGCCGACGGTGCCGTTGAACACGCCGATCGCCGAGACGAAGCCGCCGTTCGTGAGAGACGGGCTGACCGCTGTCCACGACGCGATGTGGAACACCGCGGGCTGGGGCTCGGGCGAGCGATACACGCGGTCCGTTCCGAAATAGATGACGTCGGGCGAGAACGCGGGGTTCGCCGCCATCGGCGCGTAGAAGGAGACCGGATCCGTGCAGGTCCCCATCCCGTTGTAGTACTGCGGGCCGTAGCCGAAGTAGCAGCCGGCGAACGGCCAGGAACCGGGCAGACCGGGAGCCGGGAACGTGCGCGCCGGGCCGTAGAGGTTGAAGGACTGGTTGAAGTACGTGTGGAACATCCGGTTGGTATTGGTCTGGTCGATGAGCGACTGGCCGCCGTCGCCGAAGTCGGTGTGGAACCAGGCCGGCGGCGTGACGCCGCCGAAGTTCAGGATGTTGGTGCCGTTGTCCTGAGTGCCGCCGAGGATTCGAGAGGGGTTCGCCGCGGTGAGCGCGACGCCCTGGAACTGAGTGATCGCGATGTTCGTGTTCAGGTTCGTCCAGGACGCGCCCTGGTCGGCGGAGCTCCAGACGCCGCCGTCGTTGCCGTCGTAGATCCGCGACGGGCTGACGCTCGTGTCGAACACGATGGTGTGGTCATCGGTGTGCAGGCCGTCGTTGCGGTTGTTGCCCTGCGAGATGGCGCGCCACGTCGAGCCGCCGTCGAGGGAACGCCAGACGTAGTGCCCGCCGGGCACGCCGGAGGTGTCGAGGTTGTAGGTGTGCGGGTTGCCGCCGACGTAGAGGGTGTTGGCCGAGAGGTCGGCGGGGTCGACGGCGACGGTCATGTCGTAGAAGCACTGGCCGCTGCAGTAGAGCGGATACATTCCGACGGACCAGTGCATCTCCGTGGACTTCGTGGTGATCGGCGTGCCCGCGATCGTCAGCGTGTTGCCGTCGACGACCGTCGCGACGGAGCGCGAGAAGATGTTGTTCAGGATGATCCGATGGCCGACCATGGCCGCGGTGAAGGCGGGGCCGTTCTGCCGCGTGACCGTCACGCCGTTGACTTTCGCGTTGCCGTCGTTGCCCGCGTCGACCTGCTCCCACGTGGCGCCGCTGTTGGTCGACTTGTAGAAGCCCCAGATGTTCTCGGTCGCCGCGCCGAGGGCGGCGTAGAGGGTGCGGTTGTGTCCGACGCCGAGCGTGATGCGCCGAACCGGCGGGTCCGCGATGTCGACGTCGGCGAACTTCGTGTCGATCCGGTTGAAGTGGGCGTTCGGGGCCTTCGCGTTGTTGGAGCGCCAGATGCCTCCGGCCCCGTCGGGGAAGCCGCGCACGGCGACGAAGAGGACGTTCGAGTTCTCCGGATCGAGGCCCATGTCGTGGACGCGAGCCGTTCCGGCTCCGCCCGTCGGAACGTCCTGGACCTGCCAAGTCGCTCCGCTGTCGGTCGAGCGGAACAGCGCGCCGTTGTAGGCGCCCGGCGGGATGTTGCAGTCCTCGGTGCCGGATGAGAAGAAGCCGAGTACCGTCGAGGCCCAGAGCGTCGTCGAGGTCGCGGACCCCGCCGTGTCGGGATCGATCACGATGCGCGAGATGGCCTCGCTGGTGAAGAATCCGCCGCCGTTCAAGAGCGTCCAGGTCGCGCCGCCGTCTGTGGAGCGGAGGATGCCCTGCCCGTAGTACGAGTCACACGAGCCGTTCGCCTCGCCCGTGCCGACGTAGATGATGTTGTGGTCGACCGGGTCGACCTGGATGTCTCCGATCGCCAGCGACGCCTGGGAGTCGGTGAGAGGAGTCCAGGTGGGGGTCGCCGAGAGGGCGTTCGTCGTCTTCCAGACGCCGCCCTGCGCGCCGCCGCAGTAGACGACGTTGGGGTCGGTCGGATCGACCGCGATGGCCGACACGCGGCCGCTCACCGCGCCTCCCACGAAGGAATTCGGAGGGGGACTGATCGAGGTGTCGGTCTGGCCTCCGGGAATCGTGGAGGGGCCGAGCGGGGTCCAGCTCGGCACGGCCGCGATGGCCTTCGTCGCGAGAGCCGCGCCGCCGCTCGACGTGGTCACGTGCGGGAGGTTGTTTCGCTTGGCGGCCCGGAGCGCCTTGCCGACGGCGTCGGGCGGGAGGCTCGTCGCCGGATACTTGCGCTGGCTGTAGAACCACTGGTTCCAGAGGTCTCTCTCGCTCACGTTCTCATCCGTGAGGGCGTCGCCGCGCGACGTGGCCTCCTTCTTCTCCATGAGGCGCTCGAGGATCGGCGTCCGACCTTGCCACGCCTGCTCGACGTCGTCGATCGGCGGGCAGTAGACGACGGGCTCGCTCTGCGCCGGCGTTTTCGTTTTCGTCTTCGACTTCTTCGCGTTCGCGCCCGCGGCCGGGGCGCAGAGCGCGAGGGCGAGTGCGAAGGCAGCTCCGCCGACGATGACTCCTTTCGCTTTCATGAGACCTCCGTTACGAACGTAAATGAAACCTAAACGGACGAAACCCGGGATCCTTTTGGCTATACGCCCCGGTCTCGTGCGGGTCAAGATGAACTCGAGAAATGAAATCGAAGCGCGTGTCCATTAAGGAAACGTTGAGACTCCTGCCGCTCTCTCGCCGCCTGATCCTCGCGACGCTCTTCGTCACGATCTTTCCGTCAACCGCTACAGCCGCGACGCCCGCGACGACCGCAGACGGCGGTCCAGGCGTTCTGCTCGTGGGACTCGACGGTGCCGACATGCGCATCGTCGATCGCCTGACGAGCGAGGGGAAGCTTCCGACGTTCGCGCGTCTGAAACGCGAGGGCGCGTTCGGCCCGCTGCGCTCGGTCGAGCCGCTGCTCTCGCCGCTCGTGTGGACGTCGATTGCCACGGGCCGGCGTCCGCAGGACCACGGCGTGTTCGACTTCGTCGAGATCACGCCCCAGGGCGAGCCGACGCCCATTACGTCCACGCGCCGCCGGGTTCCGGCCCTCTGGAACCTCGCGAGCGCATACGGTCGGAGCTCCGGATTCATCGGCTGGTACGCGTCCTATCCCGCCGAGGAAGTCCGCGGCTTCGTCGTCTCCGACCGACTCGCCTTCCACCAGGTCAGCAGCGGCCGCGCGACGCAGGGGGCGACGTATCCCGAGTCGCTCGCGGCGGAGATCCGGAAGAACTTCGGCGACCCGACTCCGGACGTCGCCGCGACGAAGAGGCGCTTCCTCGCCGACCCCGCCGCGCCCCTCACGCCGGACGGCGCGAAGCGCGTCGAGGAGCTGGCGAAGATCTACGCGACCAGCGAGCTCTACCGAAAGCTCGTGCCGGTGCTCGCGAAGCGCGACCGGCCCGACGTCCTCGGCGTCTACTTCGAGGCGATCGACGCGTGCGGCCATCTCTTCATGGAGGACGCGCCGCCGCGACGGCCGGACGTCTCGCAGCAGGACTACGACGCGTTCTCGTCGACGGTCGATCGCTGCTACGCGTATCAGGATGAGGTCCTGGGAGAGGTCCTGTCCGCGGCCGGCCCGTCGACGGTGACGATCGTGGTCTCCGACCACGGCTTCAAGGTCGCCGGCGAGCGGCCGCGCACGTCGGGCCGCGCGGACGTCGGTATGGCGCCCCTCTGGCACCGGCTGTACGGCGTCGTCTTCGTGGCCGGCAAGGGAGTCAAGCCGGGGCCCATCTCGGGCGCCGGAGTTCTCGACGTCGCGCCGACGGTCCTCGCGCTGCTCGACGTTCCGCTGTCGAAGGAGCTCCCGGGACATCCGCTCACCCAGGCGTTCGCGGCGGGCGTCCTCGGAAAGATCCGCACGGTCGACAAGTACGCCGAGCTGCCGAAGCGCGCGCCGCCTCCCTCGGTCCCCGCCGACGCCGAGGCCGTTCGAAAGCTCATGGCGCTGGGCTATCTCTCCGGCGGCGGCGGCAAGGGCATCCCTCACGACGCCGACGGGCGCACGGCCGCGTCTTATCTGAACGAGGGCTCGGCGCGCGCCGCGTCGGGCGACTCGGACGGAGCGCTGAAGGCGTTCGGGAAGGCGGTCCAGATCGATCCCGAGAACGCGAGCGCGCTCGTGTACGCGGCGCACATCTACGTCGAGCGCGGCGAGCTCGCGCGAGCGGGGGAGCTCCTCGATCGCGCCGTGCGCCTCAAGCCCGAGGACACGTCGGTGCGCCTGCAGCGGGCGGCGTGGCGCCTCGCCGGGGGCGACCTATCGAACGCGAACGCCGAGCTCGAGGCGGCCTCTCGGCTCGACGACCGGCTTCCGCTGTACCACATCCTGCGGGCGCGGGTCGCGGACGCGTCGCGCAACTTCGACGCCGCGCTCTCCGAGCTCGCGGAGGCCGAGGCGCTGACCGACGCCGACGGCTTCCTCAGTCAGATCTACGTCGAGCGCGCGGAGATCACGGCCGAGCTGGGCCGCGTGCCGGAGGCCGAAGCCGCGGTCTCGCGCGCGAGCGCGCTCGTCCCCGAGGCCGAGCTCGCCGGAGTGCGCGGGCGCGTCGCCCTCGCGAAGCGGGACCCGGCGTCCGCGGCGCGCCTCTTTCATTCCGCCATCGATGCGCGACCCAAGGATCCGTCGCTGGAGGTGGACCTCGGCCGGGCGCTCGGCGCGCAGGGCGACGCGGCGGGCGCGGACGCCGCGTTCGGCCGCGCGATCGCGAAGGCGGGGACCGCTGAGGAGAAGGAGCGCACCTTCGGAGACGTCGCGACGTACTACCAGCGGACCGGCGACGAGGCCCGTGTCATGGAGATCCTGCGCGACGGCACCGCCGCCCTGCCCGCATCCGCCGCGATGTGGGCGATGATCGGCGCCGCGTACGGTCGCGCGTCGCGGATGGAGGACGCGATCGGCGCGTACGAGAAATCGGTCGCCGTCCGCCCGACGCCGCTCACGTGCAACACGCTCGCGTTCCTCTACTACGAGGTCCGCCACGACCGCGCGAGGGCGACGGCGCTGTGGAAGCAGTCACTCGCGCTGCAGCCGGGCCAGCGGGACGTGGAGGCGTTGCTGAGGCGGGCGGAAGGGCGGTGAGGTCCGCGGGCGGTCGTTGCGGCGCGCCCGGAATCAGAAATCAGGACTGGCCCCGTCGGATCTCGAGTTCGAGCTGAAATCGAAAATCACGACTGACAACACTCATTAGACTCGACGGATCTTGCTGGACCTGCAGACGCTGCTCGGTGGGATCGACATCTATCTGCTCGATCAGGTCATGCGAGGAAGAATCGCCGCTGGGCACAGCCTGCTCGAGGCGGGCTGCGGAAGGGGACGGAACCTCGCCTATTTCCTCGGCCAGGGCGATGAGGTCTACGCGCTGGACCCGGACCCGGCTGCCGTGCGGTTCGTCCAGGAGCTCGCCGCCCGCCTCGCGCCGGGACTCCCAGCCGGCAACTTCCGGGCCGAACCCGTCGAGGCATCGAGCTTTCCGGACGCCGTTGCGGACGTCGTCGTCAGCAGCGCGGTGCTGCATTTCGCCCGAGACGACGCCCATTTTCGCGCGATGCTGGATGGCTCCTGGCGGCTGCTCAAGCCGGGCGGTCTCTTCTTCTGCCGGCTCGCCTCGACGATCGGGATGGAGTCGCGGATGCGCCCGCTCGGCAATCGCCGGTTCCTCCTACCGGATGGGAGCCAGCGCTACCTCGTCGACGAGGCGCTCTTGATGGCCTTGACCGTAGAGCTCGGAGGAAACCTGCTGGATCCGCTGAAGACGACCGTCGTCCAGGATCAGCGCTGCATGACGACGTGGATCGTTCGGAAGCGCTAGAGGGCGAGCGTGGGCAGTCTGATTTCTGATTTCGACGGGTGCGGGAGGGGCGGGATCAATTGGTCGGGACGCCGG
>DATBBK010000058.1:0-3807 GCA_036271035.1 Thermoanaerobaculia bacterium | reverse complement strand
GCGCTGAAGCCCAAGGTTTTCGAGACGCTGGTGCTCCTCGTCCGGAACGCCGGACACCTGTTGACGAAGCAGGAGCTCATGTCGCGGCTGTGGCCTGACGCCGTCGTCGACGAGACGAACCTCAACCGCAATGTCTGGCTGATCCGCCGCGCCCTCGGAGGCAGCGGCGACTCGTCCGAGTACATCGAGACGGTGCCGCGAATCGGCTACCGCTTCGTCGACGACGTGCGCCGGATCGACGCCGACGCGGCGGCGGTGGCGACTCCGGCCGCGGCGACCGCGGCCGTTCCCCAGGCGCCCGCTCCCGCCGACGCGACGTCTCCGCTCGAAGCGAGCGATGGCGGAGCTGTCACCCGTTCATCCGAAGAGACCGCGGCGTCACCACGACGGCGCGCGCCCCTGCTATGGATCGCCGCCGCCGCGGCCGTCGCGCTCGTCGTGATCGCCCTCGTGCTCCGGTCGCGCGGCGCCGCAGGCGCTCCAACGCCGGGGTCGCGCCCGACGATCTCCGTCCTCGGCTTCCGGAACCTGTCGAACCACCCGGACCTGGACTGGATCGCGACCGCACTCTCGGAGATGGTGGAGAGCGAGCTCGCGCCGGCGTCCAGGTACCGCCTGATGCCCGTCGAGACCGCGGAGCGCCTCCGTCGCGACCTCGTTCTCGAACGCCCCGGCAGTCTGTCAGCGGAGTCGCTCGCGCGCCTGCGCCGCGCCGCCGCGGTCGACCGGATCGTGGGCGGCTCGTACGCGTCGACGGGCGGGAGTGGGAGCGACTCGCTGCTCCGCATCGACGTGCTCGTCCAGGACGCGCGGAGTGGCGAGACGGTCGCGTCGGTCACCGAGACCGGGGAGGCGTCCCACCTGTTCGATCTCGTCGCGTCGCTCGGCTCCCGTCTGCGGCTCGCGTTGCGAGAGCCCGACCGGACGCCCCCGCCCGGCCGCGCGTGGGAAACCCTTCCGAAGGATGCGACGGCCCTCCGCCTCTACTCCGAGGGGCTGAGCAAGCTGCGCGGCTCCGAGACGCTCGCGGCGCGCGACCTCCTCCTCGACGCCGTGGCGGCGGAGCCGGACTTCCCGCTGTCGCACGCGGCGCTCGGTCGCGCCTACGCGACCCTGGGCTACGAGGAGAAAGCGCGGCTCGAGCTGCAGCAGGCCCTCGCGCGCTCGCGCGGTCTGCGCCGCCAGGAGCAGCTCGAGATCGAATCGGCGTATCGCGCCGCGAACAAGGAGTGGGACGCGGCGGTCTCGCTCTGCCGCGAGCTCATCCATCTCGCGCCCGAGGATCTGGAGAACGGTCTCCGGTGCGCCGGCATCGCGCTCAACGCGCCTCGCCGGGACGATGCCGCCGCTTTCCTCGAGGCGATGCGCCGCCTGCCGCCCCCGACCGGCGACGACCCCCGCATCGACCTGCTGGACTCGCGTCTGCTCGTCGGGCCCGATCCCAAGGCCGCACTGCGGGCGGCCGAGCGCGGGATCGCGGAAAGCCGCGCCCGCGGCGAACGCGCGGTCGAGGCGAACGCGTTGCTCGACCGAGCCGTGGCCGTCCAGACGCTCGGCCGTTCCGAGAAGGAGCCGGTCCAGCAGGCGATGCGGATCTTCCACGAGATCGGCGACGCCGGCGGCGAGGCGCGCGCGGCGCACATCCTCGGCAACATCCGGTTCGACGAGAGCGACGCGGACGGCGCCCGCGCGTCGTTCCAGCACGCGGTCGACGTCTCGGATCGAATCGGATACGTCCAGGAGAAGGCGGCGGCCGTCGCAAGCCTCTCGCGCGTGGCCTCGCTCCGCGGCGACACCGCGGAGGCGGAGAGGCTGATCGTGGAGGCGAGCTCCATCTGGCGCGCCATACCCGACCGGCGCCAGCTGCCGTGGGGCCTGAACGCGCTCGGCTCGATCCGCCTCGGGCGGGGCGACCTCTCGGGCGCGGAGACGCTGCACCGCGAGGCGCTGAAGATGTGCCGCGACAACGGCGACCGCGGGGGTTACCTGCACGAGGGCTACAGCGGCCTCCTCGCCGCCCTCGCGGCGCAGGGCCGCCTCGGGGAGGCATCGGAGCTGGGCGCGGAGGCGCTCCGGGCGAGCCGGCAGATCGACGATCCGAGCTGGATCTCGCAGCACGCCGCCGAGCTCGGATCGCTCGCGTTCGAGCGGGCCCGGCTCGCGGATGCGGAGGCCATGCTGTCCGAGTCGCTCGCGCTGCGACAGAAGAGGGGCGAGTACACCGTTCCCGAGAGCGAGGTGCTCATCGCGCGGCTTCGTCTCGAGGAGGGCAAGTCGGACGAGGCGCTGCGGCTCGCACAGAAAGCGGCCGGCGAGTTCGCCGCAGCGGGTCGGAAGGCGGATCAGGCGGGAGCGGACGCCATCGCGGCGGAGGCGCTGCTCGCAGCCGGACGGCGCGACGAGGCGAAGAAGAGCGCCGACGCCGCGCGGACGCTCCTGGACGAGACTGCCTCCCCGGATGCGCGCGTGCCCGTGCTCCTCGCCGGCGCGCGCGTCGAAAGCGCGCTGGGCCGGCGCGAGGCCGCACGAGGCGACGTCGATGCTGCGGCGAAGCTCGCGCAGAAGATCGGTTGGAAGGGGCTCATCCTCGAGACGCGCCTCGCCGCCGCCGAACTGGAGGCGGCCGGGCGCTCGACCGTGAACGCATCGTCCTCGCTCGCCGCCGACGCGCGCGCGATGGGCTTCGAGCGGATCGCGACGCGCGCGGATCGCCTCGCGGTGAGGCGCTCCTGAGGCGGCCCCGGCCTACGCCGGCGTCAGGTCCGCGTAGCGGGCGACGAACTTCTTCTTGCCGGCGCGGTCGAAGTAGACCGTCAGGCGCGTCTCGTCGCCGGAGCCCTCCTCGGTGAGGATCACTCCGTAGCCGTAGCGCGGGTGGCGGACGCGGCGGCCGCGCCGGAGCGGGCGCTGGTCCTCGTCCTCGGGCTCGAAGGAGGACGCGTGCGCCGCGAACGCCTTCGCCGGCGCCGAGTAGCCGAACACCTTCTCGTCGGTCGCGCCCTTGGGGATCTCGTCGAGGAAGCGCGACGGCCGGCGTGGCTCGACACGCCCGTAGACGAGGCGGCGGTTGGCGACCGTCAGGATCAGCGCGTCCTCGGCCCGCGTCATGCCGACGTAGAGCAGGCGCCGCTCCTCCTCGAGCTCGTCCTCGTCCTCGCCCGACTGGCCGTGCGGCAAAAAGCCCTCCTCGAGTCCGACGACGAACACCTGGCCGAACTCGAGCCCCTTCGCGGCGTGCAGGGTCGAGAGCGTGATCGCTCCCCCGCCCGTCCGCGCGACTTCCGTGTCCGTGGCGAGGGCGACGGTGTCGAGGTACTCGGCGACCGTCGCGCCCTCGGCGTTCCGCCGCTCGAACTCGCGGGCGGACGAGAGGAGCTCGCGGATGTTCTCGCGGCGCGCGACGTCCTCGCGGTCCTCCGAGCCCTCGTAGAGCGCGGCGTAACCGGTGACCGCGAGCAGGTGCTCCAGCACGGCCGAGGGGGTCGAGTCCTGCGCCTTCTCGTGCAGCTCCTCGACGACGCCGCGGAACCGGGCGAGCGCCGTGCGCGCGCGATCGGTCACGCCCGCCGGGTCCGCCGAGACCTCCCACCACGACTTGCCCGTCTCGCGCGCGAGGGCGGCGAGGCGCTCGAGGGTCGCCGCGCCGATGCCGCGCGCGGGCACGTTGACCACGCGGCGGAACGCGAGATCGTCCTCGGGGCGGGACGCCAGGCGCAGGTACGCGAGCACGTCCTTGACCTCCGCGCGCTCGTAGAACTTCATGCCGCCGACGACGATGTACGGGATGCGCCGCCGCACGAGCTCCTC
>DATBBK010000057.1:0-3608 GCA_036271035.1 Thermoanaerobaculia bacterium | reverse complement strand
AAGCCCTGCTTGTCGAGCGCCGTCGCGAGCTCCTTGAACGCGGCCGGCTCGAGATTCGCCTTGCCGCGGTCGCCGTTCGTCCCGAGGTACGGCTCGAGGACCGCGGCGGTCTTCGTCTCGATGACCCCGTCGGCGAAGATCTTCACGCCGGTCGCGCGTAGCCTCCGGCCGCGGTACTTCGCGCGCAGCGCGGCGATGCGTGGCACGTCGGAGACGCCGCGGTCGGTATTGCAGTAGATCGACGCGACGATCCGCGCGGTCAGCGTCCCGCGCGCGTCGGCGGCCGCGTACGCGGCGAGATCCTCCTCGCTGGCTCTCGCCTCCTGCAGCGACGTCAGCCCGAAGGCGTTCGCGATCTTCAGCGCCTGCGCGAGCCCCGCCGCGTAATCTCTCGCGGTCCTCTTCGGCAGGTGCCGCGAGACGAGACCCGACGCCTCCTCGCGCAGCGCGCCGGACGGCACGCCGCTCGCGTCGCGCTCGATGCGGCCGTGCGGCGGATCCGGCGTGTCCTTCGTGACGCCGGCGATGGCGAGCGCCCGCGAGTTGGCCCAGGCGGAGTGGCCGTCCATGGCCCAGAAGAAGGCGGGCCGGTCCGGCACGACGCGGTCCAGCATCTCCTTGGTCGGGTTCGCGTTCGGGAACGTGGGCAGCTCCCATCCGCTCCCTCGCACCCAGGCGGCGTCGGGGTGGGCCGCGGCGTACGCGCGGATCTTCTCGAGGACCGCCTCCGGCGCATCGATCCCGTGGAGGTCGACCTCGAGCGAGCCGATCCCGCCCTCGATCGGATGCGCGTGCGAGTCGTGAAACGCCGGGAGCAGCATCCGGCCCTGCAGCTCGACGATTCGGGTGTGATCGCCGATCCACGGCTTCGACGCCGCGTCGGTGCCGACGAACACGATCCGACCCTTCGACACCGCGACCGTCTCGGCCCAGCTCCGCGCGCCGTCCACGGTGTAGACGGGACCCCGCACGAACGCGACGTCGGCGGGCTCGCGCCGCGCGCGCTTCGGCTTCGACTTCGGCGCGGCCGCAACGGCCGCCGCGACTCCGGCGAGAACGGCGGCGGCGAGCGCGGCCGCTCCGAAACGGTGCGCGACCCTTCTCACGGCTTGACCTCCGGCCTGGGACCCGGCTTCGCGCCGCGGATCGTCTTCACGACGGCCTCCGCCGCGTCGTTGGGCACCATGATCGAGAGGTTGTACTGCTCGATCTTCCAGCCGTCGGACGTGAGGACGAGGACGCCGGAGCCCCGGCACGTCCCGTAGCTCGCGTTGTCGAGCAGCTCGTCGAACCACGCCGTGCGGCGGTCGGGCGCGAACGAGATCCACCGCGACGTCGCCTTGTACGTCCACGCCTTGCCGCGCGCGAAATAAGGATGCGCCCACTTGCGAAATTCGTCGCGCGTCCAGCGCTCGGTCGCGTCGGTGCCGAGGAAGACGGCGTCCGGCGCGAGGTACGAGAAGTACTTCTCCTCGTCGGCGGCGGACGCCGCCGCGTGGAAGCCGTCGAGGACCGACGCGACCTGGCCCTGCGCGAACATGCCGTCGACCGACTGCGCGAACGCCGTCGCGGACAAGAGCGTCAGCGCGATGCCAAGGAAGCTCCTCATGCCTCCTCCTTCCGGCCGCCGATCATACGCGGCGCTCAGTGCGGCGCCGCCGCGGCGGAGGCGGTCGCGGGCGACGCGCAACGGGCGGCGAGCGTTCTCGCGTCCGCGAACGAGGCGCGCCTCTGCTCCGTCAGGGCGCCGGCGGCCGACACCCTCTCGAACAGGTCGACCGAGCGCCGGGCGAGCGTGCAGGAGGCGGCCGAGCCGGCCGGCTCGGCCGCGGCGAGCTCGACGTACAGGTCGGCGAGCATCGCGGACGCCCACAGATTCGACGGGGCCGCGGAGACGACGGACTCGTAGTCCGGCCGCGCGAGCCGGCGCTCGGCGGCCGCCTCGTCGCCACGTCCCAGCTCGGTCAGCACCTCGGCCGAGTTGTGATGGCTCATCGCGACCCCGAGCCGAGCGTCGACGCTCTTCGCGTCCGCCGCGGCGAGCTCGGAAAACGCGGCGAGCGCCGCGCGGTGGGAGTCGAGCGCGTCGGCCGCGTTGCCGCGCCGCGCCTCGAGATTGCCGATCTGCGTCTCGGCGTAGCCGAGGTCCCGCACGTACATGGCGTTCGACGGATCCTCCGCTCGAAGCGCGGCGGCGCCCTTCGCGGATTCGCGGTAGCCGGCGAGCGCCTCGTCGATCCGGCCTCGATGCTCGAGCGTGGACGCGATCACGTAGCGGTTCTGCTCGAGCGCCCGCCGGACGATCCGGCTGGCCGGCTCCGCGCGGGCGCGCTCCCGGAGGATGGCCTCCTGGCGCAGCAGCGCCGCCTCCGCCTGGTCGAGCTCGCCGGCCGACTGGAGGTGAAACGCGAAGAACTGCAGGGCCTGCGCGAGGTCCATCTGCCGCGCGCCGTCCCGCGGCGCCTCGCGCGCGAGCGCCTCCCTCAGGGCCACGCCGCGGCGCGAGTCGGCGACCGCCGCCGCCGCGCGGCCGGACGAGAGCTCGAGGCCGCTCCTTCCGAGGTACGCCGACGCGAGCGACGACCGCTCGTCGACGGTTCCGATGCCGCCCGAGACGGCCGGCTCGAGCAGCGCGATCGCCTTCCCGTAGCTCTCGAGGCCGCCCTTCATCTCGCCGAGATTCGCGTGGAACGGATTTCCCTGCACGTCGGCGACCTTCTGGTACGCGTCCGCGAGCTCGCGCCGGAGACCGCGGTCGCCCGCCGACTCGCGGGAGAGGCCGTCGAGATACTCCAGCGCGCGCGCCACGAGCATCGCGCGCGCCGGGGTCGAGCCGGGCAGATCGCGGATAGAGTCGTCGAACTCGAACAGCAACGAATTGGCCAGGCGCCGGACGTCGTCGAACCGCCGCTGCGCCCGCGCCTCCGCGAGACGTGCGCGGCGCGCCCCCTGCAATGTGGCGCCGGTCGCGGCCGCCAGCGCCAGTACGACCGCGGCGGCGGCCGCGAGACCGATCCGGTGCCTCCGCGCGAACTTCCCGACTCGATACGAGACGGTGCCGCGCCGCGCGAGAACCGGCCGTCCCTGCCGGTATCGCCTGACGTCGGCGGCGAGCTGATCCACGGAGGCGTACCGATGCTCCGGCTCCTTGCGCATCGCCTTCGCCGCGATCGCGTCGAGGTCGCCGCGCAGCTTGCGCGCGAGCGACGCCGCGGTCTCGCCGCCCGGCGGACTTCCGGCCGCCTCGCCGTCCTCGACATTCGGCCGCTCCCGGAGGACAGCGGCGCTCGGCCTGGGCGGGTCGGTGTTGCAGACCACGCGGATCAGCTCGTCGGTCCGCCCGCTGGCGAGCACGTACGGGCGCCGGCCCGTGAGCAGCTCGTAGAGGACGACGCCGAGCGAGTAGACGTCCGTGGCGGTCGTGATCGGCGCGCCGCGGATCTGCTCCGGACTCGCGTAGTCCGGCGTCATCACCGGGTACAGCGTCTCGGTGCCGCCGGAGGAGCGGCCCTCGGAGTCGAGGATCTTCGCGATGCCGAAGTCGAGCAGCTTCGGCCTGCCCTCCGGGGTGACGAGAATGTTCGCCGGCTTGATGTCACGGTGGACGA
>DATBBK010000056.1:0-6471 GCA_036271035.1 Thermoanaerobaculia bacterium | reverse complement strand
GGCGGCCCGCCGGCGACGGGTACGCTCCAGAGGTGGCGGCGATCGATGTCGCCCTCGTTCGAGTTGTAGAGGATCGTGCGCCGGTCGGGCGAGATCGAGACCCACTCGACCTCGAACTGGCCCGGCGTCAGGAGCGAGGGCGTCGCGGCTCCGGCGCCGCTCGCCGCGATCGCGTACAGGTGCGTCCAGCCCTCGCGCTCCCAGGGGAAGACGATGCGGTCGCCGTCCGCCCAGAAGAGCTGCTCACCGGCGGCCGTCTCGCGGAAGACGCTGCCCTTGCCGGGCTCGGCCCGGAAGACGGCGCTTCCGACGCCGGTCGCCGCGTCCGCGACGCGGATCGACCACGGCGTGCCCTCACGCTGCGGACGGAAGATCTGCGACTCCTTCACCGCGGGGATTCGGATGAACGCGACGCGCCGTCCGTCCGGCGACCAGGCCGGCTCGCCGTCGTGGTCGACGCCCGGGTCGAGGTACACGATCGACTTTCGCGCCGGATCCCACACCCCGACGTAGGAGTGGTCGCCCCGCCGGCTGACGAATGCGAGGCGCGAGCCGTCCGGAGACCAGCGCAGGTCGGCGACGCGCCCGCGCGCCTGGAACATCTGCTCCGGCTTCGCGTCCGGCGCGAGGCCGATCGACCACGCCTCGTTCTTCAGCACGAAGGCGATGCGGTCGCCCTTCGGCGACGCCGCGGGCGCGCGGCCCTCCGCGAGCCGTCGCGCGGATCCGCCCGACACCGGCGCGATCCAGACCTCCTGGACGCCGCCCGCCGTCTGCGACCGCGGATTCGCGAGCTCGCCCTTGCCGTTGCGGCCCTCGCCGCGCACGAAGACGACCGCGGCGCCGTCGTGCGTGAACGCCAGGTCGGAGATGTCGAGACCGTCGTCGTCGGGAAACGAGGTGACCGGCCGTCCCGTCCAGCCCGGCGCCTCGGCGACCCAGACGTTGCGCGCGCCGCGGTCGTTGTACTCCCAGGAGATCCGACGGCCGTCCCGCGAGGCGATCAGCTGGCTCGGAAACGGCGCCGACATGGCCTGCTCGATCGTGAAGGGGGCGGGCGCCGCGGATGCGACGGCGGCGCAGACCAGCATCAGGAGCGAGGCTCGAACGCGCATGGATGCTCCTCTCTCGGCTTACGGCTTGCGGCTTACGGCTTACGGTTCGAATCGAACTCTTTCGCCCACACGCCCGACAGCCGGTTCGTCGGGATCGGCGGCGCGCCCGACGGCGTCGGCGAGTAGTGCGAGGTGTCGTTGAAGAGCGAGAGGCGCGCCTGCGCCGGACCCCGGAAGTCGAGGATGTTCAGCGACGCGGGACTCTGGTCGAGGAAGTCGCGATAGCGCCGCAGGTCGAGGCCGATCAGCGAGCCGATCATCAGCCGGATCGTCGCCTTGTGCGAGGCGACGATCACCTGCTCGCCCTCGCTCGCGGAGACGATTTCGATCAGCGCCGGGACGGCGCGTGCCGTGACGGACATCCCGGTCTCGCCGGCGGGCGGCGCGAAGTTGAACGGATCGCCCTGCCAGCGCGCGTACTCGGCGGGGTACTCCTTCTCGACCGCCGCTCGCGTCTTGCCCTCCCAGTGCCCGTGCGAGATCTCGCGCAGGCCGTCGACGGGCGTGACGGGCACGCCGTGCGGCGCGGCGAGGATCTTTCCGGTCTCCATCGTGCGCCCGAGCGGGCTCGCGTAGACGGCGGCGATCTTCTCGCCGGAGAGCCGCTGCGAGAGCCGGCGGAGCTGGTCGCGGCCCTCGTCGGAGAGAGGGACGTCGGTCTCGCCGGCGAAGCCATCCTCGGCGCTCAGGACCGTGGCGCCGTGCCGGACCAGGTAGACGCGGGTCGCGCTCATCCCTTCACCGTCATCCCCTTCCGCGCGAGCAGCTCGCGCAGCCTCTCCCTGTGATCGCCCTGGATCTCGACGAAATCTTCTCCCGCCGAGCCCCCGGCGCCGCAGGCCTTCTTCAGATCCTTGCAGAGCGCCTCGAGCCACTCGGCGTTGCGGGGCAGACCCGCGATGACCGTGACGTGCTTCCCGGACCCGCGGTTCTCGACGCGCAGCTTCGCGGTGACCTTCTCCGGGACCGCCTCGACTCTGGATGTCGCGAGGTTCCTCGAGCAGCGGCAGTCCTCCTGCGGCCATCCGCAGACGGGACAGCGCCGCCCCCGATCGGTCGTGTAGACCACGCGCGGCCGCCCGTCGGAGCCCGTCATCGGTCCTTCTCCGCCGCGAAGATCGCGATCAGCTCGGGGCCGTACGCCTCGAGCTTGGAGGGGCCGATTCCGCGTATGCCCGCGAGCGCGTCCAGCGTCGCCGGCTTCGCGGCGGCGAGCTCCGCGAGGGTGCTGTCGTGGAGCACGACGTACGCGGGCACCGCGCGGCGGGCGGCCTCCTGCCGGCGCCACTCGCGCAGCGCCTCGATGCGAGCGGGGTCGGCAGTCCCCGTCGCGGCGGACGGCTTCGATGACGCCCGCACGCGCTTCCCCCGCGGCGGGGGCGGCTCCGGCCGCGTGAGGGCGACGTCCGGCTCGCGGCCGGACATCACCTCGCGGCCGGCCGCGGTCAGCGAGAGCGTCCGATAGACGTCGTCGGTCGCCGCGAGGAGCCCGCCGCCGAGCGCGGCGTCCACCCAGTCGCCCACGGATTTCGCGCTGTCTCCCGAGAGGATGCCGGTGGTCGACAGACGCGTGAGCGGCTCCGGCAGGCCCTCGAGATCTCCGGTGAGCATCGCGACGAGCTTGCGCTTGCCCCAGCGCTCGCCGCCGCGCACGACGCCGGAGAGGATCTTGCGCAGGCGGACGACGTCGTCCGGGTCGAGCGTCTGCCGGCGCGCGCAGTTGCCGCAGAAGCCGCAGGCGCCGGACGTCGCGCGGTCGCCGAAGTATCCGAGGATCGTCGCGCGATAGCAGGCCGTGGAGTCGGCGTACGCGATCATGCGCGCGAGCTTCCGCCGGTCGAGCGAGCGCTTCGCCTCGCGGGCTTCGGCGTCGTCGCCGATGGGCGGCGCTCCGGTCGCGCCGTCGCGCGAGGGAAACGAGTCGTCGCTCTGCTCGATGAGGAACTCGCGGGTCCGCACGTCGACGTAGTTCCAGAGCAGCGTCGCGTCGGCGCGGCGACCGTCGCGGCCGCCGCGGCCGATCTCCTGGTAGTAGGCCTCGATCGACCCGGGGATCTCGAAGTGGACCACCGACTCGACGTCGGGGCGGTCGATCCCCATGCCGAACGCGTTCGTGGCGCAGACGACGGAGAGCGATCCGCTCGCGAACCGGTCCTGCACGCGCGGGCGATCGGGCTCGGCCATTCCCGCGTGGTAGGCCGCCGCGTCGATCCCCGCCGCGACCAGGGCCTCGGCGGCGCGCGCGGCGCTCTTGCGCGTCGCCGCGTAGACGAGAGACCGCCGGCCTCGGACGAGATCGGGCAGGCACGCGCGCTTCTCGATCTCTCCCGAGACGCGGCGCACGTCCAGGAACAGGTTCGGGCGATCGAAGCCCGCGACGAACGTCTCCGGGTCGCGGAGCCCGAGCAGCGCGACGATGTCGTCCCGGACCTCGGGCGTCGCGGTCGCCGTGAAGGCGAGGATCGGCGGCCGCCCGTCCGCGCCGTCGGCGCGCCGGCAGCTCCGGGCCGCCTCCGCGAGGCGGCGGTAGTCGGGCCGGAAGTCGTGCCCCCACTCCGACACGCAGTGCGCCTCGTCGACCGCGAACCGGGACAGCGGCACCTCCTCCAGGAGCCGGCGAAACGCACCGGACGCGAAGCGCTCCGGTGCGACGTAGAGCAGCCGCAGCCGTCCCTCCCGCATCGCGGCCTCGATCTCGCGGCGCGCCGCCGGGGGCACGAGGGAGTGCAGCGCGGCGGCGGAAATGCCCTTGCGCGAGAGCTCGTCGGACTGGTCCTTCATCAGCGCGATGAGGGGCGAAACGACGACGGTGGTGCCCGGCAGCAGCAGGGCCGGAAGCTGATAGCCGATCGATTTTCCGGACCCGGTCGGCATCACCGCCAGCAGGTCCCGCCCGGAGAGGGCGGTCCGCACGATGTCCTCCTGCCCTGGGCGGAACGACGCGTGGCCGAAGTGTCGGCGAAGCGCGTCGCGGGCGTCCACGGCCGCATTATTCCGTAAACGCTGGCAAGGAGGCCCGACTCGGTGTAGGCTCCGCGATTCCGCATGAACGCTCCCGACGCCTCATCCTCGTCCACGCCGCGCCGGCCGGATCGCCGCGGCATCGCGATCGTGGCTCACGTCGACCACGGTAAGACGACGCTCGTCGACGCGCTGCTGAAGCAGTGCGGGACGTTCCGCGTCGGGCAGCACGTGGCGGAGCTCGTCATGGACTCGGGCGAGCTCGAGAAGGAGCGGGGAATCACGATCCTCGCGAAGAACACGGCCGTTCACTACAACGACGTGATCATCAACATCGTGGACACGCCGGGCCACCGCGACTTCGGCTCCGAGGTCGAGCGCATCCTGACGATGGTCGAGGGAGTCCTGCTCCTCGTCGATGCGTCGGAGGGACCGCTCCCGCAGACTCGCTTCGTGCTGAAGAAGGCGCTCGAGGGCGGCAAGCGGCCGATCGTCCTGATCAACAAGATCGACCGTGCCGACGCCCGCACCGCGCAGGTCGAGGAGGAGATCCACGACCTCTTCCTCTCGCTGGCGACGGAGGAGCACCACCTCGAGTTCGAGGTGCTCTACGGATCGGGGCGCCTCGGCTACGTCTCCCGCGACCCCGAGGCGAAGTCGGGCGATTTGAGGCCGCTCCTCGACGCGATCCTCGCCCACATTCCGGCGCCGGTCATCGGCGACACTCCCTTCAAGATGATTGTCGCGAACATCGACTACTCCGACTACCTCGGCCGGCTCGCGGTCGGCCGGATCTTCTCGGGCACGGTCTCGAAGGCCATCGAGCTGGCGGCCGTGCGGCCGGACGGCTCCATCGTCGAGAAGGGCCGGGCGGGCAAGATCTACATGTTCGAGGGGATCACGCGGGTCGAGATGGCCGAGGCGTCCGCGGGCGACATCGTCGTGCTGTCGGGCTTCCCGGACATCGAGATCGGCCAGACGATCCTCGATCTCGCGGATCCGACTCCACTGTCCGGCATCCGGATCGACGAGCCGACGCTCTCGATGGAGTTTCGCGTCAACGACTCTCCGTTCTCCGGCCAGTCCGGCAAGTACGTCACGAGCCGGCACCTGGCCGAGCGGCTCGAGAAGGAGCTCGAGAAGAACGTCGGCCTGCGCCTCTCGAGCACCGGTTCACCGGACTCCACCCTCGTGCTGGGGCGGGGAGAGCTGTCTCTCGCGATCCTCGCCGAGACGATGCGCCGCGAGAGCTACGAGTTCGCACTGGGGCGACCCCAGGTGATCTTCCACCGCGGTGAGAACGGCGAGCTGCTCGAGCCGTACGAGGAGCTCGTCATCGACTGCGCGGAGGAGTTCACGGGCGCCGTCATCGCGGCCGTCGGCGAGCGCAAGGGCGAGCTCAAGCACATGGGCAAGCACGGCGACCGCGTGCGACTGGAGTTCACGATCCCGTCGCGTGGCCTGCTCGGCTTCCGCCTCGAGTTCCTGACGCTCACCAAGGGCACGGCGCTCATGAATCACCTGTTCGACCAGTACGGGCCCCACCGCGGGCCGCTGCCGAACCGCACGAAGGGCGCGATGATCGCCAAGGAGGGCGGCGACGTCACCGGCTACGCCCTCGACCGCCTCGCCGACCGGGGCATCTTCTTCGTCAAACCGGGCGACAAGGTCTACGCGGGCCAGATCGTCGGCGAGCAGGTCAAGGAAGGCGACATGGTCATCCAGCCCTGCGAGAAGAAGCACCTGACGAACATGCGCGCCTCGGGATCCGACATGGCCATCAAGCTCACGCCGCCGCGCGAGCTCAACATCGAGCAGGCGATCGAGTGGATCAACGACGACGAGCTCGTCGAGGTCGTGCCCGCCGCGATCCGCGTCCGAAAGCGCACGCTGGACCACTCGCTGCGTAAGGTGAGAGCGAAGACCGCGGGCTAGCCGTCCTGTCATCCCGAGGAGCGGAAGCGACGAAGGTTCCCTTTCGCCACCAACCCCGTCGACCTTGGATGTGGGCCGAAAGGGATCCCTCGCTCCGCTCGGGATGACACGAAATTCCTACGGCAGCCCGAACGCCTTGCGGATGAACGTCGCCATCTGTCCGCGGGTGTTGTTCGTCGAGGGGCAGTAGTTCGTTCCGCCGCAGCCCGAGGTCACCTGCTCCGTCTTGAGCTGCTCGATCCAGTCGGCGAACGGCGACGGGCAGGCCACGTCCGTGAACACGCCCGTGCACGGCGGCGGCTGGTAACCGGAGCCGTGCTTGCCCTTGAGCAGGAAGACCGCCATCTGGTCGCGGCGGACCGGATTCTGCGGGCAGAAGTTTCCGCCGCCGCATCCGCCCGTGATCCCCTCCGCCGCCATCGCCTCGATCCAGTTCGCGAACGTGGACGGGCACGGCACG
>DATBBK010000055.1:0-29560 GCA_036271035.1 Thermoanaerobaculia bacterium | reverse complement strand
TTATTAGTCTTAATCAGTCTGCTATCTAATCTTATAAGGCAGCTAGAAAAGCTTCGATGAGCATCGACGAAATCGACCTGCGGATCCTGGACATGCTCCAGCGAAACGGGAAGCTTTCGCAGGCGCGTATCGCCGGCGCCGTCGGCCTCACCACACCGTCGGTCAACGAGCGGATCAAGAAGATGGAGCGCCACGGGATGATCCGTGGCTTCGTCGCCCTGCTCGACCACGAAAAGATGGGCTTCCCGCTGACCGCGTACGTGGACGTGGCGCTCGAGCACCCGCGCTACGAGAAGGGCTTCGTCGACGAGCTCGAGAAGCTGCTCGGCGTGCAGGAGTGTTACTTCCTGGCCGGCGAGTTCGCCTATCGCCTGAAGGTGAAGGCCGCGGATCCGTCCTCACTCGCCGACTTCCTCCAGCGCCGGATCCTCTCGATCAAGGGCGTCACGCGCATGCAGGCGCAGATCTCGCTGTCCTCGAAGAAGGAATCCACGCTGCTGCCGCTCATGCCCGAGAGAAACGAGAAGAGCGACAAGCTCGAGAAGAACGACAAGAGCGAGAAGACCGAGAAGAACGACAAGGAGCCGAAGCCCTAGATCGGCTCGCGCTCGTGACGGAGATCACGCGGCGCTCGTCCTCTGGTTCTCAGAATCGCCAGGTCGCTCCCATTTCCGCCGCGACGAACTGCCGGTGCGGGTGCGCCGAGACGTTGTGGTACGTCAGGCGCAGGTCGATGCCGACGTTCTTCGTGACGGTGAACTCGCCCTCCGTTCCGAGATGCCATCCGAACACCGTCTCGTGGCGGTCCGCCACTCCGGCGTAGGCGGGGTCGACGTCGGCCGGATGGATTCCGTAACCGCCGATCCCGCCGAAGAGCGCCGACGTGAAGAAGCCCTCCCAGAAACGGTACGAGGCGCTGACCAGCCCGTAGTTCACGCGCTCGCCGAGCTCCGGCACGGTCGTCGATCCGACCGGCGTCTGGATGAGCGCGCCCGAGCTGGTCTGCTTGGTCTTCAGCGTGCCCCCGGTGAGCCTCAGGAGCAGGGTGTCTTCCATCCTGTACTCGAACCAGCCGCTGTACGTGCCGAACTTGAAGCTGTCGAACTGCGCGTCGTGCGCCGAGACGTCGTTCGTCCAGCCGAGCGAGCCGCCCACGCCGAACACCTGGCCCGCCGCGGGCGCCGGTGCGAGCAAAGCTACCGCCGCGATGGCGGCGAGCGTGAGCACGAGAACGATGGCGTGTCTTCGCACGAATCCTCCCCCGATTGTTCGGCCACTCTAGCAGGCCGCGAGCCATGCGGGCCGCGGCGCGCGGTGAGCGGCGTTCCGCCACAGACGCTAGAATCTCGCCGCTTGCGTTGTACGGACGCCGACGCCCCGGCGCGGAGGGCGAGCTCGATTTGATCGCGCTCGCGCGCGCCGCGGCGCGATTCGTCTTCCCGTCCGAGTGCCTCGCGTGCGGCACGCGCGACGCGCACGACTTCTTCCGCGGGGGCGTCTGCGCCCGCTGCTGGGACGCGCTTCCCTCACCCGAGTCGGAGCGCTGCGTCCGATGCGACGAGACGCTTCCGGGCGGGACCGGAGCGGACGCGTGCGGCCGTTGTCTCCTCGATCCTCCGGCGTTCGCGGCCCTCCGCTCGGCCGCGCCCTATCGGGGACCGGCGCGCGACATCCTCCTGGCCTTCAAGTTCCGCGGCGCGGACTATCTCGCGCCGCGCATGGCGGACGCGATGCGGCGGCGGCTCGGCGTGCCCGAGGCGGACGAAGTCGCCGCGGTGCCGGCGACGCCGCGCGCCCGGCGCGCGCGCGGCTACCACCCGGCGGAGGCGCTCGCCGCGGCCGCCGCACGAGGCCTGGGGATCGCGTTCGCACGCGGCCGGCTCGTTAAGACGCGCGACACGGAGGTGCAGAGCCGACTCGCGCTGTCCGAGCGCGTTCGCAACGTGCGCCGCGCGTATGCGGTGCGAGGCCGGCCCGCGCGGCGCGTGCTGCTCGTCGACGACGTCGCGACCTCCGGGGCGACCGCGCGCGAGTGCGCCCGAAGGCTCGCGGACGCGGGCGCGGAGAGCGTCATCGTGTGGTGCTTCGCGCGCGCCTCGCGTGTCGAGCACCCAGGCGAGCATCAAGTTTCGCCTCAGGCGCGTCCAAAGGACGAGCATGAGGCGACGTCGAGCTTTAGCGGAGAATCCGCATGAATCCGCTCAACCGCCTCGTCGTCGCGTCCATGCCGCTCGTGCCGAAGTCCATCGTGCGCCGGATCGCGTCCCGCTACGTCGCCGGTGAGACGCTCGAGGAGGCGCTCTCGATGGTCGCCCACCTGAACGCCGAGGGCTGCATGGCGACGCTCGACGTGCTCGGCGAGGACATCACCCGGCTCGACGAGACCGAGCCGACCGTCGTCGCGTATGCCCGCGCGCTCGAGCAGATCGCGGCGCGCCGCCTCGACTCCAACATCTCGGTCAAGCTCACGGCGCTCGGATTGAAGCTCGACGCCGCGGAGTGCCGGCGTCAGTTCGCGCGCATCGTGGACGCGGCGAGAGCGCAGGGCATCTTCGTCCGCATCGACATGGAGGACTCCTCCGTCACCGAGGAGACCATTCGCATCTTCGAGGAGTTCCGCGCGCGGTACGAGAGAGTCGGAATCGTGCTCCAGGCCTACCTGCGCCGCACGGCCGACGACGCGCGGCGCGCCGCGGCGATGAAGGCGAACGTGCGTGTGTGCAAGGGCATCTACGTCGAGCCGCCGGAGATCGCGTTCCAGGACCGCGAGGAGATCCGCCGGAGCTACGCCGCGACGGTCGAGACGCTCCTCGGCGCGGGCTGCTACGTCGGGATCGCGACGCACGACCCGATCGTGGTCGACCGCGCGAAGGCGACGGTCGCGCGGCTGAAGCTCCCGCGCGAGTCCTACGAGTTCCAGATGCTCCTCGGCGTCGCCGGCACGCTTCGCAAGCGGCTCGTGTCGGAGGGCCACCGGCTCCGCGTCTACGTCCCGTACGGCGACGCCTGGTACGCGTACTCGGTGCGGCGCCTGAAGGAAAACCCCTCGATCGCCGGACACGTCGTGAGGGGCATCCTGACGGGAGGCCGGTAGGCGCTCGCCCCTTCCGACCCTTGTCGTCTGTCCCCATGGCCCGGTTGATGCAGCGATCCCGGGGAATGGCGGCCTGGTCCCCTGCCCGCTCCCTCCGGTCCCGCGGCCCGACCCCCGGCCCCAGAAGGAGGCCAGAATCCGCTCAAGATGAGACGGGTCAGAAGTTCCCAACGGGTGGTAATTGGATCGCTAGAAATCTATACTCCGGGTTTGACCGAGCGGTCCTGGTAATGAAACGGCGCAACGTCGCGATCGCGCTCTCGTTTCTGCTGCTCTCCACGGCGAGCACGACGCTGTTCGCTCGGTCGCCCGAGCCTTCGCCGCCGATCTCCGGTGTCGTACGTCACCTCGAGTCGCCGGTCTCCGGCGTGCTCGTCATCCTCTACAACCTCAGCGACACGTCGATGACCCGCGTGCGCACGGCGGAGGACGGCACGTTCGTCCTCGCGGCGGCGCCCGTCGGCGTCTACGACCTGATCGCGTACAAGCGCGGCTTCGAGCCCGCGCTCCAGCGGCTCTGGCACCAGTCGAACTCCGACCAGGTTTCGGCGGTCTCGATCGAGCTCAAGAGCAAGGGTGCGAAGGCGGCGCCCGCGTCCGCGCCGACGTCGATCTGGGAGCTGCGCGACAAACTGCCCACCGACGTGCTCCGCGAGATCGGTCTCGACGTCGAGGACAAACCGCAGCCGCCCTCTCCGGTCGCATCGCCGATCGGAGGCGCGCCCGCAACGGAGGCCGCGGCGGCGCAGACGCTCCCGGTCTCGAAGGTCTTCAACGGCGACGTGAAGACGATGACCAACGTCGCGTCGCAGTCGACCTCCACGCCGCTCTCGAAGGCCGAGGTCGGCCTGCACGGCGGCCTGCCGAACGGCTGGCAGTACGGCATCGCGGGAGACTACGCCGTGCTCGGCAACGGCGACTCGCCGGGCGACGTGACGACCGGAAACGCCGCGGGCATCGCGCTGAACGTTGACCCCTCCGACGCCGAGCACGTCGTCCTCTCCAGCCGCCGAAACACGCTGTCGTTCGGCGACAGCCCCGCGAGCCTGCAGACGCACTCGGTCACTTGGAGCCGCGGCGCCGAGGAAGGCCGCGTCGAATCCGTCGGAGCGCGCTACTTCGAGGAGACGAACCTCTACCGTGCCACCGCGCCCGGCACGACGCTCTTCCCGCTCGCCTCGCGGACGTGGGAGGTCGACGCGCAGTACGGCCGCCCCGCGACGGACACGCCGGGAGTGGCGGTGGGCATGGTCTATCGCTACAAGGAGGCGAGCGTCGGGCCGAACGGCGTCAGCTCGGACGGCGCGTTCCTGCAGGCGGCGCCGGATGCCGACCTGAACGCCTCCACGTCGCTCAAGGTCACGGACGGGCTGCTGCTGCAGGGCGGCGTGGTCGCGCGCTACATGGGCACCGCGGTCTCCGCGTACGGCATCGCGCCGGCTCTCACCGCGCGCTACGACTTCGGCCCGGCGGCGATCTACGTGCGCGGGCTGTACCGCGTCGCGGGCTCGACGCACGGCCTCACCAGCGTGATGCCCCGCGTCGCGTCGATCGAGGAGAGCCAGGAACCGGCGGCGACCCAGTCGTACGCGATCGGCATCGAGCGCCGCGTGAGCCCGGATGCCTCGCTGCACTTCGAGGTCTCGCAGCAGAAGATGGGCGAGCTCGTCCGCGCGTTCTTCGAGGGCGACTTCCTGACCGACTTCGACAGCGTCTACCTGCTCGAGGGCAACTCGGTGCGGCAGTACCAGGGCACGATCGAGCAGCGCCTGTCGGACACGCTCTCCGGCAGCGTCGCGGTGCGCTTCGGATCGATCGACGGCTCCGTCGCGCCCCAGAGCGCCGCGGGCTACGGCATCATGAACAACGCCGGCCAGTTCTGGTCGGCGCGCGCCTCGATCCAGGTCCTGCCGACGCACACCGGGATCGCGCTGCTCGTCCGCGGCATCCGCCAGAACCTGACGACGACCGCCTCGGTCATCGCGAACGATTCCGACAAGCTCGGCCTCTCCGTCGCGCAGGACCTCTCCGTGATCGGCCTGACGCCCTTCGGCGCCGACTGGAAGCTGCTCGTCGCGCTCGAGCAGGCCCAGCGCTCGGTGGACCAGAAGGATGAGGCGAAGGCGACCGCGAACCGGGTGCTCGGCGGCGTCGCGGTGAGCTTCTAGGCAGCGAGAGAGACAACCGGCAATTCTCCGGCTTCCCGCTTCCATCCCCGACAGAATCCCTTCCGACTCGCCTCGCCAGACCCTCGCTCCCGGCCGCAGCCCCGCTTCAAAAGAATTTTGGAACTCGTCCAAGGAATTGGACACCGTGGCGATACCATCCCTCGAGCCGAACTCCTGATCCTTCAAAACAAACGAGTTATCCTCGCAATGCGTGTACCCGGACATGGCATTCGGATTGCTGAATCGCGCGTTGTGACCCGCCTCGTCCAGAGAGCTGTTTTCGGCGCGCTCGCAATCGCCACGCTGGCGACGATCGCGGTCGCATTCGTGTCGTTTGCCCGGAAGGTCGACAGCTTCGCCGGAGCGGGGTTCACCGCTTCGGTGGACGGCGGCGCCCTCCTACTGACGTCGGTGGAACCGCAGGGCGCCGCCGCGAGGGCGGGGCTGCGGACCGGCGACCGGATCATCCTCGCGGACGGCCAGACGGCCTCCTCGCTCTCGAACCCGGCGAAGGCGCTCTCGCGGCCGCCGCTCCCCCACCGCCTGGTCGTGATCTCGGGCGGCGAGGTCCGCGGCATCTCGCTCGGCGAGCCGTCGGTGCACGCGGACGTCCGCTACCTCTTCCTCGCGTTCGTCGGCTTCCTCTACCTGATCATCGGGCTGTTCACGATCGCCCGCGACCGCACGGCGCCGGCCGCGATCTTCTGGGCCCTGTGCCTCTGCTCGTTCGCGGTGTACGTGCTGACGCCCGCGGGCGCACACGACACGCTCTGGCGGATCGCGTGGGTCGCCGAGGACGTGTACCGCGCATTCCTCCCCGCGCTCCTGCTGCACTTCTTCCTGGTCTTCCCGCGGCGCATCGCCACGCGCCGCTTTCTGCCGCTGCTCTACGTGCCCGCCTTCGCCTACATCGCGCTCGAGGCGGCGCTCCTCGGCGCCGCGCCCACGCCGAAGGCCGCGGCGCTGCTCGAGGGCGCGACCCGCTTCTGGTTCGTCTACTTCGCCGTCTACGTCGTGGCGGTCCTCGCGCGGCTGCTCGAGCTGATGCGGCGCCGCCCCGAGGACGCCGAGGCGGAGAAGCAGATCCGCTGGATCGGACTCGGCGTCATCGTCGGTCTCGCGCCGTTTCTGATCCTCTCCGCGTTGCCGCGCGCGTTCGGACTGGAGTCGCCGCTGCTCTCGACGCTCGCGGTCGTCCCGCTCGTGCTGATTCCGCTGGCGTTCGCGTACGCGATCCTGAAGTGGCGCCTCTGGGACGTCGAGATCTTCGTGCGCGAGGCGATCGCCACCACGGGAGCGGTGCTCCTCGGCGGCATGACGTTCGTGCTCGTGAACTCGCTGCTCGACCGCACCTTCGAGACCATGGCGACGGCGGGCAAGAACGTCGTCGCGTTCGGATCGGGAATCGTCCTCGCCTCGCTGCTCGTTCCCGTGAAGAAGCGGATCACCGACGTGCTCGAACGCATCCAGTACCACGACACCTACCGCGCGCGCCGCGCGCTGCTCGACGTCGCGCGCGACTTCGCGACGCCGCGGCCTCGCGAGGAGGTCGTCCGCGCGATCGTCCAGCGCGTCGAGGACGCGCTCCGCGTCGTGCCGTGCTCGCTGTTTCTCTTCGAGGGACCGGCGCGCGACCCCGACGCCGGCGCGCTCCAGCAGGCGCTCACGGGCGAGGACGCGCTGCGGCTGCGCGGCACCGCCTTCGGGGCGTCGCCTCCCGCCGCGCTCGTCCGCTTCCACTCGCTCGGCTACCGCGCGTTCTTCGCGATGCGCTGCGGCGGCGAGCTCGTCGGAGCTCTCGGCGTCGGCTACAAGGACGGCCGGATCCCCCTCTCGTCGGAGGACGAGGCGCTGCTCGTCGCGGTGCTCGCCCAGGCCAGCCTCGCCTACGAGAACGCGCGCCTCTACGGGGCGCTCGCGCAGCGACTCGAGGAAATCCGGACCCTCCAGGAGTACCAGGAGAGCGTCATCCGCTCGTCGTCGTCGGGCATCGTCGTCGTCGACGCGGCCGAACGGATCCACTCCGCGAACCCGGCGTTCGCCCTGCTCGTCGGCCGGAGCGAGGAGGAGCTGACCGGGCTGCCCCTCTCCGACGCGCTGCCCGGCGTCGCGCTCGGGGTCCCGCCGGAGGACGGCGGTGAGTGGCGCTTCGAGGCGGCGCTGCACGGGCAGGACGGCGAGGAGCGGAACCTCCAGCTCTCCGTCTCGACGTTCCACGGCTCGTCCGAGCGGCGCGTCGTCGTCGTCGAGGACATGACGGACCGCATTCGCTCGGAGCGCGCGCTCGCCGAGCGCGAGCGGCTCGCCTCGCTCGGTGTCCTCGCGGCCGGCGTGGCCCACGAGGTCAACACGCCGATCGCGGGGCTCTCGTCGTACGCCCAGATTCTCCTGTCGGAGACGCCTCCGGCGGATCCCCGCTACGCCATCCTGAAGAAGATGGAGAGGCAGACCTTCCGCGCGGCGCACCTCGTCAACAACCTGCTCGAGTTCGCGCGTCCCCGTCCCCGCGCGTCGCAGAAGACGGATCTCCGGGCCGTCCTGGCGAACGCGGCCGAGTCGGTGGAGACGACGTTCGCCGGCCGGCGGCTCGAGCTCGACGTCGATCCGGCCGGTGACCCCGCGTTCGTGACCGGAGACGCGCGGGAGCTCGAGCAGGTCTTCGTCAACCTTCTGACGAACGCGCGCGACGCGTCGCCCGAGGGCGGCGTCGTGAGCTGCCGCCTCGAGCGCAACAACGGGAACGTGCGCGTGGTCGTCGCGGACCGGGGCGCCGGCGTCGACACCAAGACGGCGCAGGACGCGTTCCGGCCCTTCTACACGACCAAGAAGTCCGGCGGCACGGGTCTGGGGCTCGCGATCTCGCGCGACATCGTGCGCCGCCACGGCGGCGAGATCGTTCTCGAGGCGCGCGACGGCGGCGGCGCCCAGGCCCGCGTCGATCTGCCGCTCGCCGCGGAGACCGTGTCTTGAGAGTCCTCGTCATCGACGACGAGGAGGTCATCCGCGACGTCCTCGGCACGCTGCTGAGCCGGGAGGGGTACGAGGTCGCGGCCGCAGCCTCCGCGGGCGAGGCGATCGCGATGTTCGAAGCCGAGAGCTACGACATCGTGCTGCTCGACCTGATGCTGCCGGACCGCCCGGGCCTCGAGGTCCTCCGCGAGATCCTGCAGCGGGACCAGGACGCGGTCGTCGTGATCGTGACCGCCTACTCCTCGATCGAGGGCGCCATCGAGGCGATGCGCGACGGCGCGTTCCACTACATCCCGAAGCCCTTCCAGAACGAGGAGGTGCTCCTCACGCTCCGCAAGGGCTCGGAGGCGCGGCGCCTCACCGAGGAGAACCGCCGGCTGCGCGAGGAGCTCTCGCAGCGGTACGGGCTGGGACGCATCGTCGGCAAGTCGTCCGGAATGCGGAAGGTGTTCGAGCTGGTCCGCCTCGCCGGCCCGTCGCGATCGACGATCCTCGTCGAGGGCGAGAGCGGGACCGGCAAGGAGCTCGTCGCGCGCGCGATCCACACGCACTCGCCGCGCTCGCACATGCCATTCGTGACGGTCAACTCCGGCTCAATGCCCACGGACCTGCTCGAATCCAACCTGTTCGGGCACGTCAAGGGCTCGTTCACCGGCGCGATCGCGAACAAGAAGGGGCTGTTCGAGGTCGCGGACGGGGGCTCGATCTTCTTCGACGAGATCGGCACGATCTCCATGGACACGCAGGCGAAGCTCCTGCGCGTCATCCAGGAGAAGGAGTTCATGCGCGTCGGCAGCGTCGAGACCCAGAGGGTCGACACGCGCATCATCGCGGCCACCAACGTGGATCTCAAGAAGCTGGTCGCCGAGGGCAGGTTCCGCGACGACCTGTACTACCGGCTCTGCGTGATCACGATCTCCGTCCCCCCGCTGCGCGATCGCCGCGAGGACATCCCGCTGCTCGCCGAGCACTTCGTGCGGCTCTACGCGTCGGAGAACAGCAAGCCGATCGCGGGGATCGACCCGGAGGCGTTTCGCGCGCTGCTCGACCACGATTGGCCGGGGAACGTGCGCGAGCTCGAGAACGCGATCGAGCGTGCGGTGGTGCTGTGCCCGCCCGGCGGCCGCATCGGCCTCGACCTGCTGCCGGAGACGGTCCTCCAGCCCGACAGGGGCGAGCTGCCGGTGCGCCTGCCCGAGAACGGCGCGACGTACAAGCAGCTGGTCGAAGAGTACGAGCGGCGCCTGATCCGCACCGCCCTGCGTAGAACGAACGGCGTCCAGAAGCGCGCGGCGGAATTATTGAAAATCAAACCGACCACCCTTCACGAGATCATCAAGAGACTCGAGATCCGCGAGTCCGCGTCTTAGACCGCCGCGGATCCGAGCTGCCGCGCCGGCGTAAACCGATTGCCGTGCCGGCGTAACCAGGGTGCCGTGCTGGCCTAGACCGGGTGCCGTGCTGCCGTAAACCAGATGCCGTGCTCGGGGTCAGGTGTTCGCGTTTTCGGACCGACGACGGAAGGCCGACTTCGACGCGCTGATTCTGAGGTCCGAAAACCGAAGACCTGACCCCATCGAAGGCGCAGGCCCGACTTGCGGAGTGCCGCTTTCCGTTAGCGACTTTGTCGCCGCGGGACTTGCGGACTCGCCCTCCGAGCCTCGTGAGGTGGCAGGCTCCGTCGAATCGCCCCCGTACCCCTCCCCCCCGCTGCGCGGGTGGAGGTGGGGGAAACAGACCCAGAGCCCCGCAACGACCGCGGTCACGCGACCGCCGATCGGCGGCGACTATCCCGGCAGCCTCCGCACCATGACCAGCGTCCGGTCGTCGGCGAAGGGTTCGCCCTGGGCGTGTTCCTCCAGGGCCTGCAGGAGATCGGTCTCGATATCCGCCGCGGACCGGCGCATCTGCTTGCCGACGAACTCCTTCAGGCGCGGCATGCCGAACTCGTCGCCCTTCGGGTTGTTCGCCTCGGTGACGCCGTCCGTGTAGAGCAGGAGCAGGTCGTCGGGCGCGAGCGTCAGCTTCGACGAGCCGTACGGCTTGCCCGGGAAGAGGGCGAGGGGAAGGCCGTGCGAGCCGAGCTCCTCGATCGTGCCGTCCACGCGCAGCAGCAGGCCCGGGTTGTGGCCGGCGTTCGTGTACTCGACCTCGCCGGTGAGCGGGTCGAGCAGGAGCAGGAAGAACGTGATGAACCGGTCGGGCCCGGTGCGGCGCGAGATCGCTTCCGACAGGCGCCCGGTCATCTCCGCGACCGGCACGCCCTCGTCCGCCCACGCGTGGAACGACGCCTGCAGCGACGCCATCAGCAGGGCCGGGCCGACGCCCTTGCCGCAGACGTCCGCGATCGTCGCGTAGATCTTGCCGTCCTGGCGCAGGCGGAAGTCGAAGTAGTCGCCGGAGACCTGGCGCGACGCGATGTTGGAGCCGTGAAGCTGATAGCCCGGGAGCGGCGGCGGATCCTCGGGGAGGAGCCGCTGCTGGATCTCGCGGGCGAGCGCGAACTCGCGGTCCATCTGGCGCTTCTCGGCGTTCTCCTGCATGAGCCGCGCGTTCTGGATCTTCGCGGCGGCGACGTTCGCGAGCGACGTGAGGAGGCGCAGGTCCGCCTCCTCGAAGGAGCGGTGGCCGACGCGGCAGTCGACGTAGATCAGGCCGACGACCTCGCCCTCGTTCTCGAGCGGCGCCGCGAGCACCGACTTGATGCCGGAGAGGCGGATCGAGTCCGCGAGCGACACGCCGGAGCCGGTCGCCGTGTCCATCAGGAGCAGCCCGTTGCGCTTCTCGACGACCGCGGCGACGAGCGTCTTGGACAGCCGGATGTCCTCCGGAGAGATCCCCTCCGCGACGCGCACGACCGCCGGCGCGAGTTCACCCGTCGCGCGCGAGCGCAGCAGCACGAGTCCACGGTCGGGCTTGAGCGTCTCGAAGACCTTGTCCATGAGGAAGCGCAGCAGCTCGTCGACCGAGATGTCGCGAAGCAGCTCGATGGTCAGCTCGTTCACGACGCGCAGCGACTCGATGAGCTTTCCGAGCTGCTCCGCCGGGAGCCTCGGGTCCGTCTCGGTCGCGTGCGCGCGAAGCAGCTCCGCGGAGGCCTTGAGGATCGTGTTGTCGAGCGGGTCCTCTCCGCCGCCCTCGATGCGAACGCGGGTCGTCGACTCGGACTCGACCTTTAGCGTCACGCCGCCGACCGTGATGCGATCGCCGGGCTTCAAGGGCTGGACGGTCGTCAGCCGCTCGCCGTTCAGGAACGTCCCGTTGCGCGAGCCCAGATCCTCGACGGTCAGTCCGCCGTCGGTGTCCCGCACGATGCGGGCGTGCTGCCGCGAGAGCATCTTGTCCGAGACCGGGAGGTCGTTCATGGACGAACGGCCGATGGTCGTGACAGGCCGGTCCAGGGAGACCTTGCGCGCGGCCATGCCGGGTGCCGAGACGTAGAGGTAAAACAAGCTTTGCCTTAGGGTTCCGAATTCTAACGCGCCGCGGACGGCTCCCCATTCCCCGGGCCGGGGAGGCGACTTGCGCTCGGGGCCCGGGATCCGTAGAATGCGCCGTCCCATGAAGGCCAACATTCACCCCGAGCTTCACGACGTCCTGGTCCACTGCGCCTGCGGTACGACCTGGAACACCCGCTCCACGAAGAAGGAGCTGCGCATCGAGATCTGCAGCTCCTGCCATCCCTTCTTCACCGGCAAGCAGAAGCTGGTCGACTCGGCGGGACGCGTCGAGCGCTTCCGCAAGCGTTACGAGAAGAAGGCCACCGGCGCCGCGTCTTAGCTGACCGGACGCGGGAATGCTCCCCACCGCCCGGTTCGGGTCTCCCCGGTCCCTCTAGCAGGCTCGGAACCCGTCCGCCCGGCCCCCCCGGGGCCGCGGGCGTAAGGCGGCGTCATGTTCGAGAAGCTCGAAGAGATCCGACGGAAGTACGACGAGATCCGCTCGCGCCTCGCGGATCCCGGCTTCGTCCAGGACCACCGCGCCGTCCGGGACGCGCAGAAGACCCTGTCCGAGCTCGAGCCGATCATCGGGAAGACCGAGGAGCATCGCCAGGTCCAGAGGGAGCTCGAGGGCGCGCGCGAGCTGGTCGAGTCGCTCTCGCCCGGTGAGGAGCTCTACCAGATGGCCGCTGCCGAGCGCGCGAGCCTGACCGAGCGCCTCGCCACGATCGAGCAGGATCTCAAGGTCCTGCTCCTGCCCAGGGACCCGAACGACTCGCGAAACGTGTTTCTCGAGATCCGCGCGGGTACCGGCGGCGACGAGGCCGCGCTCTTCGCGGCGACGCTCTTCCGGATGTACCAGCGCTACGCGGAGCGCCGCCGCTGGAAGATCGAGATCGTGGACCGCGACGATACCGGGATCGGCGGCATCAAGACGATCACCGCGCTCGTCGAGGGCGATGGCGCGTACTCGAAGCTCAAGTACGAGGGCGGGGTTCACCGCGTGCAGCGCGTGCCCGCGACCGAGGCGTCGGGCCGCATCCACACCTCGGCCGCGACGGTGGCCGTCCTGCCGGAGGCGGAGGACGTCGACGTGAAGGTCGACGACAAGGACATCCGCGTGGATCGCTTCTGCGCCTCGGGTCCCGGCGGCCAGGGCGTCAACACGACCTACTCCGCGGTGCGGCTCACGCATCTGCCGACCGGGCTCGTCGTGCAGTGCCAGGACGAGCGCAGCCAGATCAAGAACAAGGCGAGGGCCATGCGCGTGCTGAAGGCGCGTCTGCTCGAGATCGAGCAGGCGAAGCAGGAGGGCGCGATCGCCGCCGAGCGCAAGAAGATGGTCGGATCCGGCGACCGCTCCGAGAAGATCCGCACCTACAACTTCCCCCAGTCGCGCATCACGGATCACCGGATCGGCTTCACGACGCACCGGCTCCAGGACGTGCTCGACGGAAATCTGGAGGAGCTGGTCGAGCCGATCGCCAGCCACATGCAGGCGGAGCGGCTGCGGGAGGAGCTGGCCAGGGCGTGAGGGGACCCGGGCATCGACGACGCGTCATCCTGAGCGAAGCGAAGGATCCCCGAGTCGAAGCGCGGCAATCGTCGGCTCGCCGATCCGGGGGTCCTTCGTCGCTTCGCTCCTCAGGATGACGGCGAAACTCCCATGACCACCGGCGAGATCCTCAGGATCGCGGCCGAGCGCGCCGCGACGGCGGGCTCCGACGCGAGCGCCTGGGACGCGCGCCTCCTGCTCGCGCACTCGCTGGGCGGCCTCTCTCCGCTCGCGCTCGACCCGAGGCAGACCCACGACGAGGCGCTCGCCGCGCGTTTCTTCGGCCTCTGGGGGCGCCGCGTCGCCGGCGAGCCCGTTCAGCACCTCATCGGCGAATGGGACTTCTACGGTCGGACGTTCCGGGTGGACAAGCGGGCTCTCGTCCCGCGGCCGGAGACCGAGGTCCTCGTCGCGCAGGCGCTGACGGCGGCCCCCGACGCGCGGCGGGTCCTCGACGCCGGCACGGGCAGCGGCATCATCGCGATCACGTTCCTCCTGGAGCAGAAGGAGGCGACCGCCGCCGCGCTCGACATCTCGATCGACGCGCTCGCTCTCGCGCGCGAGAACGCGTCCCGCCACGGCGTTCTCGGCCGGCTCTCCCTGCTCGCGTCCGACTGGCTGTCGGCGCTGGGCCCGGTCCAGTTCGACCTCGTGATGTCGAACCCGCCCTATCTCGCGATCGGAGAGGCGCCGCACCTGCCGCCGACGGTCCGGGACCACGACCCGCGCCGCGCCCTCTTCGCGGGCGACGACGGTATGGCGGCCATCCGGCAGCTCCTGGCGACAGTGCCCGCCGTGCTCGCCCCGGGCGGCCTGCTCGTCTTCGAGATCGGCTTCGGCCAGTCGGAGGCGGTGCGGTCGGAGATCCTGACGCGCCCCGCGTGGCGGTTCGTGGGCATCGAGGACGATTTGGAGGGCATCCCGCGCATCTGCCTCGTTCGCCGCGAGTCCGCGGCGGAGAGGGTCGGTAGAATCCGCAGGCCGTGGACCAGTTCGTAATCGAGGGCCCCGTCCGGCTCGAGGGAGAGGTCGCGATCGCGGGCGCCAAGAACGCCGCGCTTCCCTGCCTCGCCGCGTCGCTGTTGACCGCCGAGCCCGTCTCCTTCACGAACCTGCCCGACGTCGCCGACATCCGCACGCTCCGCAGGCTGCTGCAGCACATCGGCGCGAGAGTCGAGGCGGACCGGACGACCGCGACGATCGAGGTCCGCGACATCGGCGCCGCGGACGCGCCGTACGATCTCGTCAAGACGATGCGCGCGTCGGTCCTCGTGCTCGGTCCCCTGCTGGCGCGCGCGGGCTCGGTCCGCGTCTCGCTGCCGGGCGGCTGCGCGATCGGCGTGCGTCCGATCAACCTGCACCTCGCCGCGTTCGAGAAGCTCGGCGCGGAGGTGAAGCTCGAGCACGGCTACGTCGAGGCGAAGGCGGAACGGCTGCGCGGCGGCGAGATCGTGTTCGACACGGTCACCGTGACCGGGACCGAGAACGTCATGCTCGCCGCCTCGCTCGCGAAGGGCACGACGCGGCTCGTCAACGCGGCCCGCGAGCCCGAGGTGACCGACCTCGCGCGACTGCTGACCGCGATGGGCGCTCGCATCCGCGGCGCCGGCTCCGAGACGATCGAGATCGAGGGCGTGGAGAAGCTCCACGGCGCGAGCCACGCCGTGATCCCCGACCGGATCGAGGCGGGCACCTACGCGCTCGCCGCCGCGGCGACGCGCGGCGACGTCGCGATCCGGCGATGCGAGCCCAGGCACCTCAGCGCGCTGACGTCGCGCCTCGCCGTGACGGGCGCGCGAATCGACACGATCGGCGACACGATGCGCGTCCGCGCCGAGGGACGGCTCCAGTCCCACGACGTCGCGACCGCGCCGTACCCGGGCTTCCCGACGGACCTGCAGGCGCAGTGGATGGCGCTGGCCGCCGGCCTGGACGGCGTCGCGACGATCACGGAGACCATCTTCGAGAACCGGTTCCAGCACGCCGCGGAGCTCGTCCGCATGGGCGCGCGCGTGCGGCTCGAGGGGCGCTGGGCGATCGTGGAGGGCCCGTCGGAGCTGACCGGCGCGCGCGTCATGGCGAGCGATCTCCGCGCCTCCGCCGCGCTCGCCATCGCCGGCCTGTGCGCGCGGGGCCAGACGGCGATCGAGCGCGTCTACCACCTCGACCGCGGCTACGAGAAGATGGAGGAGAAGATGACGGGGCTGGGAGCGAAGGTCGAGAGGGTCAAGGCATGACCGACTGCCTGTTCTGCAGGATCGCCGCGGGCCAGATTCCGTCGAAGAAGGTCTACGAGGACGCGAACGTGTACGCGTTTCACGACATCGCGCCGAAGGCGCCGACGCACGTTCTCGTCATCCCCAAGAAGCACATCGGACGCCTCGCCGACGCCGGCGCGGAGGACCGCGAGCTGCTCGGCGAGGTCGTGTCGCGCGCGGCGGCGATCGCGCGAGACCTCGGCCTGGAGCACTACCGCCTCGTCGTGAACAACGGCGAGCAGGCGGGTCAGACCGTCTTTCACATCCACTTCCACCTGCTGGGCGGACGCCCGATGAGCTGGCCTCCGGGTTAGCGGCCGGTCGGGCACCGGCCTTGCTCTCCCGACGGGCATGGCCGGAGCGAAGTCCCCGTTCCTCGTCGGCACCTCCGGCTGGATCTACCCGCACTGGAAGGACGCGTTCTACCCGCCGAAGCTGGCGTCGCGCCTCTGGCTGTCCTACCTCGCCGAGCGGCTTCCCTCCGTCGAGGTCAACGGCACCTTCTACTCGCTGACGCGTCCCTCCGCCTGCGAGAGGTGGCGCGAGGCGGTTCCTCCCGGCTTCGTCTTCGCGCTCAAGGGCAGCCGCTACATCACCCACATGCTGAAGCTCGCGAACTTCCGCGCGCCGCTCGCCAACTTCTTCGCGTCGGGCGTGCTGCGGCTCGGACGCATGCTCGGTCCCGTGCTGTGGCAGCTGCCGCCGCAGCTTCCCTTCCGCGCCGAGCGAGCGGACGCATTCTTCGCCGCGCTGCCGCGCACGGTGCGCGAGGCGGAGCGGTGGGCCCGGCGCCACGACTCGCGGACGACCGGGCGCGCGGCGCTGACGGCGCCGGACGGCCGGGACAATCGTCTCCTCCACGCGGTGGAAGTCCGGCACGAGAGCTGGCTCTGTGACGAGGCGCTGCGGCTGCTGGAGCGCCGGTCGATCGCGCTCGTCGCGGCGGACACCGCGTCGCGCCATCCCCTGTCGCTCGTTCGAACCTCGCGCGAGCTCGCGTACGTGCGCCTGCACGGCGCACGGCGGCTCTACGAGGGACGCTACACGGAGGACGAGCTGCAGGAGTGGGCGCGCCGCTGCCGGGAGTGGGCGTCGGACGGCGCGCTCGCGGCGGTCTACTTCGACAACGACCGCGGCGCGGCCGCGCCTCGAGACGCCGTGCGGATGTGGGAGATCCTGAGCGGGCGCGAGGCGTCCGCCGAGCCGGTCACGGAGCCGGAGGCGCCGCTGCCGCCGCGCGAGACTCCGGCGCATTTCGGAGCGGGGACGATGCGACGGCGAGAACGTATTAGCCGCGGCTAATACGTTCCCGCGCTGCGCGCTCGATCGGCGCCAGGGCCTCGTAGATCTCCGCGTGCAAGGGCGTCGGCACGCCGCTCTCCCGTCCCAGCCGCACGACGGAGCCCGTCCAGGCCTCGAGCTCGGACGGCCTCCCCTCCGCCAGATCCCGCTGCAGCGAGGACGTGCCGGTCGGATCCAGCGAGTCGATGAACGCCATGGAGCTCGTCACCGTTTCAGCGCCGAGCCCGATTCCGCGTCCCCGCGCGACCGCGACGATCTCCCGCATGCCGCGCTCCAGCAGCGCCCGGCTCGCGGGCTCGGTGCGAATCCGGCCGATCGGCTGGCGCAGGTAGGCGCCGACGCTGCCCACCGGAACGACGAACGAGAACTTCGCCCAGAGCGCGACGTGGATGTCGGCCGGAATGGAGGCATCGAGCCCCGCCCGTTCGAGCGTCCCGCGCAACCGCGTCGTCCGCGCGCTCGGGCGCGAGTCGAGCTCGCCGAGCTGCACGGAGTTGTGCGAGCCGACGGTGCGGATGCGGCCCGGCCCGACCAGGAAGCTGAAGGTCCGGCAGACCCCGCCGACGACCCGCTCCGACCCGACCGTCGTCCGCAGCTGATCGGCCGCCTCGACCCCGTTCTGCAGCGGCAGCACGAACGTGTCGCCGGAGAGCGCGGGTGCCATCGCGCGGCCCGCCTCCTCGACCTGCCAGGTCTTGACGCCGAGCAGGACCGCGTCCGCCTCCCCGACGGCGCCCGGGTCCGACGTCGCGCGGGCCGGGTGGACGCGGATCTCGCCCTCCGGCGTCTCCACCACGAGGCCGTTCGCGCGGATCGCGTCGAGATGCGCGCCGCGCGCGACGAAGACGACGTCCTCGCCCGCCCTCGAGAGCCGCGCGCCGAAGTGGCCCCCGGCCCCTCCCGTGCCGTAGACGACGATCCTCATGACGCGCGGCGCTCGCTACTGCTACTGGAAGTCGCGCGGGAAGGTCTTGTCCCAGCTCTTCTCGCGGAGGAGCTTTCCGTTCTCGAACAGCTTCCGCGTCCCCTGGTAACGGAAGCTCTCGCTGTCACTCGAAAACGTCACCACGCTCTCGAAGCGCAGCGTGCGGTTCGGGAGCTTGATCTCCTTCGAGTACTCGCCGCGCACCGAGGCCTTTTCGGGATGTCCGTCCTCGGCCTCGTGCGTGATCTTCTCCGTGTTGCGCTCCTCGCCCCACGGATAGCGGTGCGCGCTGTCGTTGGTCGCCAGGACAACGGCCTTGCCGGTGCGGGGGTTGCGCTCGATCGACGAGATCTCGCCGTACGCCGACGGCGTCTCCATCGCGATCGCCTCGTAGCCGGGCAGGCCCGCCGCCTTCTCGTCGGGGATCGGCAGGTACGCGGGCGCGGGGCGGTCCGCGCGCGGCACGACGGGGAGCAGGAAGCGCGTTCCGTCGGGTCCGAGGTAGAGCGACGTCGTCGTCGGATAGCGCGTCGGCCAGAGCATCGGCCACTGGGCGTTGGAGACCGAGAGCCGAATGCGATGCCCCTTCGGAAAGACCCAGGACGTGAAGTGCATCTCGATCTCGAGCGGGAAGGCCTTCCCGGGCTCGATCGCTTTCGGGTCCTTCGCCGACACGCGGTGCGCCCCGTTCTGTGCGGCGCCGGTCACCAGCGTCACCGCTCCATCGGGCGCGACGTCGTTGAGCTTCGCGAACCAGTCGACGTGCGGCGAGTCGGCCGCGACCCGCAGCATCGCGCGGGGCAGGCCCAGGACCTCGACGTCCTCCGCCAGGGGCGGCGTGTCGTAGACGAGGCTGAACGCGTCGGTCGGCCGCTGGTCCGGCGCCACGTCCCCCCACCACATCACCGGACCGCCCGCCTCGACGCCGGTGGTCGGCACGTAGCGCAGCCGATCCACCGCCGCGGCGCCGGGGGCGTCCGCGAGGGAGCGATCGTCCAGCGGATGGAGGACCCGCTCCCGGATCCGCGCGATCGGCCAGCCCTCCTCGTACCGCCACCGTCCCGGCGCCGTCTCCAGGTAGGGCCCGGGCGGGTGCCAGTCGCGGACGTAAACGGCCAGGCGAGGCTCCTTCATGATCCCGGTGTCCTTGCCCTCGAGCCACTGCCGGAACCAGCGGACCGCCTCGTTGCGCCAGTCGAAGCCGGGCTTCGGGTACGGCTCGTCGGGCCAGGTGTGGTCCCACGCGCCCACGATGGCCTTCGTCGGCGCCTTCAGGTGCTCGAGCATCCGCGGGATGCTGTCGCGATACCCGTCGTACCAGCCGCCGATCATGAAGACCGGGATGCGGATCGACTCGTAGCGCGTCTTCAGCGCCGTGCGATCCCAGAACGGTCCGTCGCGCTGCTGCGCCTTGTAGGTCAGCATCCACGGTGGCTGGTCGAAGCGCTCCTGGAAGAAGCGGTCGTCGATCACGTAGTCCGGCGCGCCGGGCACCGCGTTGTGGAGGTCCTGGCTCATCTCCCACGAGTCGACGTGGATGATCCCGTCCATGAAGTGCACGTCGTCCTGGTAGAGATCGTCCGTCGCGTCGACGGCGATGATCGCCTTCAGCGCCGGCGGATTCCGCATCGCCATGTGAATCGAGTTGAACCCGCCCCACGAGATGCCGAACATCCCGACGTTGCCGTTCGAGAACGGCTGCTTCGCGAGCCAGGCGATGACGTCCTCGCCGTCCTTCTGCTCGATCTCGCTGTACTCGTACGGGATCAGCGTGCCCTCGCTGTTGCCGGTGCCGCGGATGTCCACGCGCGCGACGACGAAGCCGTGCTGCACGAAGTACGAGTAGAGCGGAAAGCTCCCGCCCCGCGCCTCAGCCTTGCGGTACGGCAGGTACTCGAGGAGGACCGGGAACGGTCCCGCGCCCGTCTCGGGCTTCCAGAGGTCGCCGGCGAGCTGGACGCCGTCGCGCATCGGGATCCGGACCTCCGTGGGCTGAAGCGCGCGAAGACGCGTCGCGAGCAGGAGTGTCACGAGACCGAGAAAAACGAGTCGAACCCCGGAGACGCTTCGGCTCACGGCTTACGGCTTACGGCTCGCGCCTTCGTCGGGCACCACCGGCAGGACGATCCGCGACGGATGCGCGGCGTCGTGGTGGATTCGGATCGTCGCCTTGCGGGTCAGCTTCGACTCCGTCTCGGACTCCCCCGTCTGCAGGTTCCGCGAGAAGTGCGGCATGAAGCTGCCCATCAGGATGACGCGCACGCGGTGGCCCTTCGGGAAGTAGTTCCCCGTGCGCAGGTTCGGCAGCCGCATCGGAACGACCTCGTCGCCCTGGAGGAGCTTCGCCGCCCCCGTGCCCTCGCGCTCGCTGACGCGGAGGACGTCGGTCCCGGGGCTCGACAGGTTCCACGACGGGCCGTCCGGCGTGACGTCCTGGAGCTTGACCCAGAGGTCCGCGTCCGGCGCGTCGGCGGAGAGGAAGATCTCCGTGTTCACCGCGCCGACGATGCGCAGCGGCGCCTCGAGCGGCTCCGTCTCGAAGACGAGCGCGTCCTTACGCCCCGTGAGGACGCGGTAGTCGCGCGCGCCCTCCGTGGCGCCGTACGGGTCGACGACGGGCGTCGCGGGATCGGACACGAACGCGCTGCTCGAGGGCGCGTCGCCGCCCGGCGCCTTCTGGCCGAGCCGGCCCCCCGGCAGCAGGTAGAACGAGACGGAACGGGTACCGGAGAACGGCATCGTGTCGCTGTCGCGCCAGACGTTCTCCCCCATCACGAACGCGCGCACGCGCGGATCGCGCTCGGCGCCGTTCGCCACGCCGCGCACCCACTTGTCCATGAACCGGAGGACCATCTCCGGGTAGTCGATCGGCGCCGTAGGACCGAACGAGCGCGCGCCCGAGCGCTCCGAGTCCTCGCCGCCGTGCGTCCACGGCCCCATGATCAGGCGCGTGCGTGGATCCGCGTCGCCCTTCCGCGCGGCCATCAGGCCGAGGAAGTTCGTGATCGCGCCCTCGGGTCCGTACGCCTCGTCGTGCCAGCCGGAGAAGTTCAGGACCGCGGCCTTCACGGCGCCGTAGCGGCCGCGCAGGTCCGCCCAGTCCCACCAGTCGTCCGTGGGCCGATGCTTGAGCCAGTCGAGGTAGTACGGCGCGACCTCCGCGAGCTCCGGGACGTCCGACAGCGGCAGGCGGTACGGCAGGATGCCCCGCAGCGTTTGCCACGCCTCGTGGGCCTCGGCGGAGTTATGCGGGCCCGACAGGTTCAGGTGCGCGCGCGAGTCCGTCGCGATGTTGTTCCAGATCCACGGAATCCACGAAAGGTCCCACGCGCCGCCCGCGTAGAAGAAGTTGCGCGGGGAGGAGAACGTCATCGCGGGCACCATCGCCTTCAGGTGCGGCGGCGCCTCGACTGCGGCGAGCCACTGCACGGCGCCCGGATAGGAGAGTCCCCACGTGCCGATCGCCCCGTTCGACCACGGCTGCGCGGCCGCCCACTCGATCGTGTCGTAGCCGTCCTCGCCCTCGCGTCGGTACGGCACGAAGTTGCCCTCCGACCCGTATCGCCCGCGCACGTCCTGGAGAACCACCGCGTAGCCGCGCTTGAGCGCCGCGGTCAGGACCGCGTCTTCCTCGGAGCGCTTGCGGTCGTACGGCGTCCGATAGAGCAGAGTCGGGAACCGGCCCCGGCCCGGCGGCGGGAGCCACACGTCCGCCCGCAGGACGACGCCGTCCCGCATCTCGACCGGGACGTCGTACATCGGCACGGGACGGTCGGGCGGCGTCAGGTCCTGGGCGAACGCCGCCGCGGCCGTCGCGGCGCCCGCGAGCAGGATCGCGGCGAACCGGAGCGCGAGGGCGGCGCGGCGTTGGGCCGTCACGGCGCGGGCGTCGGCGCCGGATTCGGGACGCTCGAGACGATCACCGGCCTGCGGTCCCGCGGGATCTCGACGGGCAGGCGATAGATCGAGATCCGGGACCGCTGCCGCAAGTCCTTCAGCCACTTCGCGACCTCCTCGTCGAACGCCCGCTTGGAGTAGCGGTCCCGCATCTGATCGGCCACGGCCTCGAACGGCTCGACCGGCTGCCCGGCGGCCCGGCGCTCGGGCACGTACTGCTTCTCGTATTCCTGGCGAGCCTGCGTCTCGTCGGCGTAGGCCAGCGGCGCGAAGCGCTCCTTGAGGTACCGCGAGATCACGAGCTGCCGCTCCAGCGCGGACCTCACGTCCTCGGACGTCATGCCGGCGTGCGCGAACTCCTCCTCGGGGCTCTTGCCCTGCTTGTGGAGGTTCTCGCGCAGCTTGTCCATCGCCGCGGTGACCTCGGCCGCGTCCGGCGACGCGGGGCCGAACCGCACCGCGTCCTGGTACTCGAGGTACTGGTCGATCAGCGCGTCGATGACGCGCTCCCGGAACGCCTCGCGGGTCTCGTCGGGCGCGGGCTCGAGCGCGGAGACGAGCATCGCCCGGCGGACCTCGCTCTCGGGGATCGCCGCGTCGTTCACGGTCGCCGCGATGCGGTCCACGATCTCGCCGCGCGCGGCCGAGAGCACGAGCAGACCGAGGATCGCGAGAACGGCGGAGCGCACGCGGGAATGATACAAGCCCGTGCTATTTTTCGGTTTCCCCGTGAGTCATTTGCCGAAGCCGGGACGCCTGCTCGTCGTCGGCACCCCGATCGGGAATCTCGACGACCTGTCTCCGCGGGCTCGCGCCGCGCTCTCCGAGGCGGACGCGATCTTCTGCGAGGACACGCGCGTCACCGCGAAGCTCGCGGCGCGGTTCGGGATCGGCGTGAAGCGCATCTCGTGCCCGGCGCCGCGGGAAAACGCGCGCGCGGAGGAGCTCGTCGCGCGGCTGTCGCGCGGCGAGACGGTCGCGCTCGTCACCGACGCGGGCATGCCCGCGCTCTCGGACCCGGGCGCGCGGCTCGTCGCGGCCGCCGCGGACGCGGGGTTCGAGGCGCTCGTCGTGCCGGGCCCCTCGGCGGGCGCTGCGGCGCTGGCCGTCTCGGGGATCCCGGCCGTCCCGCACCTCTTCGTGGGGTTCCTTCCCGCGCGCTCGGGCGAGCGTCGGCGCCTGCTCGAGTCGCTCAGGGACCGCGCCGAGACCCTCGTGTGGTTCGAGGCGCCGCACCGGCTGAACGAGTCGATGGCCGACGCGGCCGCCGTGCTCGGCGAGCGGCGCGCGAGCGTCTCGCGCGAGCTAACGAAGCTCCACGAGGAGACGGTTCGGGGCTCGCTCCCCGACGTCGCGAGGCGGCTCGACGAGCGCGGCCCCGCCCGGGGCGAGGTGACGGTCGTCGTCGAGGGCCGGCGCGGCCTCCCCGAGCGCGCCGAGGGCGACGACCTGGACTCCCGGATCCGCGAGGCGCTCGCCGCCGGCGAGACCCTGAAGGCGCTCTCACGAGAGATCGGCCGACGCGCGGGAGTCCCCGCGCGCGACGTCTATGCCCGCGCGATGCAGCTGCGGGAGCTCGAGGCCGACGAGGCCAACGAGGAAAACGACGAAGACGAGGACGGCGCGTGAGCGAGCCCGTCGTCTCCGTCGAACGGCTCACGAAGGTCTTCCGCACCTATCGCCGCGAGGAGGGCCTGCGCGCGGCGCTCAAGTCCCTGGTCCGCCGCAAGGCCACCCAGACCGCGGCCGTCGCCGACGTCACGTTCTCGATCCAGCCGGGCGAGATGGTCGGATACATCGGCGCGAACGGCGCCGGCAAGTCCACGACCATCAAGATGCTCACCGGCATCCTGACGCCGACTTCCGGCGAGGTCCTCTGCAACGGCTTCGTCCCGTACCGCGAGCGCACGAGCTACGTCGCGACGATCGGCGTCGTGTTCGGGCAGCGGACGCAGCTCTGGTGGGACATCGCGGTCGTCGAGTCGTTTCGCCTCCTCAAGGAGATCTACGGGCTGACCGAACCGGTGTACCGCGAGCGCATGGCGCTCTTCGACCGCGTCCTCGGCCTGAACGCGTACCTGCATCAGCCGGTCCGCAAGCTCTCGCTCGGCGAGCGGATGCGCTGCGATCTCGCCGCGTCGCTGCTCCATCGGCCGCCGCTGCTGTTCCTCGACGAGCCGACGATCGGCCTCGACATCGTCGCGAAGGCGAACGTCCGGGAGTTCCTCCAGGAGATCAACCGCCGCGACGGTACGACCGTCCTGCTCACGACGCACGACCTCGCGGACATCGAGACGCTGTGCCGGCGCGTCATCGTGATCGACCACGGGAAGCTGCTGTTCGACGGCGCCCTGAACGAGCTGCGCGACCGCATCCTGCCGATCACCGCCATCGTCTTCGACGTGAAGCGCGCACCGGACCCGTCCGAGCTCTCGTTTGACGGCTCGCCGATCCGCGAGGTCGGCCTCCACCGCTACCGGCTCGAAGTGGATCGCCGGAAGACGGCGCCCGCCACGGCGGTCAAGGACATCGTCAACCGCTTCGAGGTCTCGGACCTCACGATCGAGGAGCCCGAGATCGAGGCGGTCGTCAAGCGGATCTACGAGAAGGGCGTCGCGTGAGAGCCGCACCGCCCGGAGGGCGCGCGTGAGCGCCGTCTCGTCCGCCTCCGTCGCCACCTGGCGGTCCGCGCTGCCGTTCGCGCGCATCGGCTTCCTCAACATGCTCGCCTACCGGGCGCGCTACTACGTGGGCGTGCTGACGTATCTCTTCAACGTCGCGGTCTACTACTTCATCTGGCGCGCCGTCTTCCACACGGGCGCGACCGTCGGCGGGCTGTCGCTCGACGACATGGTCACGTACGTCGCGGTCAGCTGGGCGATCCGCTCGTTCTACTTCAACGAGATCGACCGCGACATCGCGGGCCAGATGCAGGAGGGCCGGCTCGCGATGAATCTCATCCGCCCGGTGGACTTCCAGACGGTCATGGTCGCCGACGCGGCCGGGCAGTCCGCCTTCCGCGCCGTCCTCTTCACGATCCCGATCACGGTGCTGCTCACGATCCTGTTCCCGCTGAAGCCGCCGGCGTCGTTCGCGGCGGGCGCGATGTTCGCGGTCTCGGCGGTGCTCTCCTTTTTCCTCGTGGCCGGCCTGAACTTCCTCGTGGGACTGATCGCGATCCGCAGCAAGTCGATCCTCGGCATCCTGAGGGCCAAGTACCTCGTGCTCGAGCTCCTGTCGGGCCTCCTCATCCCGACGACGCTCTTCCCCGAGCCGCTGCGCTCGATCCTGCTCGTCTCGCCCTTCCCGCACATCAACTTCACGCCGGCGACGCTCTACCTCGGCAAGGCGACCGGGATGGCCGCGGCGCGGCTGCTCGGGCTGCAGGCCGCGTGGACGGTCGCGCTGATCGCGCTCGGGCAGTGGGCGTGGAGGCGGTCGCGGATGCGGATCACGATCCAGGGCGGATGACGCGATGACCTCGGCCGTTCGCGAGATCCGCCGCCACGCGAGGCTGTTCCGGCTGTACTTCCTTCAGTACGCCAAGGCGCGCCTCGAGTACCGGCTCGACTTCTTCTCGAGCGTGTTCGCGACGTTCCTCGGGACGGCCGCGTCGTTCGGCTTCCTCCTGATCGTCTTCTCGCGGGTTCCGGCCGTGAAGGGCTGGACGTTCCCGGAGATGGTCTTCCTCTACGGCTTCTCGCTGATCCCCCTCGGGATCTTCAACGTGCTCTCCTGGAATCTGTACCAGTTCCCGGACCGCTACCTGATCGAGGGGCGGTTCGACCGCGTGCTCGTGCGGCCGGTCGACTCCGTGTTCCAGGTCCTCTTCGAGGCGTTCCGCCTGGAGTCGCTCCAGGAGACGATCACCGGCCTCGCGGGCGTGATCTGGGCCTCGCGGCGCCTCGGGCTGACCTTCACGGCCGTCGACGTGCTGCTCTTCATCCTGTGGGCGGCGTGCGGCGCGGTGATCTATCTCGCGATATTCGTCGGCCTCACGGCGACGTCGTTCTGGATCGAGGACCGAATCGGCATCGTGCCGCCGGTCTTCAACCTGATGCAGTTCGGCCGCTACCCGCTGACGATCTACGACGGCTGGATCCGGTTCACGCTCTCGTTCGTCATCCCGTTCGCGTTCGCGACGTTCTACCCCACCGCGCGCTTCCTGCATCGCACCGAGCTCGAGCGCTGGTTCTGGGGCGTGCCCGTCGTCGCCGCGGTCACGCTGACGCTGGCGCTCGCGGTCTGGAACGCGGGGACGCGCAGGTACCACTCGACCGGAAGCTGAGGACGCTCCCTGGCGTCTTCGTAGGGGCAGCCCTTGCGGCCGCCCGCGCCGACGATCGCCTCCACGTCGCGGGCGGAGGACGAGCCCCGCCCTACGAGCCGGGGCCCTCCGGCCGGGGCCGTTCCGACGTATTAGCCGTGGCTAATATGTCCGCCCGTCTCCGCGCTCGGGTGGACGGGCAGCTCGGGCAGCGGAGTCGGCGGGACCTCCGGGACGGCCTCCGCCTCGTCGCGGTCGCGGCGTCCCGCGAGCAGCGCGATGCCCGCCACGGCGAGGAGGACCGTCGCCCACGCGCCCGCCGAGCGGTCCGGCGGCGCCGGCTGGGCGAGCAGCTCGACGGCGCCCCGCCCGCCGAGAGCGATCAGGCCGAAGAGGACCCACGCCGCGGCGTGGTCGCGCAGCAGCAGGAACGCGGAGGCGGCGAGCCACGCGGCCGCCAGGACCTCGGGCAGATAGTCCGCCAGAAACGACACGGGCGAGCTGAGGCCGGCGGGCAGGAGCGCGATCGCGAGCGCCGCGAAGCCGAGGACGCGTCCCTTCGTCGTCCGGAAGAACGAGCTGCGCGCGGCGAGCGCCGCCGTCCCCGCGAGCGTCGCGATCATGAGCGCACCGCGCCCGGCCGACCACAGGACGTCCACCGCCGGCGAGACGTACTGGAGGCTCGACGGCAGCGTCGGGTCCGGCTCGTAGAGCGATGGGATGCGCGACGAGACGACGTGGAACCAGCGCGAGAGGCCCATCATCCCGCCCGCCGCGATCGCGGCGCGCAGGAACGCATCCGCGAGCGAGCCCTTCCGGCGCATCGCGGCGGCCCAGCCGGGCCGCGCGCCGTCGAGCAGCACGAACGCGATGGCGGCGACGAGCAGGATGCCGAGCAGCCCGACTCCGATCCCGACGCCGAGCCCGAGCCGGAAGAGGGACATCGGCATCTGCGTCTGGTATCCCCGGAACAGGTACGGCACCGTGTTCGCGAGCCCCGCCCCGGCGACCAGCGCCGCCCACATCACGGGCTTGCGAACCGAACGCCAGCGGAACCCCTCCTGCCGGACGATGCGGAGGAACAGGATCACACCCGCTCCGACGAGCGCGCCCGCCGCGACCACGCGCACCGCCACGAGCAGCCAGTCGAGCGAGCTCCGGCTGCGCTGCTCGCGCATGAAACTCTCGGGCACGTGGAGGCTCGGCAGAAACGACGCGAGGCTCGGGCCGTGGAAGACCGCGGTCAGGCGCGGGCGCGCCTCTCCGATGCCCTTCGGCGACGCCTCGAGGACCACCGTCGTGTCGACGCGCTTCGGGCGGGTCTCCGTGCCGACCTCCAGGACCGCGTACTCGGAGGCCGGGTAGCCCAGCAGCGAGGCGACGGCGGACGCGCGCCGGCGCGCGGCGTCGTCCGCGACGGGCGGGGCCGCGGGCGAGTCCTCCGCGACCGGATGGACGAACGCGCCGACTCTCCCCCGCCGCGCGTCGACGAGGACCTTCCACTCCTCCTTCGTCTCGGGCCGGTAGAAGCGGACGACCCACCACGCGAGCGGGAGCTGGCGCTCGGCGAGCCGCTGGAACGCCTCGGGGCCGCCGCGCTCGATGACGTAGCGCGCGGCCGCGTCCGAGAACGTCGGGATGCCGCCGTTGTCCTGCGGCTTGAACTCGCGGACCTCCCCGTCGTCCGGGAATCCCGTCCCCTCGTAGGCGACGGAGCGCCACGTCGCCGGGTCGACGCCGTTGACGCGGAGGAACTCGAGCGCGATCGCCGAGGCGCGCGCCCGCCCGACGTGGTCCTCGGCGAGCGACTCGTCCGCCCGCGACGGCGCGAAGAGCGATGCGAAAAGAATCACCGCGGCGACGCCCATGACCCCGAGCGCGCCGCGTGGCAGCGGCATCACGGGCGGCACCGGCGCGGGCGCCCGCACGACCGTTCCGAGGCCAGGCGGCGCCGCGAAGCCGACCTCGGCGTTGGAGGGCGCCCGGGCGGCCTTGAACCCGCCCCGTCTGAGATAGAGCACGAACGAGATCGCGAGGGGCAGCAGGAGGATGCCGGAGGCGATCGCGCCGGACACGACGTAGTACGTGTTCCCGGAGCGCAGGAGCAGCAGCGCCGTGTAGATCGCGTCCACCGTGAAGTGCCAGAACAAGAGCGGCACGACCCCGTAGCGCAGCATCACCGCGCCGATCAGAACGCCCGCGGTCCCGACCTCGAGTCCCCGGATGAAGAAGGGCTGGTTCGGGTACGTCGAGTGGCCGAAGCCCCAGATGTACGCCGGCACGACGACCGCGACCCAACGCCACGCGCCGAGCCTGTCGAGGAACGAGATCGAGAACATCCGGCTGATGCCCTCCTCGGACACCGCCGGCAAAAAGCCGATGAAGAGCACGGTCGCCCAGGGCAGCAGGGTGCTGAGCATGTCGCTGTACGGCACGTCCGCGGGCGCCCACGCGCCGAACCTCGCCGCGACGACGTAGAACACCGCCTGGTAGGCGAAGAAGAACGCGGCGAGCGCGTATCCGAGCAGCACGGAGCGGAAGAACTCCTTGCTCTGCAGCCCCCGGAGCGAGAACGCGCCGCCGAGCGACGAGAGCCTCGGGAACCGCTCGCGGTAGATCGGCTCGGCCGCGGCAACGATGAGCCCGATCCCCGCGCCCGTCGCGATCGCGGCGAGCACGCCCATCACGACCTGGCGCGTGAGATACGCGGAGAGCGGGCTCGCGGTGTCGTACTCGAAGAACGTCAGCGGCAGCTCGTTCAGCCCCGACAGGAGCGCGAGGAGGAAGCCGGTGCCGCCGAACGCGGCGACGAGCCGCCACGGCACGTCCTTTCGGACGATCTTCGTGACCAGCACGCCGAGCATGCAGAGGAGGGTGACGAGCAGCGCCGCGCTCGCGACCTGCCCGGCGGCGTCGTTCTTGGCGCGGAGGCGCTCGTAGTCGCGGACCCACGACTCGGGGACGTGGACCGTCTCGCGGTAGCGCGTCAGCCGGTCGCCGGAGACCGTCGTCTCGTAGCGGATCGTCGCGTCGGCGAAGCGCACGCCCGCCTTCTCGTCGACGAAGTTCCAGTCGGTCCGGTTCGGCCGAGCGACGGGAGTGGCCTCGACCGCCTGCAGGCTCGACGCTCCGAGCCCGCGGCTCGCCAGGTACGCGAGCGCGATCTTTCGCGCCTCGGCCTCGCTCAGCCGCGCGCCCGGCGCGTCCTCCCGCAGCACCGTGCGGAACCCGACGAGATCCCCGAGCGGCGAGACGGCGACCCGCTCCTCCTCCTGCTGCCCGGAGCGGAACCAGCGCATCTGCCAGAGCCAGATCTTCGCGTCGCGGCCGTAGAGCCGGCTCGCGCGCTCGAGCCCGAGCTCGCGCTCGAGGTAGACCTTCGGCTCGTCGTCGACCGAGAACTTCGCGGCGAACCTCGCGCCCTTGACGTCGCGCCCCCGCTCCGCGAGCGAACCCTCGCCCAGCCGGCGGGCGCCGTTGCGGTCGACCTTGAACTCGATCGCGGCCTCGGGGAACGCGCGCTGGAAGAGCGCGCCGGTGATTGCCGCGCCCGCGACGATCACGAACAGGCAGGCGGCGATGAAGCGCAGGTCGCGGCGGTCGAACCTCTCCATCAGGAATCCCGCGAGCTGCGCGTGAATGCGGGCGGCCGCGCCGCCAGCCCGCTATCCGGCGAGGACGCTG
>DATBBK010000054.1:0-34170 GCA_036271035.1 Thermoanaerobaculia bacterium | reverse complement strand
TGCCGGAGAGCGAACGTCCCGTCTCAGTGTCGTCCCGAGCGCCGAGAGGGACCCCTCGGCGAGCCGGACCGCCGACAACCCGCCGCGCAGCGACGAAAGGAATCTTTCGTCGCCGCGCCTCGGGATGACAGGTTCTCCGCTACCTCCGGACCTTCTCCTTCTCGCGCGCGGCTTCCGCCGCGGCGGACGGAGCGGGGGCCGGCGCCGCGGACGCCGTCGCCGCGGCCGGCTCGACCGGGTCGAGGCCGAGGCTCTGGCGCAGCTTGCGCTCGATCTCCGCCGCGAGCTCCGGGTTCTCCTTCAGGAACTGCTTCGAGTTCTCGCGGCCCTGCCCGATGCGCAGGTCTCCGTACGAGAGCCACGCGCCCGACTTCTCGACGAGCTTGGCCTCGAGGCCCATGTCGATCAGCTCGCCCGCGCGCGAGATGCCCTCGCCGTAGTTGATGTCGAACTCCGCCTGCCGGAACGGCGAGGCGACCTTATTCTTGACGACCTTGACCTTGGTCCGCGAACCGACGACCGTCTCGCCGTCCTTCAGGGATGCGATCCGGCGGATGTCGATGCGGATCGTCGCGTAGAACTTCAGCGCCCGGCCGCCCGTCGTTGTCTCCGGGTTGCCGAACATCACGCCGATCTTCTCGCGGATCTGGTTGATGAAGATCAGGCTGGTTCGCGACTTGGACACGATGGCCGTCAGCTTGCGCAGCGCCTGCGACATCAGCCGCGCCTGCAGGCCCATCTGCGCCTCGCCCATCTCGCCCTCGATCTCCGCCTTCGGCACGAGGGCCGCGACGGAGTCGACGACGATCACGTCGATCGCGCCCGAGCGGATGAGCATCTCGGCGATCTCGAGCGCCTGCTCGCCGTTGTCGGGCTGCGAGACGAGGAGGTTCTCCGTGTCGACGCCCAGCTTCTTGGCGTACTCCGCGTCGAGGGCGTGCTCGGCGTCGATGAACGCGGCGAGCCCGCCGGTCTTCTGGGCCTGGGCGATGATCTGGAGCGAGAGCGTCGTCTTGCCCGACGACTCCGGGCCGAAGATCTCGACGACGCGGCCGCGGGGGATGCCGCCCACGCCGAGCGCGGCGTCCACGGCGAGCGAGCCTGTCGGGATCACCGCGATCGCCTGCTCGGGCCGTTCGCCGAGCCGCATGATCGCGCCCTTGCCGAACTGGCGTTCGATCTGAGTCAGCGCCGTCTCGACGGCGCGCCACTTCTCGTTGGTTTTCACGCTGGACATGTCCTCACCTTTCTCGATCGAGGGAAAATTCCGCGCGTTCCGCGCGATTATAGACTCCGAATGCGGCGCTGCAGGACGCGATGAGGACGGAAGGATCTTCGCTCCGACACGACCCGGTGTCAATGTCGGATGCACGACGCGCCTTCTCCGCGAATCCGCTCGCCGCGTTCGTCGCGACCGGGTTCGGATCCGGCCTCTCTCCCATCGCGCCGGGGACCGCCGGCTCCGTCGTCGGTCTCGTCATCGCCTGGCTGCTTCGCGCCCATGGCGGCATTCTCGGATCGCCGGTCGGACTGTTGATGTCCGGGCTTCTGATCGGATTGATCGGCGTCTTCGTGTCCAACCCGGTCGCGCGCGCGCTCGGATCCGAGGATCCGGGCTGCATCGTCATCGACGAGGTGGCGGGCCAGATCGTGGCCTGCGCGGCGATCCCGCTCGCGGGCGCCGCGGGAGGCCCGGGTGAATCCCGCCTCTGGGCCTGGATCGCGGCGTTCGTCCTGTTCCGCCTCTTCGACGTGTGGAAGCCGCTCGGGATCCGGCGGATCCAGTCGCTTCCGGGCGGCTGGGGAATCGTGGTCGACGACATCCTGGCGGGTGTCTATGCGTTCGCGGTCCTCGTCGTGCTCGGACGCCTCGGCGTCTTCGGCGCATGAGCCTGACGCTCGCCGAGTCGGACGGCCTCGTCCTCGAGAACGAGCCGCTCTCGCGCCATACGACCTGGCGGATCGGCGGCCCGGCTCGCTGGTTCTGCCGCGTCCGCACCGAGGAGGGGCTCGCCGCCGCGCTCGCCGCCGCGTCGCAGGGCGGCCTCCCGCTCGCGCTGCTCGGCATGGGCTCCAACGTCCTCGCTGCCGACGACGGCTTCCCGGGCTACGTATTGAGGCTCGAGGGCGACTTTCTGCGCGTGACGATCGATGGCGACCGGCTGACGGCGGGCGGCGGCGCGGCGCTCGGCGGCGTCTGCGCCGCGGCCGCGCGCGCGGGGCTCTCCGGCATCGAGGCGATCTCCGGCATTCCGTCCTCGATCGGCGGTGCGGTGCGGATCAACGCCGGCGCGTATGGCGGCGAGATCTTCGACGTCCTCGAGACGGTGCGGGTCGTGTCGCGGACGGGCGAGCGGCGGTCGGTTCCGGCGCCGGAGATTCCCCACGGCTACCGCTGGTCGAAGCTCATCGAGACCCGGGAGATCGTCGGCAGTGCCGTGCTCCGGCTGACGCCGGCTGACCCGGAGTCGATCCACGCCAGGACGCGGGCCGTGGCCGACAAGCGCCGCGGCGCCCTTCCGTCCGAGCCCAACGCCGGCAGCGTCTTCAAGAACCCCGAGGGCGACTACGCCGGACGCCTCATCGAGGCGTGCGGGCTGAAGGGGGAGCGCGCCGGAGCGGCGATGATCTCGCCGCGCCACGCGAATGTGATCGTGAACACCGGCGGCGCGCGGGCCGCGGACGTCCTGGCGCTCATGCGTCGCATGCGGGACGAGGTCTCCGCGAGGTTCCGGGTTACCCTTTCGCCCGAGGTCGAGATGCTGGGAGTGGAGTGGAAGTGACCGAAAAGGGAGAGGTGCGCATCCTGCTCATGGCCGGCGGCTCCGGCACGCGGCTCTGGCCGCTCTCGACCGAGGAGCGCCCCAAGCAGTTCCTGCCGATCCTCTCGGACAAGAGCCTGCTCGCCGAGACGTGGGACCGCGTCGCGCCGATGTCCCGGGACGTCTGGGCCGCGACGTCGGCGCGCCACGTGGACCTCGTCCGCCGCGAGCTGCCGTCGCTGCCGCCGGACCGCATCCTCGACGAGCCGGCGCGGCGCAACTCGGGGCCCGCGATCCTGGCCGCGGCCGCGAGATTTCGGGACTCGGGCGATCCCGTGACCGCGTCGATCCCGTCCGACCAGACAGTGACCGACGACGCGGCGTTCCGCCGCGCGCTCGTCTCGGCGGCCGCGCTCGCCGACGGCGCGAGCATCGTGATCCTCGCCGTCCGTCCGACCCGCGCGGAGCCCGACTTCGGCTACATCGAGCTGGACGGCGACCGCGTCACGCGCTTCACGGAGAAGCCGGACGCCGCGCGCGCCCGCGAGTGGGCCTCGGACGGAAGGCACTTCTGGAACGCGGGCATCTTCGTCTTCCGGCCGTCGCGCCTGATGGCCGAGGCGCACCGCGTCGACGCCGCGCTCGCCGCCGGCATCGAGCGCTGGGTCGCGACCGGCTCGCGCGCGGACTACGAGGCGCTTCCCGACATATCGATCGACTTCGCCGTCGCGGAGAAGGCGGCGAACGTCCACGCGGTGCCGCTCGACGCCGGGTGGAGCGACGTCGGCACCTGGCGCTCCGTGCGCGACCTGCGCGGCGCGGACGGAGCGGGCAACCTCGTCGTCGCGCCGGGGCCCGTGCTCGCGCCGGGAGTCCGCGACACGGCGATCGTCGTCGGCCGCGACGGGACGCTCGTGCTGCCGCTCGACCGCGAGGGGGAGCTGCGCTCCGCCGTCGCGGCGCTCGCCGGAGCGGGCAAGGGAGGACGGGCGTGAGCACGCCGTCCGCCGCGGCCCTCTCGAAGCTCCGGGAGAACGTGGCGCTCGCCTACCGCGGCGAGCCCCGCGCGGTCGAGCTGCTCCTGACCGCGCTGCTCTCGCGCGGCCACGTCCTCATCGAGGACGTGCCGGGCGTCGGCAAGACGACGCTCGCGCGCGCCCTCGGGCGCAGCCTCTCGCTCGACTTCCGGAGGATCCAGTTCACGAGCGATACGCTGCCGGCGGACGTCATCGGCATCTCGGTCTTTCACGCCGCGAACGACCGCTTCGAGTTCCACCCCGGTCCGATCTTCGCGCACATCGTCCTAGCCGACGAGATCAACCGCGCGACGCCGAAGACGCAGTCCGCGCTGCTCGAGGCGATGAACGAGTCGGCCGTGACCGTGGAGACGGAGCGGCGGCCGCTTCCCGAGCCGTTCATGGTCGTCGCGACGCAGAACCCCGTGGAGTACCTCGGCACCTATACGCTGCCCGAGTCGCAGATGGACCGCTTCTTCCTCCGCCTCTCGCTGGGCTATCCCAGCGCGGACGAGGAGAAGATGCTGCTGCGGCGCGGCGGCACCGAGCGGGTGTTGCAGGCGATCCCCCCGGTGCTGACTCCCGCGCAGGTCCTCGCTCTCCAGGCCGAGACGGAGAACGTGGCCGTATCCGATTCGCTGCTCGACTATCTCCACGCGCTCGTCCGCGCGACGCGGCAGACGGCCGAGCTGCGGCTGCCCGTGTCGACGCGCGGCGCGCAGGCGCTCTTCCGTGCGACTCAGGCGTTTGCGCTGCTGCGCGGGCGCAGCTACGCGACGCCGGACGACGCACAGGCCGTCGCCGAGCCGGTCCTCGCGCACCGGATCCTGTCCGTCTCGTCCGACGGCTTCGGCGCGGGCGGCCGTGAGCGCGAGATCGTGCGGCGGATCCTCGGGCAGGTCGCGGTGCCGGTATGAAGAAGGTCGTAGGTCTTAGGTGGAAGGTCGTAGGAAATTTGCGGCCTCACCGCCTACGACCTACGACCTACGACCTACGACCTTCCTGAATGACCCGCCTCATCCCCGACTGGCAGATCCGGATCACCAACTTCGGCCTGGGCTACATCCTCATGTGCCTCGTCGTCGCGATCGCGGCGACGAACACGGGCAACAACGGGCTCTACCTCGTCCTCGCCGGGATGCTCGCCGCGATGGTCGTCTCGGGCGTGCTGTCGCGGCGCAACGTTCGCGGCGTCCGGTGCGAGATCGACACCGTCGGCGAGGTCGTCGCGACGCGCCCCGCCTGGCTCAAGGTGAAGCTCGAGAACCGGATGAAGGGCCAGACGGCGCAGTCGCTCTTCTTCCTGCACGAGGCACTGCCGGGCCCGCTCTGGATCGACCCGCTCGCGCCCGGCGAGAAGCGCGAGGTCGTCGTCGAGGGCACGTTCCCGCGACGGGGCGTGATCCGCGACGCGGACGCGGGACTCCTCTCGCGCTTCCCGCTCGGCCTGTTCCGCAAGTACCGACGCGCCGAGCTCTCCCGCGAGATCGTCGTATATCCGCTGCCCGAGGCGAACCCGGTGCCCGACATCCCGCCCGAAGACGCGCGCGGCGGCCGGCCGCACCCGCGCTCGCGCGGCGGCGGCACCGATCTGCGCACGCTGCGCGAGTTCTCACCGGGCGACGACCCGCGGGACCTTCACTGGAAGCAGTCCGCCCGGATGCGCCGCTGGATCGTGCGCGAGCGCGAGGCGGAGCGCGACCGCGCGGTCTTCCTCGCGATCGAGAACGCGATGCCGTTTCCGGTCGACGCGGCGGCCCTCGCGCGGTTCGAGAGCGCGGTGGCGCGGTGCGCGGGACAGGCGCTGCTGCTGCTCTCTCGCGGCGCCGAGGTCGGCTTCCACGCGCGCGGGGTCAAGGTCGCCGCGCGAGGCGGACGCAGCCAGCGGCTCCGCATCCTCGAGGCGCTCGCGCGTCTCGAGCCGGTGCCCGCCGCGACCGCGCAGGAGCTTCCGGCGATGCGCCGGGGGGACGTCCGGTGGTTCGTCTCGTAGCCGATCGCCGCGCGATGCCGCCGGGCCTGTCGCGGGCGTACCTGCTCGCCCTCGCTCCGTCCGCGTTCCTCGCGCCGCTGCCACTGCTCTTCACGCACGGCTCGAGCCGGTCCGCGATCCTGCTCTACGAGCTGATCCTGCTGTACCTCTGGTATCGCGCGCGGACCGAGCGGCCCATCCGCGTGTCCGACGTGTGGCTCAACGTGCTCGGGCTCGGCTACCTGGGATGGCTCGCCTTCGAGATGGCGACGCTGCGCCTCGGCCTGCTCCGCTCGGTGTCGCACCTGCTCCTCTTCACGGCCATCGCGAAGCTCGCGTCGATGAAGCGTCCGAGCGAGGCGCGGCTCTCCCTGCTCGTCATCTTCCTCCTGGCGCTCGCGTCGGCGTCGTCGTCGACGCACGTCTCCTCGCTCGTCTACTTCGCGGCGATGGCGTGGCTCGGCTTTCGGACGCTCGGCAAGCTCGCGGTGCTCGCGGACTTCTCGGACGCACCGCCGGATCGGGTCCTCGCGAGCGTGCCGACGCCCGGCATGTCTGCGGTCGCGATCGCCGGCGCGGCCGCCTGCGCCGTGCCGCTCTTCTTCGTCCTGCCGCGCCTGCACGGGCCGTTCGCCGTCGCGCCCGTCCGGCTCGAGGACGCGTTCTCGCAGTCGCAGACGGCCGACCGCGTCGACCTGGAGTCCTTCAGCGCGGCGAAGCGCAGCGACCGCGTGATCCTCCGGCTGGCGGCCCGGCCGGCCCTCCCCACGGGCGACTCGCTCCGGCTCCGGGAGGCGGACTTCACGCGCTACGAGGACGGCGTGTGGCTCCGCGAGCCCGGCGTCGCACTGCGGCGCGGCATGCACTCGGCGTTCGAGGCGCACGGCATGCCGACGGCGGTCATGACCGTCGAGCTGAACGCGATCGGCCGCGGCTTCCTGTTCCTGCCGTACGGCACGTCGCAGGTCCGGCTCGACCGCGGCCGCGCGAACGAGCGCTCCGACGGCGTCATGCAGATCTCCGGCCGCGGCCCGGTCCGATACGAGGCGGACGTGCGGCGCGGGACGATCCGCGCGGCCGGTCACGGATCGATCTCGCCCGCCGACGTGCCGCCCGAGGTCCAGGAATACGCGATGCGCCTGACGGGGAGCCTCACGGACCCGAAGGCGATCTGGCGCCGCATCGAGCAGCACCTGCTCAAGGAGTTCGTCTACACGCTCGACCCGCCCCGTCCGAAGGGCGATCCGATCGCGCACTTCCTGACTCGCTCGAAGGCGGGGCACTGCGAGTACTTCGCCTCGGCGGCGGCGATGATGCTGGCCGCGCGCGGCATCCCGGCGCGCCTCGTGACGGGCTCGTACGGCGGCGAGGAGGGACTCTTCGCTCGGACGATCCTCGTGCGCGCCGACAACCTCCACGCGTGGGTCGAGGCGGACCTCGACGGCACCGGGTTCCAGGTCCTCGACCCGACGCCGCCCGCGGGCGTGCCGCCGCAGCTGCGCTCGTTCTCGCTGCTCTCGCGCCTCGCCTCGCTCGGCAAGGAGATCGAGTTCTTCTACGACCGCCGCGTGCTCGGCTTCGACTCGGCGGACCAGGCCGGCGCCACCGAGACGATGCGCGAGACGCTGTCGGAGGCGGCGAGCTCGCTGACGGGCCTGCGCGCGGCGGCGCGCGACATCGTCACGGGACAGAACGCCGCGCTCGTCCTGGTCGTCGCGGGGCTCGCGTTCCTGCTGCTGCGTCGGCGCCGCGAGAGAAGACCCGGCGGCGTCCGGCGGGTCACCGCGGCGGCGAGGGCGTACCTCGTCCTGCGCCGGCTCCTCGCGAAGCGCCGCGGCTTCGTTCCAGACTCGGTCGCGCCGGCCGAGGTCGCGCGCCTGTTCGCGCGCGAGGTGCCGCCGGGAGCCAGGGACGCGCGCGCGGTCGTCGAGACCTACTGCGCGAGCGCGTTCGGCGGGGTCGAGCCGGGGCCGGAGGAGCGCCGCGAGCTGCGCGCTCGGGTGCGCCGGCTCAAGAGGCTCGCGTGAGCGACGTGCGACATATTAGCTACGGCTAATATGTCCGGCCGCATCGTCGACTAGTTCCTCGGAGGCACGACGCGCGGGTCGCGCGGCCGACCCCGCGGCCGCACGCTCCCGTCCGCGTCGGCCGGCATGGACCAGATCTGGGCGCCCGCCTCATCGTCGCTCGCCCGGAAGTACACCGTGTCGCCCGACTGGCGGAACTGCGACGGGCTCGAGGAGGCCGGCCCCGGGGCGAGGTCCTCGACGAGGTGTGTCCCCGCCTCCGTGCCGTCGCTGACCCAGGGCTCGACCCCGTGGACGCCGTCGTCGGCGGCGAAGTAGAGCCGTCCCGCGACGGCGGCGAGCCTGGACGGAAACGACGATGCGGGACCCGGCGCGATGTCGCGCACGAGGCGCGTGCCCCCCGGCGTGCCGTCGCTCGTCCACAGCTCGAACCCGTGCTCGCCGTCGTCCGCCTCGAAGAAGATGTTCCCGCCCACCGCCGTGAGCTCGAGGATAAGTCGGAACGCGGCGAGTGGGGCGGTGCCCGCCTCCGTCCCATCGGACGTCCAGAGCTCATAGATTTCGTTCGGCCCCGCGGACGTCTCACCGATGTAGAAGATCCGATGTCCGGCGGCGATGAGCGAGTAGTGGTTCTCGCTGCCCGGGCCCGGCACCGTGTCCTTCACGAGCCGCGTCCCCGCACCCGTCCCGTCGCTCGACCACAGCTCCGAGCCGGTCGCGTCCTGCTGGCCGATGAAGTAGAGCAAGTCGCCCGCGACGACGAGCCACGACGCCGAGATCGATGCGATCGACCGCGTGCCTGGTTCCGTGCCGTCCGTGCTCCAGAGCCCGGTCGGCAAGAAGGTCGAGAACATGAGCGCGCCCTGGAACGGGGTCAGGTCGCTCGGCGCGGACCCGAACTCGCCGGGCTGAAGGTCCTCCACCATGTGCGTTCCGGCGTCGCTGCCGTCGGACTCCCACAGCTCGACGCCGTGGGCGACGTCGCTCGCCGTGAAGAAGACGCGCGAGTTGACGGCGGTGAAGAGCCCGGGCGCCGAGTCGCCGTCGGTGGCGATGTCGCGCAGCAGCCGCGTGCCCTCGACGGTGCCGTCGGACACCCACGGCTCGACTCCGTGGACACCGTCGTCCGCGCCCATCCAAAGCGCACCGGCGACCGCGGACGGCAGGATGGAGAACGAGGCGAAGTGGTGGAGCACGCCGGCCGTTGCGTTCGCGATATCGAAGCGCCAGAGGTCGTGGAGCGTGTCGTCGCCGTCCAAGCGCGAGAATTCGATGCCGCCGCCGAACGGAGTCAGCCCGATCGGGCCGAGCCCCGGGACCCCGGTCAGGTCATCCACCAGCGTCAGCGAAGCGCCGTCGCTGAGATGGAGACCGGCGGCATCGACCACCGCGAATCCGCCGTCGACGGGGTAGAGCAGCGCGCCGCCCGGGCGGAAGACTGTGGTGCCCGCGGAGGTGCCGTCGGTGCGGCGGATCGCGTCCGCGGCGGTGAAGTAGATAGCGCCGCCCACGCCGACGAAGCCGAACGGTGCCGAGCCTTCGGGCCCGGCTCCGATGTCGACCAGTAGCCGGGTGCCCTGAGGCGTGCCGTCGGTGATCCACGGCTCGGCGCCGTGGACGCCGTCGTCGGCGGAGAAGACCGCGAAGGAGTCCGTGTGGGCGGACAACAGAGGATCCATGAAGGACGCGACAATGCTCTTCGCCGGGCCGGGCGCGATGTCGGCGAGGATCTCCGTCCCGGCGGCCGTTCCGTCCGTGCGCCATGGTTCGCGGCCGTGCGCGCCGTCATCCGCGACGAAAACCAGAAGGTCCCCCAAGACCGCAAGCGTCTCCGGTCCGATCCCGAAGCATGTCCCGGGGCAAACCGGCCCCGCAGTTCCGAAGAACTCGTGCACGACGGCGGCTCCCGCGACGTTGCCGTCAAAGGACCAGAGCCTGTACCGCGTGCCGAACGCGTCCTCCGACGTATAGAAGTACAGCCGCTCGCCGAGCGCCGTCAGGCCGTAAGCGAAGCGGCCCGTGTCGACGCCGGCGCCCAGGTCGGCGACGCGACGCGTCGTGGCCGGGCTGCCCGCCGTCGACCAGAGCCCGAGCCGGCCGTCTCGGCTCGAAGCGAGGAAGTAGACGGCGCCGTTCCAGGCCGTGAATGCGGGCGTGTCCGAGAGGATCGCGTCGTCCGACAGGAGCAGGGTGCCGGCGGCGGTGCCGTCGCTCCGCCAGGGGTGGGCGTCACCGCTGCGCAGGTACAGCGCCCCGTCGGCCGCCGTGAGCGAGGCCGCCGCGGGCCCGGCGAGCTCGGCGACGGGAGTCGTCCCGTCGGGGAAACCATCACTCACCCACAGCCGCGACGAGGTCGCATCGATGCCGATGAAGAACGCGCGTCCGCCGAACGCGACCGCGGTCTGCGACCAGCCGCCGCGCAGTACGGTCGCGCGCGGCGAGGAGCCGTCGGACGCTCGCATCGCATGGGAGTTCTTCTCGTCCCATGTCGGGAAAAATAGCGTTTCGCCGACGAGCGCCGGCGGTGCGGCGACGATGACGTACCCGGGCGCCGGAGCGGTCTGGAGACGCGTGAGACGCCGCGCCTGGGCCAGCGCCGTCTCAGCGGATGCCACCGCAAGAATTGCGGCGACGGTCGCTGCGCGCGAGAGGCGTCGGCTCGGATGCATCGGAAGTCTCCAGTCAGTTTACGGGCAACCTCCGCGGAACGTCACGGATCCGACGGGCGGGCCGCGTCGTAAGAAGCTTGGAGAATCCTTGGCGCGGACCACCTTTAGCGCGTCGCACGCGCCGCCGCCGCCCGCTGGTCGCGGACGCCGGCGACGATCCATTCAGCGCGTCGTCTTCGCCGCGACGACCGTGATGTCGTCGTACTGCTCGACGCCGGACTCGAAGGCGGCGACCGCCTCCAGCACCCGGCGGCAGACGTCGGGCGGCGGCTCGCCGCGCCGCGCCGCCTCGCTCACGACCATCTCGAGCCGCGCGTCGCCGTACTCGATCTCTGCGACGTCCTCGGCCTCCGTGACGCCGTCCGTGTACACGACGAGCAGGTCGCCGCTGCCGAGGACGGTTCTCTCCTCGCGGTAGACGGGTGCGGGAAGGATGCCGAGCGGCGGGCCGCTCGACGCGAGCCGCTCCACCCGGCCCGACGCGCGGACGAGGAAGGGCGGGTTGTGGCCCGCGTTGACCCACGCGAGCCCGCCGGTCTCGCCGTCGAGCACCGCCCAGAAGAACGTGACGAACCGGTTCCGCTCCGTGAGCGCGTGGACCTGCGCGTTGAGATCGCTCGCGAGACGCGCCGGACCGCCGTTCGCCATCGACGCGAAGCTGCGGAGCGCGCCCTGGACGCTCGCCATCAGCAGCGCGGCCGGCAGGCCCTTGCCCGAGACGTCGCCGACGGCGACGCCGAGGTGCCGCGCGTCGAGCGCCACGAAGTCGTAGTAGTCGCCCGCGACCGACCGGGCCGGCCGGCAGACTCCCGCGCACTCGATCCCGCTCACGTCGGGAGCCTTCTGCGGGAAGAGCCGCGCCTGGACCTCCTGCGCGATCCTCACGTCGTGCTCGAGCCTCTCCTGCGCGGCCGCGCGCTCGCGCTCCAACGCGTCCTTGAGCGCGGCGACCGCCTGGACGAACAGCACCATGAAGACGAGGCGCACCGCGATGTTCCAGTCCGCGCTCACCTGGTCCGGGTAGGCGTGCGGCGAGAGGACGTCCTCCCAGAACCAGTAGGCGGCGCTGACCAGCACGCCGAGGAGGCCGGCCCAGCGCCCGACGAACCAGAGCAGGAACAGGATCGGCCCGACGTAGAAGACGAGGAAGGACAGCTCGAGCGGCGCATCGTAGTCGAGCACCGCGAGGAGGCCGATCGCGGCGAGCCCGGCGAGGACGAGCAGGCCCTTCGGCTGGCGGCGCAGGAACGCGACGAGCCGGGACGTCACACGCGGAGACTCGGCGGGCGTCTCAGTACGCGTTGCGCTGACGGATGCCGTGCCGCAGCGTCATCCAGAGGATCCGGAAGTCGAGCGAGAGCGACCAGTTCTCGATGTAGTACAGGTCGTACTCGATCCGCTTCGACAGGCTCGTGTTGCCGCGCCAGCCGTGCACCTGCGCCCACCCCGTGATTCCCGCACGCACGCGGTGACGCACCATGTACTGCGGGAACTTCTCCTTGAACTCGCGCACGAACTCGGGCCGCTCGGGGCGCGGGCCCACGAGCGACATCTCGCCTCGCAGCACGTTCCAGAGCTGGGGGAGCTCGTCGAGGCTCCACTGCCGCAGCACGCGGCCGAGGCGCGTGCGGCGCGGGTCGTCCGGCTGCGCCCACGTCGGGCCGGTGTCCTCCTCGGCGCCGACGCGCATCGAGCGGAACTTCAGGATGTCGAAGGGACGCCCGTCGAGCCCCATGCGCCGCTGGCGGTAGAGCACGGGTCCGCGGTCGGAGAGGCGGATCGCGGCGGCGATCGCGGCGAACAGCGGCGAGAGGACGACGAGCGCGGCGATCGAGATCGCGAGGTCGAGCGTGCGCTTGACGAGGCTCATCCAGCCGGTCAGCGGCACCTGCGTGAGGTGCACGACCGGAAGGCCGTCCATGTCCTCGACGCCCGCGCGGAAGGTGATGTACTGGAGAAGGTCGGGCACGACGCGCACGTCGGCGATCGTGCGGCCGACCTCCTTCAGGACCGACAGCATCGTGCGATGCGCCTCGAGGGGCAGCGCGAGGAAGACGGTGTCGACGCCGTGGCGCTCCACGAGCGCGGCCGCCTCGCGCGTCGTGCCGAGAACGGGCACGCCGCGATAGTCAGTGCCGATCTTCTCCGGGGCATCGTCGGCGAAGCCGGCCGCGCGCATGCCGGCCTCGGGGTGCTCGAGGAACTTGTCGACGAGCGCCGTGCCGAGCCGGCCCGCGCCGACGACGAGGACGCGGCGCACGCCGACCCCGTGCCGCCACGCCTCCTCGAGGTAGCGGCGGATCGCGGTGCGTCCGGCGAAGACGAGGAGGACGTCCAGCCCGAGGAACAGCAGGAGAACGAGGCGCGAGTACGAGAAGCCGCGGTAGAACGTCGCCAGGCCCGAGAGAAGAAGCGTGGCGAGGCCCGTCGCGACGAGGACGGACAACCCCTCCTCGACGCGCGACCGGTTCCGCCGCACCTGGTAGAGGCCGTAGAAGTAGTAGACGGCGGGCCAGAGGACGGCGATGAGGGGGAAGAGGCGGTAATACGAGATCGCGTCGGGGATGCCCTTGGTGACCGGGACGATCTCCGCGCGGAAGCGCAGGAAATAGGCGGCGGCGAGCGCCACGAACGTGGCGCCGACGTCCGAGACGGCCATCAGGGCCGCGATGCGCCTCGTCGATTTCCGAATCACCGCGAAACCTCCCGGAGCGCCGCCGAGAATTCGTCGGTGAACCGCTCCGTCCGGAAGGGCAGGGCCGACGCCCGGATTCGAGTGTAATCGAACCCGCGCCCGAGGGCCCGTCGAAGGGCGTTCGCCAGCGCCTCCCCCGAATCCTCCTCGTACAGGGCGCCGTTGACGTCCTCGACGACGATGTCCCGCGCGCCGCCGCGTCCGAGCGCGACGACCGGCGCGCCGCACGCGATCGCCTCGACCGCCGCGATGCCGAAGTCCTCCTCGCCCGGCTGCACGTAGGCGGCGCAAGATCGGTAGAGCGCGCGGAGCGCCTCCGGAGGAAGCCCGGAGGCGAACCTCACGTCCGGCGGGGCCACGGCACGCAGCCGGGCCTCCTCCGGACCCTTTCCGACGATGACCAGGGGGCGCCTCACGATCCGTGCCGCCTCGATCGCCTCCTCGTACCTCTTGTACGGAACGAGCGCGCCGACCGCCAGAAGGAAGTCGCCGCGCGGCGAGCCGTCGGGGTGGAAGAACTCCACGTCGACCGGCGGATGACACACGTCGGCGAGCCGCCGGTACGTGTGCCGGATGCGGTCGGCGACCGCGCTCGAGTTCGCGAGGTAGCGCGTTGGCCGGCCCGCGGTCGCGAGGTCCCACTCGCGCAGGCGCGCCACCGCGGCGCGCTTGGCCGCGTAGAAGCGCGTCGTCGCGCGCGGGAAGTAGCGGTCGAACTGCTCGTACGCCCAGCGCACGGGCGTGTGGCAGTAGCAGAGGTGCGGCGCGCCCTCGCGCGCGATCGCGCCCTTCGCGACGCTGTGCGACGACGAGACGACGAGGTCGTAGCCGGACAGGTCGAACGACTCGACCGCGCGCGCGAAGAGCGGCATGTAGTTGCGATACCCCGCCGCCGCGAACGGCAGGCGGTTCAGGTACGACGCGACGATCGGATAGCGCTCGATGCCCGGCGAGACGGAGCCGGGGACGTGGAAGAGCGTGAAGACCGTCGGATTCTCGAGCAGCGGAAGGATCGCCTCGAGCACCTTCTCGCCCCCGCGCATGCCGTTCAGCCAGTCGTGGACGACGGCGGTTCGCACGGTCGAGCTCACCGCTCCGGGCGGGCCAGCGCCGACGCGTACACCTCCAGCGTCTGCTGCGCGGCACGGTCCCAGGAGAAGTCGCCCGCCCGGCGGATCCCGAGCTGCGCGAACTCCGCGCGGCGCGCCGGATCCGTCGCGAGCTCGACGATGCCGCGCGCGATCGCCTCGACGTCCATCGGATCGCAGAGGTACGCGTAGCCTCCGGCGACCTCCTGGAGAGCCGACGTCGCGGACGTCAGCACGGGGACGCCGCACGCCATCGCCTCCACGACGGGAAGGCCGAAGCCCTCGTAGAGCGTGGGGTAGAGGAAGACGTCCGCTCCGGCGAAGAGTCCCGGCAGGTCCTCCTCCGGAACGATCCCGGGACGACAGACGCGCGACCCGAGTTCGAGCGCCGAGATCAGTGCCTCGACCCGGCTGCGGTTCGGCGGCATCGGCCCGGCGAGGACGAGCGCGTGCGGCAGCTCCCGCTGGCGGCTCGCCTCCGCGAACGCGCGCAGGACGTTGCGGACGTTCTTGTGCGGCTTCTCGCCGCCGAGGAAGAGGAGGTAGGGCCGCGGCAGCGAGTACTTCGCGGCGACACGCTCGCGCTCCGCGCGCGAGACGTCCGGACGGAACATGCCGGCGACGCCGTTGTAGATCACCTGGATGCGCGACGGCGTGATACCGAAGTAGTCGACGAGGTCGCGCTTACTGTTGTACGACACCGTGATGATGCGGTCGGAGCGGCGCAGCGCCCGGCGGATCATCGCGCGGGCGTAGAGCAGCGCGAGCCGGTTCGGCAGGAATTGTGGATAGAGGACGTGGATGATGTCGTGGATCGTGACCACGGCCCGCGCGCGCGCGAGCGGAGGGAGCACGTAGTGCGTCGCGTGGAACAGGTCGAGCCGGTCGCGCATGAGGCGCCAGGCGAAGCGCGTCAGCTCGGACACGGAGTAGCCGGGCGACTCCTCGGCGACGAGCTGGAAGTTCTCGGGCAGGAGCGGCAGCGCGTCCTTGTCGGCCTCCGGCAGGTAGACGCGGAAGCGGTACGCCGCCGCCTCGGGCCGGCGTGCGATCGCCTCCAGCAGGTTGCGGATGTACGAGCCGATGCCGAAGTCCTTCAGCTTTCGGGCGTCGATCCCGATCCGGGGCGCGCGCGGCGGGCTCACGCGGCTCCCTCCGCGGCCTCGGCGATCGCGAGCGCGGTCTTCTCCGCCGCGTCGTCCCACGTGAATCGCGCGGCGCGCCTCGGACCCGCCTCGGCGAGCCGCGCGCGCAGCGAGTCATCCTCGAGGACCCGCTCGAGCTGCTGCGAGAGCACGTCCGGGCTGCGCGGCGGCGCGTAGAGCGCGGCGTCGCCGCCGACCTCGACGAGCGCGTCGGCCGTGGAGGCGACCACCGGGATCCCGCACGCCATCGCTTCGAGCACCGGAAGCCCGAATCCCTCCGCGAATGACGGATACGCGAAGGCCTCCGCGGCCCGGTAGAGCTCGCGCGCGGCGTCGCGGGCGGCGTAGCCGGTCACGTGGATCTTGTCGCGGTAGGCGGACCGCGCGATGCGGCGGTGCAGCCCCGCCGTCTTCCAGCCCGCGCCGCCCGCCAGGACGAGGTCCGGACGCGACCGGCGGCGGCCCCAGAGACGCTCGCACGCGGCGACCAGCGCCTCCACGTTTTTGCGCGGCTCGAGCGTGCCCAGATAGAGGATGTACGGCCTCCCGCCCGCGTAGCGCTGGCGCGTCCGCTGCCGCGTCGCGGCCTCGGCGCCCGTGTCCTCGGCCGGGCGGAAGAAGTCGAGCTCGACGCCGTTCGGGGCGACGCGGACCCGCGGCGCCGTCTCGGGGTAGCGCGCCACGAGGTCCCGCGCGGTCGTCTCCGAGACGCAGACGAAACGCGCGGCGCGCTCGACCGTGCGCTCCCATAACGGCACGAAGCCCAGGATCGTGCGGGCGGCGTGCCACTCGGGATGGGTCAGGGGGGTCAGGTCATGCACGGTCGAGACGAAGGGCACGTCGCCGCGAGCGGGACCGATGGTCAGGGCCGAAAGGAGGACGTCGGCCCCCCAGCTCTCGAGCCGGCCCGGGAGCGTCGAGTGCAGCCAGACGATCCCGAACGGGTGGCGGTCCGTCTGGCGGGTGCATCCGCTGGTCCCGTCCACGGCCGGGGGGAACGGCCGCGGCGCGAACAGCCCGACCGAAACCCCGGGTCGGGCCGCCAGGCGCCGGGCGACGGCGTCCGTATAGGTGCCGATCCCGGTCCTCTCATGGAGGAGGGCCCGGGCGTCGACGGCGACCTTCACGGCGGCGAAAGTATCAGGATCGGGGGCAGTTGATTACTGCCGCGGCGACGCTAAAATGCGCGGTTCGATCATGAAACGCCCCGAGGCCCTCCCCCTGGAATCCATTCTCGAGGAGCCCGTCTCCTTCGAGTGCGAGCTCGCCGTCCCGCTGGCTGTGATCGACCGCGAGCCCCTCGTGTCCCTGTCGCCCCTGTCGCTCGCCGGCGAGGCCCGCCGGATCGAGGGCGGATACGCGCTGGACGCCCGCCTCGCCTACTCCGGACGGCTCGAGTGCAGCCGGTGCCTGACGCCCTATCCGTTCGAGGAGAGCGAGGCCTTCTCGCTCCTCCTGTACCCCTCGTCGAAGCGGCCGGCCGAGGAGGTCGAGCTCTCGGCGGGCGACCTCGACGTCCTCTACTTCGACGAGCCGATCGTGCCGCTCTCGCCGATCGCCGAGGAGCGCGTGCAGATGGCGCTCCCGATGAAGCCCCTCTGCCGGCCCGACTGCCGCGGGCTCTGTCCCTCGTGCGGCAAAGACCTCAACTCCCAGGATGGACCGTGCGCATGCGTGCGCGAGACAGTCGACCCCCGCTGGGACGCCCTGAAGGCGCTGCGGGAGAAGTAAGGAGATCCGATGCCGAATCCCAAGAGGCGCCACAGCAAGGCCCGCCGCGACAAGCGCCGCGCGCACGACGCGCTGACTCCGCCCGCGCTCTCGCAGTGCCCGAACTGCCACGAGCCGAAGCAGCCGCACCGCGTCTGCAGCAACTGCGGGTACTACAAGGGCAAGCAGACGATCAACACGTAGGCGGGGAGCGATTCCCGAATTCCGGACCGATATAATCCCCGGACCCGTGTCGCTTAACCCGTTCTCGGCGTAATGCGGATCGCGGTCGATGCGATGGGGGGAGATCACGCCCCCCTGGTCAACGTCGACGGCGCCGTCGCCGCCGCCCGCGAGTTCGGCATCTCGTCGCTGCTCGTCGGCCGAAAGGCCGAGCTCGAGCCGTTGCTCGAGGACGCCGGGTTCTCCGGGCCCGAGATCGAGATCGTCGACGCGCCCGAGGTCATCACGATGAGCGACCCGGCGACGGCCGCGATCCGCCGCAAGCGGAACTCGTCCATCCGGATCGCTGCGGACTGCGTCCGCGACGGCCGGGCCGCCGGGCTCGTCTCGGCCGGCCACACCGGCGCCGGCATGGTGGTCGCCAAGATGGTCATCGGGACGATCGAGGGCGTCGACCGGCCGGCGCTCGCGACGGTCCTCCCGAACCTGACGGGGCACTGCCTCCTCCTCGACGTCGGCGCGAACCCCGACGCGAAGACGGCGCAGTTCCGGGAGTTCGCCGTCATGGGCTCCATCTATGCCGAGCTCGCCTTCGGAAAGAAGAAGCCGTCGATCGGACTCATGTCCATCGGCGAGGAGGACTCGAAGGGAACCGACGAGACGAAGGAGGCCTTCAAGATCCTGGAGGGGACCGGCCTGAACTTCGTCGGCAACGTCGAGGGCCGCGACGTGTTCAACGGGACCGTCGACGTCATCGTGACGGACGGCTTCACCGGGAACGTCATCCTCAAGGTCTCGGAGTCGCTCTCCGAGATGGTGGAGCAGCTCCTGCGCGAGGAGATCAAGCGGACGCTGCAGGCGTCCGTCGGATTCCTCCTCTCGCGCTCGGCGTTCCGCCGCTTCAAACAGAGGCTGGACTACTCCGAGTACGGCGGCGCGCCGCTGCTCGGCGTCAAGGGATGCGTGATCATCGGCCACGGACGCTCGTCGGCGAAGGCCGTCAAGAACGCCATCCGATTCGCGGCGGAGTTCGCCCGGCAGGGTCTCGCCGAGAAGATCCAGGCGCAGATCGCGGAGCTGCATCGCCGTGAGGAGAAGCTGGCGAAGGGGTAGGAGAGGTCATCCGTACGCGGTCGAGGGGCCATCGAACCGCCGCTGACCGCCGACTGCTCACCGCTCACTGACTGATGAAGGAGACGGCTTGATTCGCGCTCGCGTTGTGGGGACCGGCGCCTATGTCCCCAAGAAGCTCCTGACGAACGCCGACCTCGAGCGGCTCGTCGAGACCTCCGACGAGTGGATCACGACCCGGACCGGGATCAAGGAGCGGCACATCGCTGCCGACGACGAGCACTTCTCAGAGTTCTGCACGCGCGCCTCCGAGCTGGCGCTGAAGCGCGCTCATGTCAAGGCCGAGGATCTCGACATGATCCTCGTCGGGACGATCTCGGGCGACATGCCGTTCCCCGCGACCTCGTGCCTCGTCCAGCGCAACATCGGCGCGACCCGAGCGGCCGCGTCCGACGTCGGCGCCGCGTGCGTCGGATTCCTCTACGCGCTGCATCTCGCCGACGGCCTGGTCCAGTCCACCAAGGCCGACAACGTCCTCGTCGTCGGCGGCGAGATCCTCTCGCGCATCGTGGACTGGACCGACCGGAACACGTGCGTCCTGTTCGGCGACGGCGCCGGCGCGGTGGTGCTGCAGGCGACGCGCGGCGACCACGGGATCCTCGGCTCGATCATGAAGGCGAACGGCAACTACCACGACTTCATCTGCATGCCCGGCGGCGGCTCCGACCACCCGGCGAACGACCCGAAGTCGATCGAGCAGAAGCTGCACTACATCAAGATGAAGGGCAACGAGACGTTCAAGGTCGCGGTCAAGGCCATGGCCGACGTCAGCCAGGAGCTGCTCGCCGAGCAGGGCTTCACGCACGAGCAGGTCGACCTCTTCATCCCGCACCAGGCGAACCTCCGCATCATCGACGCGGTCGGCGAGAAGCTGAAGATCGACCCGAACAAGGTCTACAAGAACATCGACCGCTTCGGGAACACGTCCGCGGCCTCCATCCCGATCGCGCTCGACGAGTGCGTTCGCGACGGCCGCCTGAAGGACGGAAGCCTGGTGCTCATGACCGCGTTCGGCGCGGGCCTGGTGTGGGGGAGCGTTTTGCTGAGATGGTGAGGCTCGGACCTCTAGCGGTCCGCTCCGCGGACCGTGGAAATGAGAGGGGAAGTCTCTGATGGATGCTCTCCCAACCGCTCGGCCTTGCCGAGAAAGTCAGAAGAACAAACGCGGACGCCGGGCCCGCGCGCGCGGAACGCCTTGAGTCTCGCTCTCCTTTTCCCCGGCCAGGGCTCGCAGTTCGTCGGCATGGGCAAGGCGCTCTGCGAGGCGTCGCGCGCCGCTCGGATGGTCTTCGAGGAGGCGGACGAGGTCCTCGGCTTCCCGCTCTCTCGGATGTGCTTCGACGGCCCCGAGGCGGAGCTCAAGCGCACCGCGATCACCCAGCCCGCCATCCTCACGCATTCCGTCGCGGCGTGGGCCGACCTGCGCGACCGCTTCCCGGAGCGGCTCGAGGGCGCCGCCTGCGCCGCCGGACATTCGCTGGGCGAGTACTCCGCGAACGTGGCCTCGGGCGCGCTGCCCTTCGCCCGCGCCGTGGCGCTGGTGCACGCCCGGGGCCGCTTCATGCAGGAGGCGGTTCCCGAGGGCGTCGGCGCGATGGCCGCGATCGTCGGCCTGGAGGCGGACCAGGTGGACGCGGCATGCCGCGAGGCCGCGGCGAGTCAGCCCGGCGAGATCGTCGCGCCGGCGAACTACAACTCGCCCGAGCAGACCGTCATCGCCGGACACGCGGCCGCGGTCGCCCGGGCCTCGGAGGCGTGTCTCGCGCGAGGCGCGAAGCGCGCGATCCCGCTCCAGGTCTCGGCCCCGTTCCACTGCGCGCTCATGTCGCCCGCGCGTGAGCGGATGATCCCGCTCCTGGCCGACGCGCCGTTCGCCGACGCGTCGATTCCCGTAGTCACGAACGTGGACGCGTCGCCGGAGACGGCGGCGGCCCGCCTGTGGGGCGCGCTCGCGCGCCAGATCGACTCGCCGGTGCGCTGGGTCGCGTCGGTGCGGCGCCTGGCCGCGTCGGGCGTGGAACGCGCCCTCGAGATCGGGCCGGGCAGCGTCCTCGCGGGACTGGTCAAGCGGATCGACAGGGCGATCAAGGTGGAGGGGTATGGGGGATGAGTAATGCTCGGCGAGCTGCGCGCCTCGTCTTCGCCGCGAGCGTCGCGCTTGCTGCCGCCTGCGCCACCGTCCGCGCTCCCAACGCCGACCTCGACGCCGCCGTCGCCCGCGCCGAGTCGCTCTGCCGCTGCCGCGTCGGCGTCTCCGCCCGGCACGTCGAGAGCGGCCGGACCTGGGAGCACAACGCCGACGCCGAGTTCGAGTCCGCGTCGGTCATCAAGATCGCCGTCCTGACGGACGCGATGGCGCGCGTGCACGACGGCTCGGTCGACCTGACGCAGCGCTGGGAGCTGACCGAGGCCAACAAGGCGGACGGCTCGGGCGTGCTGCTCATGCTCGACTCCGGCCTCAGCCCGACCTGGAACGATTTGACCACGCTCATGATCGCCCCGTCCGACAACACGGCGACGAACGCCTGGATCGACCGGCTCGGCATCGACGCCATCAACGCGCGCATGCGCTCGCTCGGCTTCCGGAAGATCACCCTGCTCCGCACGATCCCCCGGCTCTCGACCCGCAACGACCAGCCCTCGGCGTGGAAAGGATTCAAGCTGGGGATCGTCACGCCACACGAGGTCAACGAGTGGATGACGCGCGTCGCCCAGGGCACGCTGCTCGACGCCGACTCGTCGAAGCGGATCTTCGCCTACCTCGACGAGGACCCGAGCCGTCTCCGGATCGCGCGGCGCTTCCCGTCCGAAGATCTGTGGGCCGGCAAGACCGGCTCGATGTCGGGTGTCCGCAACGACTCGGGCATCCTCCGCACGAAGAAGGGGAAGTTCGTGCTCGTCGTCTTCACGGCGGAGAGCAAGGCGGAGGGAATCGGCGCGGACCACCCTGCCGCGCTCGCGATCGCGGACCTCGCGAAGACGATCGTGGATGCGTGGAGCCGGGAGCTGCCGGATATAGTCGCGAAGCCGGAATGAAGCGCTTCGAGAATCGCATCGCCCTCGTAACCGGCGCCTCGCGGGGCATCGGCGCCGCGATCGCGAAGCGCCTGGCGTCCGAGGGCGCCCACGTGATCGCGGCGGCCCGCACCGCCGACGCGCTCGAGAGGATCGTCTCGGAGATCCGCGCCGGGGGCGGCAACGCCTCGGCGGCCGCGCTGGACCTGGCCGATTCGGCCTCGATCGAGGCGGCGGCGAAGAACGCGATCGCCGCCCACGGTGAGATCCACGTGCTCGTGAACAACGCCGGCGTGACCGAGGACAACCTGATCCTCCGCATGAGCCGGGAGGCCTGGGAGCGCGTGCTCGCGACGAACCTGACGGGAGTCTTCCTCCTGACCCAGGCGATCGTGAAGTCGATGGTCCGGAAGCGGTACGGCCGGATCGTGAACGTTACCTCCGTCGTCGGGCTCATGGGCAACGCCGGTCAGGCCAACTACGCGGCCTCCAAGGCGGGGCTCATCGGGCTGACGAAGACCGTCGCCCGCGAGCTGGCATCGCGGAACATCACCTGCAACGCGGTGGCGCCGGGCTTCATCGCCACGGCGATGACCGAGAAGATGACCGACGAGGCGAAGGCGAAGCTCGCGGGCACGATTCCGCTGGAGCGGCTCGGCGCGCCGGACGACGTCGCCGCGGCGGTGGCATTCCTGGCGTCTGAGGAGGCGTCCTACGTGACGGGGACCGTGCTGAATGTCAGCGGCGGGCTGTACATGTGAGGTCGGATGCTGAGACGAGGAGGTTCTGAAGCGCTTCTCGGCTCACGGCTTACGGCTCACGGCTCACGGTTCTGTTGCTCTTGCCCCGTACCCTCAACTAGTGAAGAATACGCGCGTCCTTCGGTTCCCCATCTGCTTAGTTAAGGAAGGGAGTGAGGAATGGCCGTCGAAGAAAAGGTGAAGAGCATCATCGTCGAGCAGCTCGGCGTGGACGCCAACGAGGTGACTCCGGAAGCGTCGTTCGTCGACGACCTCGGCGCGGATTCGCTCGACACCGTGGAGCTCGTCATGGCCTTCGAGGAAGCCTTCAACATCGAGATTCCCGACGAGGCCGCCGAGAAGATCCAGAAGGTCAAGGACGCCATCGATTACATCGAGAAGAATTCCTCGAAGAACTAAGCGATTCCTATGTCTCGTTCGTCCTCCCCGCGCCGCGTGGCCGTGACGGGGGTGGGCCTGGTTTCTCCCCTCGGTATCGGTAACAAGGAGAACTGGGACGCCCTCGTCGCCGGACGCTGCGGACTCGGGCCGATTACGCGCTTCGACGCGTCGCGCTTCACCTCCCGCATCGCGGGCGAGGTGAAGGGTTTCGACCCCGCGCTGTACATCGACAAGAAAGAGATCAAGAAGATGGACACCTTCATCCACTACGCGATGGGGGCGGCCCACTTCGCCATGGAGGACGCCGGCAATCCCGTGACCGACCAGAATCGCGAGCGGTTCGCCACGGTCGTCGGTTCCGGGATCGGAGGCCTGCCTCTCATCGAGGACACCGCGAAGCGCTACAACGAGACCGGCGGAAATCCTCGCGTCATATCGCCCTTCTTCATCACGGGCCTGATCGCGAACGAGGCCTCCGGCAACATCTCGATCAAGTACGGGCTGAAGGGACCGAACCTCACGACGGCGACCGCCTGCACGACCGGCGCGCATGCGATCGGCGAGGCCTATCGGATGATCCAGCACGGCGAGGCCGACCTCGCCCTCGCCGGCGGCACCGAGTCCGTGCTGACGCCGCTCGCGGTCGGCGGTTTCGCCGTGATGAAGGCGCTCTCGACCCGCAACGACGACCCGGAGCACGCCTCGCGTCCGTGGGACCGGGACCGGGACGGTTTCGTGATCGCGGAGGGCGCCGGAATCGTGATCCTCGAGGAGCTGGAGGCCGCGAAGAAGCGCGGCGCGAGGATCTACTCGCAGCTCGTCGGGTACGGGATGTCGGGCGACGCGTACCACATCGCCGCCCCGTCGGAGGACGGCGACGGCCCCGCCCGCGTCATGCGCAACTGCCTGGCCGACGCGGGCCTCGAGCCGGCGCAGATCGACTACGTCAACGCGCACGGGACCTCGACGCCGCTCGGCGACCGCGCCGAGACGCTCGCGATCAAGAACGTGTTCGGCGAGCACGCGCGGAAGCTCGCGGTCTCGTCGACGAAGTCGATGACCGGCCACCTGCTCGGCGCCGCGGGCGGCCTCGAGACCGCGATCTGCGCGCTCGCCGTCCACCACGGGGTCATACCGCCCACCATCAACTACTTCACGCCGGATCCCGAGTGCGACCTCGACTACGTCCCGAACACGGCGCGCGAGGCGAACCTCGAGTACGTGCTGTCGAACTCGTTCGGCTTCGGCGGCACGAACGGCTGCCTGATCCTCAAGAGGATGGACTGATCCCGCCATGAACTCGCTCGTCTGCATCGCCTACGTCCCGGACACGGAAACGCGAATCAAGATCGGTGCCGACGGCAAGTCGATCGACGAGTCCGACGTGAAGTGGATCGTCTCGCCGTACGACGAGTTCGCGCTCGAGGAGGCGCTGCGGATCAAGGAGAAGAAGGGCGCCGGTAACGTGACGGTCATCTCCGTAGGACCGGAGCGCGTCAAGACGGGCCTGCGCGAGTGTCTCGCGCGCGGCGCCGACGACGCGATCTGGGTCGACTCGGGGTCGGCGGCCCATCTCGATGCGCTCGCGATTGCGAAGGCGCTCGCCGCCGCCGCGAAGGGCGGCGCCTACGACTTCTTCTGGTTCGGCCAGAAGGGCGTCGGCGCCGACGAGTCGCTGGTCGGGCCGATGTTCGCCGAGCTCATGGGCGTGCCGCACGTCGCGAACGTCGTGAAGCTCGACGTCGGCGAGGGGAAGGTCACGGCCGACCGCGAGATCGAGGGCGCGCACGAGGTCGTCGAGTGCGCGCTGCCCGCGGTGCTGACGGCGCAGAAGGGCCTGAACGAGCCGCGCTACGCGTCGCTCAAGGGCATCATGGCCGCAAAGAAGAAGCCCGTCGCCGAGAAGAAGCTCGCGGAGCTGGGCGTGCCGGAGGCGGATCCGGCGAACGCGAAGACGCGCTGGCTCAAGCTCGAGCTGCCGCCGGCCCGGCAGGCGGTCAAGCTGATCCCCGCGGACGACCCGGCGGCCGCGGCGAAGGAATTGGTTCGGTTGCTGCGCGAAGAAGCGAAAGTGATCTAGCTCGCCGGAAGGGCACGTCGAACATGAAATTCCTCGTCTTCATCGAACAGCGCGACGGCAAGATCCGAAAGGCGTCCCTCGAGGCGCTCTCGCTGGCGCGCAAGCTCGGCGGCGGCCCCGCCGCGGCGGTGATCGCCGGCAACGGCGTGACCGCCCTCGCGAAGGACCTCGGCCCCTACGGCGCGGGGACCGTCTACGTCGCCGACCGAGCGGACCTCGCGCTCTACAGCAACAAGGGCTACGTGGGCGCGCTCGACCTCGCGACCCAGAAGGAGTCGCCGGACGCGGTCCTCATCGCGGCGACGTCGATGGGCAAGGACGTCGCGCCGCGGTTCGCCGCGCGCCACGACGTCTCGGCTCTCGCCGACGTGATGGAGCTGCGGGTCGACGGCGGCCGGCTCGTCGCGTGGCGCCCGGTGTACTCCGGCAAGGCGCGCGCCGAGGTGGACTGCGGCGCGGCGAAGCTTCAGGTCGCGACGACGCGTCCGAACGTCTTTCCGGCGGAGGCGCAGGCCGGCGGGGAGCCGCGCGTCGAGAAGCTCGAGATGGGCGACGTTGCGCCGCGCGCGAGGGTCGTGCGGATCGAGGCGTCGGAGACCAAGGAGCTCGACGTCGCCGAGGCGGACGTCATCGTGTCCGGCGGCCGCGGCATCAAGGGACCCGAGAACTGGCCGGTCGTGCGCGACCTGCAGCAGGCGCTCGGCGCCGCGCTCGGCGCATCGCGCGCGGTCGTCGACGCGGGCTGGATCGACCACCAGTACCAGGTCGGGCAGACCGGCAAGGTCGTGTCGCCGACGCTCTACGTCGCCGTCGGGATCTCGGGAGCGATCCAGCACCTCGCGGGAATGGGCACGTCGAAAGTGATCGTCGCGATCAACAAGGACCCGGAGGCGCCGATCTTCAAGGTCGCGACCTACGGGATCGTCGCGGACCTCTTTCCGATCGTGCCGGAGCTCGCGAAGGCCGTGCGCGAGGCCAAGAAGGAGTAGCTCCTTCCGGCCGCGGGGCGACATATTAGCAATCGCTAATATGTCGTCAGAGCTCCGCCTTCACGGGCACCTTCTTCTCCACGACGCGCTGCGCGCCGCGCTCGGGCGCGCGCCCCGCCGCGTGGAAGTGCGCCGACTGCACGCGCGTGAAGACGGCGCCGAGCAGCACGAGCAGCGACGCGTAGTAGACCCAGAAGAGCAGAACCATCATCGAGCCCGCCGTCCCGTACTCCGTCGCGATCTCGCTGCGGCCCAGGTAGAAGCCGATCGCCCACTTGCCCAGCGAGAGCAGCAGCGAGGTGAGCAGGGCGCCGGCCCACACGTCGCGCCAGGGAATCTGGACGTCCGGCAGCACGCGGTAGAGGAAGGCGAAGAGGACCGTGGCGAGCACGTAGCTGACGAGCGCGTTGCCGGTCTCGAACAGCACCGACGGCAGGTCGAAGTAGTGCTGCGCGTACGCCTGCAGCGCGTGGATCGTCGTCGACAGGATGAGCGAGACGACGAGGACGAACCCGAGCGCCAGCACCAGCGCGAACGAGACCAGCCGCTTGAGCAGGATGTGGCGGATCAGCGGCCCGGGCTTCGGCGCCACGTCCCACATCTTGTTCAAGGAATCCTGCAGCTGGACGAAGACGGCCAGTGTCCCGACGACGAACGTGACGATGCCGATGATCCGGCCGACGAGACCGGTCATCTCGAACGCCGCGCGCCCGAGCATCGCGTCCACCGCGAGCGCCTGCTGGTGACCCATCAGGAGATCGAACTGGCTCACGATCTGAGCGCGCACCGCGGAGGGCTGGAAGATCAGGCCGGCGCCGACCTCGAAGAGGACGAGCACCGGCGCGAGCGAGAAGAGCGCGAAGAACGCGAGCGCGGCGGCCTGCGTGAACGCGTCCCGCTCGAGCCACGCGTGAAACGTCTCGCGCAGGATCGGCCACCAGTGGCGCGGACGAAGCGTGCTCATCGTTTCGATCCTAAGGCAGTCGAGGACGGCGCGGGACAGAGGAGCCGCGGAGCGGCGACGCCCTGCTAGACTTCGCGCGCATGCCGCCGATTCCCACCGAGCGCATCATCCTGGGTCTGCCGGGACGGGTCGTCTTCGCGCTGCTGATTCTCGCCTCGATCGCCTTCTTCGTCTACTCGATGTCGCGGCGCATCCGGGTTCTTCTCGCCGGCCGGCCCGACAATCGTTTCACCCGGATCGGCACCCGCATCGGAAAGATGCTCGAGTACGCGTTCGCGCAGCGTCGCATGTTCCGCGACTTCTACGCGGGCACGTTCCACATCCTGATCTTCGCGGGCTTCGTCGTGCTGACCGTGCGCACGATCGAGCTCGTCGTCACGGGCCTGATCCCCGGCTTCGAGCTCCTGCCGGGCGCCGCGGGAAACGCGTACACGCTCCTCAAGGACGTCTTCGAGGTCCTGACGCTCCTCGGAGTCGGCATGGCCGTCTTCCGGCGTCTCTTCGCGCGGCCGCAGCGTCTGGACCTCTCGCTCGACGCCTGGGTCATCCTCTTCCTGATCGCGCTTCTGATGGTGACCGACCTCCTTGCCGCCGGTGCGCGGATGGCAGTGGCCGGCGCGAGCCCCTCGCCGTGGGCGCCCGCCGTGAGCGCGGTGGCGGGTATGGTGGCGGGCTTGCCGCGCGCCCGGCTCCAGGGGATCTACGAGTGGTGCTGGTGGATCCATCTCGTCGACATCCTCTTCTTCGGCAATTACCTGCCGTACTCGAAGCACTTCCACATCATCACGTCCATCCCGAACATCTTCTTCATGAAGCTCGAGCCGATGGGCAAGCTCGCGACGGTGGACCTCGAGAACACCGAGCGGTTCGGCGCGTCCCGCGTCGAGGATTTGACGTGGAAGCAGATGCTCGACGGCTACACGTGCACGGAGTGCGGCCGCTGCCGCGTCGTGTGCCCGACCGCGCTGACCGCGAAGCCGCTCGATCCGAAGGTGTTCATCGGCGACGTGCGCGACGCGGTGTACGAGGCGACGCCGGGGATCCTGGCTGCGTCGTCGGGGCGCGGCGAGGCGCCGAAGACCGAGCGCAAGGAGCTCGTCGGCGGCTGGCTCACGGAGGAGACGATCTGGGCGTGCACGACGTGCGGGTGGTGCACGGTCGCGTGCCCGGTGTTCATCATCCCGGCGGTCGACAAGATCGTCGAGATGCGCCGCTACCTCGTGCTCGACAAGGCGGAGTTTCCGAAGGAGATGCAGAGCGCCTTCCGCGGCATGGAGACGAACGGGAACCCGTGGAACATCTCGGCCGCGTCGCGCGGCGACTGGGCGGAGGCGCTCCCCGTCGTGACGATGGCCGAGGCCGAGGGGAAGGACTTCGACGTCCTGTTCTGGGTCGGCTGCGCCGGCTCCTACGAGGACCGCGCGAAGCGCGTCTCCCGCGCGCTCGTCGAGATCCTCGACGCGGCGGGCGTCTCGTTCGCGATCCTCGGCACCGAGGAGACGTGCACCGGCGATTCCGCGCGCCGCATGGGGAACGAGTACCTCTTCCAGATGCTCGCGCAGCAGAACGTCGAGACGCTCAACAACTACAAGGTCAAGAAAATCGTCACGAACTGCCCGCACTGCTTCAACTGCCTCGCGAACGAGTACGGCGACTTCGGCGGGAAGTACGAGGTCGTGCACGGCACGCAGCTCGTGTCGGAGCTGATTGCGTCCGGGCGCGTGGCGATGACGACGCCGATTCCCGACACGATCACGTTCCACGACCCCTGCTACCTCGGCCGCTACAACGGCGGCTACGAGGCGCCGCGGCAGATCCTCAAGGCGATCCCCGGCCTCGAGCTGAAGGAGCTCGAGCGTTCGCGCGAGAAGGGCCTGTGCTGCGGCGCCGGCGGCGGACGCATGTGGATGGAGGAGAAGCTCGGGCAGCGCATCAACCAGACGCGCATGCGCGAGATCGCGGACGCCGGCACGGCGCGCGTCGGCATCTCGTGCCCGTTCTGCATGGTCATGATCGGCAACGCCAAGGACGAGATCGGGGTCGCGACACAGCCGTTCGACGTGCTGGAGCTGGCGCGTCAGGCGATGGGGTAGACCCCGCCCGGTCCTCCCGACGCACGGCACTTCCCTTGCACACCCTCCCGCCGGAGGGACTTCTCATGACGCTTCGCCGACTCGCCCTTCTCCTCGTGGTGCCCGCAGTGGCGTTCTTCGCCTGCACTTCCCACGCGACGCCGCCTCCGGAGGCCGCCACGACGTCGTATCCGGCCTCCACGACGAACTCGGCCGCGCGTGAGAAGGCCTTCCACGCCGCCGTTGACGCGCTCGCGCATCAGATCAACGCGCCGAAGGAAACCATCGCCGGCGTCTCGCAGGAGGAAAAGACCTGGCCCGACTCCTGCCTGGGTTGCCCGAAGACGGGAGAGATGTGCGCACAGGTCATGACTCCGGGCTACAGCGTCGTCCTGCGCGTCTCCGAGGCCACGTACGAGTACCACACGGACCTCGGCGGGACCGCGCGGCTGTGCGGTCAGAAGTCGGTTCCCGAAGGGGTCTACCCGACGCCTCAGCTGCCTCCGTCGCCGACCCCGGGACCCTGAACCGCGCCGTTCTTCGATCGATTCGGGATCGGCCCGTCAATACCCGTCGGGCAGGCGGAATGCGTCGCGGATGATCTCGATCGCCGGCTCCAGCCCGGCGCCCTTGCTCACGCACACGACGTCGAACCGGCAGTCCCGGCCCGGCGTCTTCTTCGATCGCGCGAGCCACGCGCGCGCCGCGCGGATGATGCGCCGCTGTTTCTCCGCCGTGATCGCCTCGGCGGGGGAGCCGAACGCGACGCTGCGGCGTCCCTTCACCTCGACGAAGCAGAGAATGCCGTTCTCCTCGGCGACGAGGTCGATCTCGCTGCGGCCCGCGTGGGGCGAGACGAAGTTGCGCTCGAGGATCCGATAGCCGGCGGCAACGAGCGCGCGCTCCGCGGCGCGCTCCCAGTCCCAGCCCGCACCTCGGGAGCCCCGCGGACGCGCCGGAAGGCCGCGGATCCGATCGGCGATGCGCCGCGCCCAGGAGAGGGGAAGCACGAGCCGATTGTACGAACGAAACTCCGCGGCGCGACGACTTCTGCGTCGCGCGAAGCGCGGCGCGCGAACTAAGCGGCGCGAACGCCACGCTTCTTCGATACGGAACCGTCAAAGATGCTAAAATCCCTCGAACTCCAGGTGGCACTTTGAGCGAATCCGACCTCCGTTACACGTTCGCCTGCCCGGCCTGCTCCTCCAGCTTCTCGATCTCGCTCGAGCGCATTCCGCCCGTTCAGGCGCGCTTCAGCTGCCCGAAGTGCGGCAAGCCGATGGACTTCCCGTCGCGCGAGGAGGCCCGGGTCTTCATCCAGCTTCAGGCGTCGGGAGGCGCTCCCGCCGCGGCGCGGCCCCCGGCCGCCGCTCCTCCGCCGCCCGCGCCGCCGAAGGCGGTTGCGGCGTCGCCGAGCCGGCCCCCCGATCCGGCGGCCCCGCCGGCGCCTCCGTCGCGCCCGGCGCCGGCCACATCCTCGCTCGATTCGACCGCGACCGAGACGAGCCGGCCGGAGAAGACCTACCGCGTCGACGCCACGGGCTTCGAGCGGGACGTCTTCGACCGCCGCGCGATGCGCACGCTGATCCGCACGCTCGCGGTGAACGAGACGAGCCTGGTCTCCGTCGGCGACGCGGTCGCGGTTCGCGCCTCGGAGATTCCCGAGCTCAAGTCGCTCTTCGAGCTGCGCAAGACGGCGCGCGCGACGCCGCCGCCCGTCTGCCGCTCGCACCTGGAGGTCGTCGCGCACTACGTGTGCGGCGACACGGGACGCCCGCTCTGCGAGGGGTGCGCGCCCGAGAAGAAGTTCGGCGGCACGTCGTTGCGCGTCTGCGACCACTGCGGCGGGACCGCCAAGGACCTCCACGACGCGCCGGCCGAGATCGACTGACTCCCGACTAGCGGTTAGCGGTTGCCCGCTTCCTTGACCGGGGAGGGGCCCTCCGCTATCCTTCGGCCCCTCTGAGCGGGAATAGCTCAGCGGTAGAGCGCCACCTTGCCAAGGTGGATGTCGCGGGTTCGATCCCCGTTTCCCGCTCCAACAACTTCCCTCGGTCAGCCTTCAACGCCGCGGAAGGTGCGGTCCTGGCCCGCCCGGATCTCGGTCTCTGCCCGGCAGCTCTCGCCGTCGCCCCTTCGCGAGCCCGTGACGCGCGGCTACGCCATGCGGGCGGTCTCAACCCCCGACCAGGTCCACGCCTGCCAGACGATGATCGAGGTGGACACCGTCTCGATCGTCGCGAAAAACAGGTACTCCGGAAGAGCGGGCGTCCGCTCACCGAACAGAGGCGGAAGAAAGGTCACGCCCGCGTTGATCAGGGTCAGGACGCTACCCGCGATGATGTTCGCCAGGCGGTTCGCTCTGAAGGGAAGGAATCGACACGCCACAATCATGGCGATGGGTATTTCCATCAAGACCGCCGAACCCATCAGGACCCATCGTGGGAGGTGTGGGGCTTCGGAGAGATTCGGCGAGTCGACAATCGCGAACAGGGCAACGACGTCCGCATACAGGTAGTTCAACAACGCGAAGAGCCAGAGTAGAGACAACCGTTCCCTTGTGTCCTGCACGTCGACCTCCTGCGGAAGAAAAAGATCCCTGTGGATCGTTCCCGGCGCCTCACCCTGGCGACGGGCCTGTCTCGCTCACGCCTGTCTCGCTCACTCCGATCGCAACGCCTGGATCACATCCACCCGCGACGCCCGGACCGCCGGCAAGAGCGATGCGAGGATGGCCGCGGCCGCCAGAAGCGCAGCCGCTACGGCGATCGGGAGCACTCCCGGCATCTGAGCCACGCCGAACAGCCGGCTCGCGACCCAGGCCAGCGCGAGTCCGCCGAGGCCGCCGGCCAGGATTCCCGCGGCGGCGATCACGGCGCCCTCGCGGAGGACGCGGGCTTTGAGCTGGCGCGGCTCGCATCCGACCGCGAGCCGGATGCCGAACTCACGCGTCCGAGCGCCTACCGAGAACGCCAGCACGCCAGCGACGCCGACGACCGCGATGAGCAACGCGATGCCGCCGAAGGCCGAGAAGACGAAAGCGTTCAACCGTTGGGGCGTCAGCACCTGGGTGCGAACGTCCCCGAGCGTCGCCGGCCGCTCGACCGCCTGGTCGGCGGAGAGGTCGTGAATGGTGCGCGTCACGGCCGGGACGAGCGCGTAGGGATCTGACGTGGCGCGGACGAACAGGCGGCTCGGCTCGCCCAGCTGCCGCCACGGGAGGTACACCGTCATCGTCGGCACCTGCACGACGTTCTCATCGTCCACGTCGGCGACGACGCCGACGATGCGGCGCGGCGTGGGCTCGAGGCCGGTGCGCCTGTCGAGCCACAGGTGCCGGTTGACCGCTTCGCCCTTGGGGAAGAACCGCTGCGCCACGCTCTGGCTGACGATCGCGACGGACTCGGTGTCCGGCCGGTCCTGGTCCGTGAAGTCGCGTCCGGCGGCGATCGGGACACCGAGAACGGCGAAGAATCGCGGCGAGACGGGCCGGAACATGCAGGTCGGGTTGTCCTCGCCGTTGGCGGGCTGGTACCCCTCGAGCCCGAACTGGAGCTTCAGGACGGAGCTCATCGAGTCGCGCCAGGGCACGACCATCCCGGACGCGACGCCCTCCACACCCGGCAGCGCGCCGATCCGTCGCATGGCTTCCTGGAAGAAGGTGTCGGTCCCTTCGCCGCCGGCGCCCTGCGCTGGAGGCGGGACGTCGACCGCCAGGACCTTCCGCATGTCATAAGCGGTGTTTGCCGTCGACATCGCATTCAGCGTCGCGACGAGCATGCCGGCTCCCACCAGCAGCAGGAAGGAGCAAGCGATCTGCGTCGTCGCGAAGACCTTGAGACGGCGATTCGTTCCCGGCGTGATCCGCACGCCGGCGACTGCGGGACCCAGAGCGCTCGACCGCTCGAAGGAGGGGAGCCGGGGCACGTACGCGAGCAGCACCGCCGCCACCACGGCCAGCACCGCGCCGAGGCAGAGCACGCTGCCGTCCACCCTGGCCTCCAGCGCGCGGACGGAGAAGCGCGCGGCATAGCGGGCCGCCACGGCCACCAGCGGCCTCGCGAGCAGCAGGCCGAGTGCGGCGCCCGCGACGCAGAGGGCGAGGCTCTCCGCGAGCAGCGTGCGCCGGAGCGCGCCCCGGCTGGCGCCGAGCGCGGCGCGCACGGCGAGCTCGGATTCACGGCGGACCGACCGGCCCAGGATCAGGTTGGCGACGTTCGAGCACGCGATCACGAAAACGACCGCCGCCGCCGCCAGCAGCAGCAGGAGGATCGTCCGCGCGGGCGACGCGATCTGGTCGCGGAGCGTCTTGACCTCGATTCCGACCCGGGCGCCCGCGGAGTACGACTCCGGATGTGCGTGCACCATCGACGCGTGGACGGCCTTCAGCTCGGCGCGGGCCCCTTCGAGCGTGGCGCCCGGCGCCAGCCGCCCGAAGAGCTCGGTCATGCGGTGCCAGCGTTCTTTCTGCATCGTCGCTCCGAGGTGGTGCGGGCTCGTCACGACGTTCGCGATGATCTGCGTCTCGGCCGGGTAGGGCACCGAGGGCTCGAGGACGCCGATGACGGTCGCGTTGCCGGGACCCAGGCGTATGACCTTGCCGACGACCGCCGGATCGGAGTGGAGCACCGTCGTCCAGAACCGGTGCGTCAGGACCGCGACGGGCGCCGCGTTCGGCCCGTCGTCGCCGGAATTGATCAGCCGCCCGAGCGCCGGCCGGAGGCCCATGACGTCGAAGAACGACCCGTTGACCACCCCCGCCGTCACGACGCGAGGCTCCCCGCCGAACCCGACCAGCGTGAAGTCGACGGTGGAGAAATCGCCGAACGCGGAGATCGATTTCACGCGCGACTCGAGATCGCCGATCTCCGGCATGGAGAAGGTGAGGTCCTCGGTCCCGATGCCCCGCGCGGTCTGGCGGATGTAGAGCAGCCGGTCCGCATCCCGATTCACGAGCGGACGCAGGAGCACACTCCGAACGACGCTGAAGATCGCCGCGTTGGCGCCGATGCCGAGCGCGAGCGTCACGGCCACGGTGATCGCCAGCCCCCGGGTGCGCAGAAGGGAACGCAGGCCGATTCGCAATTCCTGAAAGAGCAACAACGTGGCGTCGAACCAGCGGCTGTACCAGACCCGATGCATCGAGTCGCGGGCGGCCGCTATGGATCCGAATTCCTCGAGCGCGGCTTGTCGGGCGGATCGCGGATCCTCGCCACGCTCGATCCGCTCCCGAATGCTCAGCTCCAGATGGCTGCGGATTTCTTCCTCGAGTTCGAGGTTGTCGGGTCTCATGGTTACTCCTCGCCGGCCGGTGTGGGGTTCATGATTCGGCCGATCGCGCGAACGAGCTGGGACCAGCGGTCCTGCTCGCGGACCAGCTGGGCCTTGCCGGCGGGCGTGAGACGGTAGAATTTTGCCCGCTGATTCGCGTCGCTCACTCCCCACTCGGACTTCAGCCATCCTCGCTTCAGGAGCCGGTGCAGGGCGGGGTAGAGCGAGCCGGTCTCGAC
>DATBBK010000053.1:0-37751 GCA_036271035.1 Thermoanaerobaculia bacterium | reverse complement strand
CTGGCGGCGTGAACAGCGACTCAGGCACCATCTTCCGAATCAGTCCATCCGGCACATTCACGAGTCTCCACAGTTTCGATACGTGGGTTGACGGATCGAGTCCCAACGCCGGTCTCGTTCAAGCCAATGATGGATTTCTCTATGGCACGACTTACGGCAGTCAAGAGGGACATCCGAATTGGCGTGGCACAATCTTTCGAGTAAACATCGCGACCAGTTTCTTAACGACTTTTCACACCTTTACGGGTCCGGACGGGGCGAGTCCCGATGCGCCTCTAATCCAGTCGTCCGACGGGAACCTGTACGGAACGACCCAATACGGCGGGCCTTATGGGTTCGGAACCGTGTTTCGGATCGATGCCTCCGGAGAATTGACCACCCTCCACAGCTTCACGCATGACGACAACGCGTTGCCGCGCTCAGCGCTTCTAGAGGGAACGGACGGAGACTTCTATGGGACCGCATGGGGTGGTAATACGCCCCCGTTCGGCACCCATTTTGGCAGCGTCTTTCGTCTAACCGCTTCGGGAGAGTTCTTCACACTACACACCTTCTCGAGTGCCGCGGGCTGGCCGCGAAGTGCGCTCGCTCAGAGCAGGGACGGTGCGCTATACGGCACGACGAATCCGATGTTGAACGAAGAGGAAGCGGCCTCGCCGGGAACGATCTTCCGGCTCGAGACGTCGGGGGATTTCGCCACGCTCCACACCTTCGGTTGGGAGGACGGTTCGCATCCCACCCTGACCCAGGCCGGCGATGGCGACTTCTACGGAACGACGACCGAGGGCGGGACGAGCAATCTCGGAACCGTCTTCCGGCTACGGGCCAACGGCCACTACGAGATCCTTCACAACTTCCAAGGCTCGGATGGATCAACGCCGACCGCGCTGATGCAAGCGGCTGACGGGAACTTCTACGGATCAACGTACGGTGGCGGTGCAGAAGATATCGGAACCATCTATCGATTGAGCTCTTTGGGAGAGCTGACGACAATGCACGAGTTTCGAGACGACGACACCGTGCATGAGGGTGCTCGACCGAACGCTCTCATCCAATCCGGCGATAACGAGCTTTCGGGAGCAGCGATGTTCGGAGGATGTTGCGTCGGCGCGGGCACCGCGGGCGGAACGCTCTTTCACATTAATTTCAGCGGCAACTTCCAAGTGTTCGGCTTTTTCGATCCGTTCACCCAGAGCTATCACCCCAACGGTCCTCTAGTGCCGGGCTTCCGCGGTACCAACCGCGATGGAGGCTCGCATGAGGTCGGTGGGACATTCCAGGGGGATCAGCGTGGCCACGACTTCGACCCTGAGGTTGGGGAAGGTGGCGTCCCACTGGCACCCCTGACCGACATAGACGGGACCGTTCTCGGCACGACCTCGATGGGAGGAGCGAACGGCAACGGGACAATCTTCGAATGGGAGGGGGGCTTCGACGCCTATACCTGGCACGACTTCACGGCAGACGAGGGCAGCGGCACCGAGGCACCGCTCGCTTACATCAACACAGCCAATTTCACGGGCATCTACGGGTCCAGCTACTCGACCATTTATCGGGTGGATTGGGATCACAGCGTCCACGTCCTGCACAACTTCACCGGGATCGGCGGCAGCGCACCTACGGCCGCAATGGTTCAGGGCGAGGACGGGAACATCTATGGAACGGCGAACGGCGGACCTTTCGGCGCGGGAGTCATCTTCAGGCTCACGCTCTCGCAGATCGCGCTGAACGAGGTGTCGCCGAGCTCCGGCTTCGGGGAGGCCGGCGCCGCCCTGACCGTTCTCGGTGGTGGGTTCGAGTCTGGTACGACGGTGACCATCGGCGGGATCGCCGCGAACAACATTATCGTCATCGATCCCACCTTCCTCTATCTCGACATGCCGGCGCTCACTCCCGGTACCTACGACGTCAAGGTAACCGCGCCGGGCGGTGCGAGCGCGACACTCCCGGCCGCCTACGTCGTCAGAGTCCCGGCCCCGACGATCACGAGCTTCACTCCCTCAGCCGGTCCGATCGGAACCAACGTCACCATCAACGGCACCGGCTTCACGGGAGTGTCTTCGGTGAAGTTCAACGGCAAGGCCGCCTCCTTCCACATGCTGTCCGCGACTCAGCTGACGGCGAGCGTCTCCGGAGGCACCACCTCGGGCAAGATCACCGTCACGACGGCGGCCGGCACGGCCACCAGCGCCACCGACTTCCTCGTCGCCGTCCCGCCGACCGTTACCGGGTTCAGCCCGGCCAGCGGCGTTCCCGGAACCTCCGTCGTCATCAGCGGGACCAACCTCGACACCACCAGCGCCGTCGCCTTCAACGGCTTCAGTGCCTCGTTCACTATCAACTCCCCTGCTCAAGTCACCGCGACGGTGCCTCCGTTGGCGACCACCGGCAAGATCAAGGTCACCAACGCCGCCGGCGGCGCCTACAGCGCGGCGAGCTTCCTGGTGTCGCCGCAGATCACCAGCTTCACGCCCGCCTCGGGACTTGCCGGCACGATCGTGACGATCAACGGCAAGACGTTCAACAACGCGTCCTCGGTCCAGTTCAACGGGCTCGCGGCCGCGTTCACCCTCAACTCCTCGACGAAGATCACCGCAACGGTTCCGACCAGCGTCACCACCGGCAAGATCGCGGTGACTACCCCCGGCGGCATCGCCACCAGCGCCACGAGCTTCATGGTGTTGCCGAAAATCACGAGCTTCACCCCGGCCGCCGGACCGATCAACACGAAAGTCACCGTCAACGGAACCGGCTTCACGGGAGTCTCCTCGGTGAAGTTCAACGGCAAGACCGCTTCCTTCATCACAGTCCTCTCCCCGACTCAGCTGACGGCCAACGTCTCCGGCGGCAGCACCTCCGGCAAGGTCACGGTGACGACGACCGCCGGCACGGCGACCAGCGCTACGAACTTCATCGTCGTCGTCCCGCCGACGGTCACCGGGTTCTCGCCCGCCGGCGGCGTGCCCGGTACCTCCGTGGTCATCACGGGAACCAACTTCGACACCGCAGCCGCCGTCGCCTTCAACGGCTTCGGCGCGACGTTCACCATCAACTCCCCGACTCAGATCACCGCGACGGTCCCGTCGTCGGCGACCACCGGCAAGATCAAGGTCACCAACGCCGCCGGCGGCGCCTCCAGCGTGGCCAGCTTCCTGGTGCCGCCTCAGATCACCAGCTTCTCGCCCGACTCCGGGCACGCCGGCACCAGCGTGACCATCAACGGCAAGACCTTCAACAACGCGTCCACCGTTCAGTTCAACGGGATCGCCGCGACATTCACGCTCAATTCCTCGACCAAGATCACGGCGACGGTTCCGCCTGGGGCCGCCACCGGCAAGATCAAGGTCACCACGCCGGGAGGCACGGCGACCAGCGCGACGAACTTCTCCGTGTTGCCTTGAGAACGTCGCCTCGGCGCTGACACAAAACGAAGAGGCGCCCACACGGGCGCCTCTTCTCGATTCCCGCGTCGAAGGACGGCTCAGTTCGGCTGCGTCTGCGCGTCGTGCTTCTGGTTGTAGATCTGCTTCGACAGCTTGTTCTGCTGCTGGTTGACGAGCGCCTTGTCCTGCGGCGTCAGCTTTCCGCCGTCGAGCGCCCGCATGTCGCGCGTCTCCTGGTTCAGCGCGGACTCCTTGCCCTCGAGGCGCGAGGCCTCCCCGGCCGTGAGCTGCCCGCTCTGGATTCCCTGGCCGATCCGATCCTGCTGGTTCTCCTTGCGATCGCCGATCTCCGTCTTCGGCTGACCGCCCTGCGTCTGCGCGTCGTGCTTCTGCCGGTAGATGTCGCCCGACAGCCGGTTCTGCTGGCGGTTGACCTGCGCGCGCTCCGCCGCCGTCAGGTGGCCGCCGTTCTCCGCGCGGTCCGTCCTGACCTCGTGGTTCAGGTGTGCCTCGCGGCCCTCGAGCCGCGACGTCTCGCGCGCGGTCAGCTCGCCGCTCTTGACTCCCTGCGCGATCCGATCCTGCTGGCGCTCCGCGCGTCTCTTGATCGGACCCGCGGCCTCGGCCGACGGCGCGACCAACAGAAGCGCCGCCACCGCACCGGCCGCGGCGAGTCCCATTCTTCGAATACCCGTGAGTGTCATGACTCACCTCCTCATCCCGACAGACGAGCCGGGGGGAGGAGCGGTTTACGGGGAGCGGGGAGAAAACGAGCGTCGGGACATATTAGCCGTGGCTAATATGTCGAACTATTCCTTCTCCTTCGGCATCCCGGTGCCCCAGTAGTTCTTGTCGAAGAAGTCCTTCCAGTCGCCGGCCCCCGCGCCGTCGAGCAGGCGCACGATCTGCGGCGTCGTGCCGAACTTCCAGCGCAGCTCGCCTTGCGCACGGAGGAGGAACTCCCGGAACGCCGCGTCGCCGAGGCGCTTGTGGATCGCGTCCAGGAGCAGCGGCCCCTTGTCGTACAGCAGTCCGCTACGGATCTCCGCGCGCCGCAGCGCGTCGCCCGCGATCCACACGCGGTTCGCGAGCGGGATCGGCGCGACGTCCGTCGCGAAATCCGCGCCTGGCTTCCAGCGCTTCCGCGTCGAGTCGAACGCGGCCTCGCTCCGCTTGTCCTTCAGGAACATCGCCGCGCAGTACTCCGCGAACGACTCGGCGATCCACTGCTCCTCCGCGTCGGGCACGCGAACCACGATCCCCCAGTACTGGTGCGCAATCTCGTGCGCGAACGTCTTTACGATCTCCTGCGTGGTGTTGCGGCTCATGTCGCCGACGAGCGGGTCGAATACCTCCTTCGTGATGAACATCGTGCCGGGCGGCGACTGGCCGTAGCCGTAGTCGTTGATCTCGAGGATGTCCAGCTCGGGGAACGGAAAGTCGCCGAGCAGCGCGCGGTAGTACGAGATGACCTCTCCCGCGACCTGCAGGATCTGCCGCCGCCCGCGCGGGTTGTCGAACCCGTACGTCGCAACGCGCACCCTGACGCCCTCGCGCTCGTCGTCCTCGACGAGGTACCGGCCGGCGAGGATCACCGCGAACTGGATCGGCCGGTCGACCCGCGTCTCGAGGACGTTGTCGCCACCGTCCTCGTCGCGCCGGACCGTGACTCCCGGCGCGAACGGGACGAACGGCTTCGGCACGCGAACCCTCGCGTGGAACGTGTACTCCTGGCCGGACAGCTCCGGCTGCGGGAACCACGGCCAGATGCCGAGCTCCCAATAGTTGTCGCCGTTCGGCCGGACGAGGAAATCGCCCTCGATCTCGAAGGTCAGCTTGAGCGGCCGGTCCGGAGGCGCCGGCTCGGCGAGCTCGACGACGAGCTCGTCCATGCGGTGGTCGAACGCGAGCTCGCGGCCGCGTTCGTCGCGGACACGGGTCGCCTTCGCAGTGCGCGTCGCGAGGTTCCGCCCGACGGGCGCGTAGATCGTGCGGTCGAGGTCGAACCGCAGCGCGCGGGCCGGCCGCCCGACGGGAGAGATCGTCTCCGTGACGTTCAGCTTCGCGTCGTTGCCCGCCGTCGCGGCGAGCTCCAGGTCGACGTCCGTCAGCCGGAAGCGCGGCGTCGGCGGGTCGCGCCGGTCGCGGCCGATCGGCTGCAGCGACAGCGTGGTCAGCCAGAGGAACTTGCGCAGCTCCGTCTCCCGCGACTCGCTGTCGAGGAGGATCGCGAGCCCCTCGGAGGCGTCGTCGGAGCCGTCGAGCGCGTAGAGGAGGTCCTCCCGGCCGCCGTCCATCTCGACCCACGCGAGGGGCGACTCGGGCGCGTCCAGCTCGTGGAGCGCGAAGTCGTGCGACAGGGGCGGCGCGTGCATCCGGCCGAACTTCTCGCGCTGGCGTGCGAAGGACGCGGCGAGCGGCGGCGCCGGCGCGCCGCCGAGCGGCGGAAGCGGCAGCCGCCTCGCGAGCCACAGCACCCGCTTCGGCGAGTCGCGGAGCACGACGCCGCGCGCCGTCTTCTCGACGGCGAGGGAGGACGATTTCTTCGCGTCGAAGACGACGACCGGCGCCTCGACCGGCTCGGTCGAGACGTACTCCATCGCGGCCTGTCCCTCGAAGAAGACGCCGACGACCTCGTCCCCCGCCCGGACCGGCGCGGCGCGGCCGCTCTTCAACCGGCACGTCAACCGGCCCGCCTCGAGCGTCGCGTCCGAGACCGTCACGGCGTCGCCGACGGAGAGGTGGTCGAAGCGGTCCGTGATCGAGGAGAGGCGCGGCGGCTCGGCCGACGCATCGGGCGGCGAACCGGCGCCGCGCGCCGATGCGACGCACGCGAGAAGGCCCAGGAAACCGGGGAGTGCGCGGGAGAGCCTCAAGCGGCGGTCAGTCCTTCGGCATCTCGATTCCCCAGTAATAACGGTCGAAGAACGGCATGTAGTCCTTCTTCGTCATGTACTGGAGCAGCCCGGCCATCTTCTTCGTCGACGCGAACTTCCACGCGAACGACTTCTGGCACGACTTCAGGAAGGTGAAGAACGTCTCGTCGCCGAGCTCCTTGTGGAGCGCGCGGAGGACGGCCGGCCCCTTGTCGTAGAGAAGCCCGGTGCGCAGGAAGTAGCGCGTCGTGGCGTCGCTCGCGTAGCCGCGGTTGGCGAGGGGGATCGTGACCTCCGAGGTGACGAACGTCGCCCGCGCGCGCCAGTGTTTCACGAGCGCATTGAAGGTCGCCTCGTTCTTGTACGCCTTCAGAAACAGCGCGGCGGAGTACTCCGCGAACGACTCGGTCAGCCACTGCTCCTCGAAGCTCGGCATCTTGACCGCGATGCCCCAGTACTGGTGCGCGATCTCGTGCGCGAACCGTTCGTTCACGCCCTGCGAGTAGAGCTGGTTCTCCTCCTCGATGAGCGGGTTGAACGCCTCCTTCGTGATGAACATCGTCCCGGGCGGCGACTGCCCGAAGCCGAAGTCGTTGATCTCGATGATGTTCAACTCCGGCATCGGGAAGGGTCCGAGGAACGCCTCGTAGTACTGGATGATGTTCGCGGCGAGGTTGGTCAGCTGCTTCACGGCGCGCGGGTTCTTGAGCGCGTACGTCGCGACGCGGAGCGTCACGCCGTTCTTGACCTCCTCGTCGACCTCGTAGGCGCCGGCGAGGATCACGGCGAAGCAGACCGGTTTCTCGACGCGGGTCTCCAGCACGTTCACGTCGCCCTCGGCGGCCCGGCGCACGGTCTTGCCCGGCGCGAACGCGAGGAACGGCTTCTTAACACGGACGACGCAGTGGAACGTGTAGAACTGACCGGCGAGCTGAGGCTGCGGGAACCACGGCTCGGTGCCGAGCTCCCAGTAGCTGTCGCCGCCGGGGTGGACGAGGAAGTCGCCGTCGATCTCGAACTTGAGCTTGATCGGCGCGTCCGGCGGCGCCGGCTCGGCGAGCTGGACGACGATCTGGTCGCGGTCGTGGACGAACCCGAGCTCCCGGCCCTTCTCGTCGGTGACCCGTCGCAGCTGCTCCGTGCGCGTCGTCAGGTTGTTGCCGAACGTCGTGTACACCGTGCGCTCGAGCTCCATGCGCACCGCCGACGCCGGACGGCCGAGCGGGATGAGCGTCTCGACGACGGTCAGCGCGCCGCGGTCCGCGTCGGAGGCCTTCAGGTCGACGTCCACGTCGGCGAGCACGACCCGCGGCAGCGGCGCGTCCTTCGGATCGCGGCCGACGAGCTGGACGGAGAGGTCCTCGGGATAGAGGTGTTTGCGCATCTCCGGATCGTCCGACCAGCTCTTGCGAAGGACGGTCAGGGTCTCCGCGGGGTCCTCGGAGTCGAGCTGATACACGACGTCCCCGCTCCCGCCCTCGAGCTCGGCGCGCACGACGGGAGCGGACGGCGAGTCGAGAGCGCGCAGCGCGAACTCCTGCGCCGGCGAGGGGCCGTTGGCGCGGCGGAACTTCTCCCGCTGCCTCGAAAACGACTCCGTCAGCGGCGCCGCCGCGGCGCCCTCGATCGGAGGCAGCGGCCGGCCCTGCGCGAGCCAGAGCACGCGCGCGAATCCGTCCGTCACGCGGACGCCCTGATCGGTCTTGTCGAGCTTCAGGCTCGAGACCTTGCGCACGTTGTACGAGAAGGTAGACGCCTCGAGCGGGTCGGCGGAGACGTAGGACATCGTGCCCCCGCCGTCGTAGTAGACGCCGATGACCTCGTCGCCGGCGAGCACCGGCGCGGCGCGGCCCGCCGAGAGGCGGCACTCGAAGTGCCCGGACGAGAGGGTCAGCCCGGAGACCTGCTTCGCGTCGCCGATGGAGAGTTGCTCGAAGCGCTCGACGATCGACGCCACGCCTTCCGGGCCCGCCGCGGCGCCGCCCATCCGCGCCGCCGCGAGGCACACGACCCCCACGAGGATCGCCCGCATCGTATTCATGGGACGAATTGTATGCGCCCGCGCCGGTACAATCCGCAGCCAGGCCGCGAGGCCGACACACCATGACGCTTCCGGCAGGAACGAGGCTCGGCTCCTACGAGATCCTCGACGCGATCGGCGCGGGTGGAATGGGTGAGGTGTATCGCGCCCTCGACACGAAGCTTCGGCGCGAGGTCGCGATCAAGATCCTCCCGGAGGCGTTCTCGCAGGACGCCGAGCGGCTCGCGCGCTTCGAGCGCGAGGCGCGCCTGCTCGCCGCGCTCAACAATCCGTCGATCGCCACGATCTACGGCATGGAGCAGGAGGGCGGCCGCGGCTTCATCGTCATGGAGCTCGTGGACGGGCAGGACCTCGGCGCGCGGCTCGGGGCGGGCCCGCTGCCGGCGTCGGAGGCGCTGCGCATCGCGCGTCAGATCGCCGAGGCGCTCGAGGCGGCGCACGCGCGCGGCGTCATCCACTGCGACCTGAAGCCCGCCAACGTCGCGCTCACGCGGGACGGGCGCGTCAAGCTGCTCGACTTCGGGCTCGCGCGCGCCTTCGCGCCGGAGCGCACGTCCACGGACCTCTCGCACTCGCCGACGATCACCGCGGATCTCGCGCCGGCCGGGAATGTCTTCGGGACCGTCTCCTACATGAGCCCGGAGCAGGCGCGCGGCCGCGAGATCGACAAGAGGACGGACCTGTGGGCGTTCGGCTGCGTGCTCTTCGAGATGCTCTCCGGCCGCAAGGCGTTCACCGGCGAGAGCATCCCGGACACCCTCGCCGCGATCTTCGAGGCGGAGCCCGACTGGGGGGCGCTGCCGCCGCGCGTGCCGGGACGCGTGCGCGAGCTGCTGCGGCGCTGCATCCAGAAGGACCCGAACCGCCGGCTCCGCGACGCCGGCGACGCCCGCATCGAGCTCGACGAGTCGTTCTCGGGTCAGACGCACGAGCTGCCGGAGACCTCGTGGCGCCGCTCGTCGCGAAAGACCGCGGTCTGGGCCGCGACGGCGGCGGCCCTCGCGGCGGTTGCCGTCGTGCTGCTGTTGCGGGGACGACGCCCGGAGACCGCCGCGCCTCGCTCGCTCGCCGTTCTGCCGTTCCGGAACCTGACCGGCGAGCCCTCCGGGGAGCTGATGGGCGCCGGCCTCGCGGAGACGGTCAGCGTCCGGCTCGCCAACGTCCCGGGGCTGAACGTCGTCACGCCGCGGGCCGCGAGCGAGGCGGTCCAGGAGGGATCCGACTTCGCGAAGGTCGCGCGCCGCCTCGGCGCGACGACCCTGCTCTCCGGAACGCTGCAGCGGGAGAACGAGCGCTTCCGCATCACGTATCGCATCCTCGACGCCACCGGGCAGCAGATCGCGGCGAACGCGCTCGACGGCTCGGAGCTGTTCGCGCTGCAGGACCGCGTCGCCGACGGCGTCGCGCGCGATCTCCGCCTGCGCGCCGGGGGCCGGCGCACGCCGGTCCCGACGGGGCTCGACACGACGTCGCAGCAGGAGCGGTATCTCCAGGCGCTCGGGCTGCTGCAGCGGTACGACCGTCGCGACGGTATCGAGCGCGCCGTCGAGATCCTCCGGCCGCTCGCGGAGGAGAATCCTCAGTCCGCGCTCGTGCAGGCCGCGGTCGGCCGCGCGAACCTCGCGATGTTCGACTTCACCAAGGACCGGACCTGGGCGGACAAGGCGGTGCGCGCCGCGGACGCCGCGCGCACGCTCGACCCCGCGCTGCCCGAGGTCGACGTCATCCGCGGCGAGACGCTCCTCGCCACGGGCCGTCCGGCCGACGCGCTCGAGGCCTTTCGGCGCGCCCTCTCCCAGCGCCCGTCCGACGTCGACGCGCTGCTCGGCCTGGGCCGCGCGAGCCAGCTCGCCGGCGACGACGCGGCCGCCGAGGCGCAGTTCCGCCGCGCGGTCGAGCTGCAGCCGGGCTTCGCGGTCTTCAACCAGCTCGGCGCCCTCTACGCGGACCACGGCCGATGGACGGACGCGGCGGCGATGTTCCGCCGCGCGACCCAGGTCGCACCCGACAGCTATCGCGCGTACAGCAACCTCGGCGGCGTCTCCGTGCTCGCGTGCGACTTCCCGTCGGCGCTCACCGCTTTTCGCCAGGCGCTCCGTCTGCGGCCGACCGATCCCGTCGCCGCGTCCAACCTCGGGATGACGCAGCTCTGGACGGGCCGCACGGCGGAGGCCGCCGCGACCCTCGAAGCCGCCGTGAAACAGGCGCCGAAGGACTGGCAGATCCTCGCCAACTACGCGGACGCGCTGACCGCCCAGGGCCAGACCGAGAAGGCGCGCGACGGCTACGAGCGCTCGATCGCGCTCTGCCGGGAGGCGATCGCGCTCAATCCGACCGACCCGGTCGCCCACTCGTCGCTCGGGACCTCCCTCGCCCGCCTCGGGCGCGGCGACGAGGCGTCGAAGCAGATCCAGACCGCGCTGGCGCTCGACCAGAAGGAGCCGAGCGTGCTCTGGGACGCGGCGGTGGTCTCGATGCTGCGCGGCCGGACGCCCGAGGCGCTCACCTGGCTTCGCAAGGCCGCCGACGCGGGATATTGTCGCGAGATCATCGCCCGCCAGCCGGAGTTCGCCTCGGTGCGGGAGTCGGCGGAGTTCCGGGCGATCGTCGCCGGGAAGCGTTGACGCGGATTCGAGCAGCCGGAACCGGGAACCTCGGGCTGCAGCGAGGAGGACGCCATGCAGAGGAAGCTCAGGAACCTCACTCGGGTGGGAGCGGCGGTGCTGGTGCTCGCGGTCGCGGCCGCGACCACGACCTGCCGCAAGGACGGTGACCACTCCGGCGGCGGCACGGGCGCGACGGTCTGCGACACGCCCTGCAACCAGATCCTCGTCGTCGGCACGGACGGCGCGCTCAGCTGCGGCAGCGCGACGATCTCGCTGACCGCGAACAACGAGGTCGCGTGGCGCACGTCGGCGGCCACGGGAGCGCTCCAGATCACCTTCGACGCGCCGAGCCCGTTCCCGAGCCTGCGGTGCGCGAGCGGGATGTGCATCTCGGGTCCGCCGGATCCGAACGTCCTCCCGCCGGGCACCAACTCGAAGACCTTCGGCTACACGTCGTATTTGACCGCCCCGGACGAGGCCAAGGGCGCGGACGCCGGCGCGACGGCCTCGGGCGCGGGGATCACGCCGACGCCGACTCCCGGCAAGGGAACGTCGTCCCTCGGACACATCATCATCCAGCGCTGACGGGCGTCGAGGACGGAGATGGGCGGGATGCGCCCCCGGCGCGCGATGTGTTGCCGGAGTACCTTCGGCCGGCGTCCGTGAGCGGCTCGGCGGCCGCGCACCGGCCGTGGCCGGCTCCGGCGCGGCTGTTTCTGATGGAGCAGGTCTGGGAGGACCTGCTCTTCGCCCACTGGCCGCTCGCGCCGGAAGTTTTGCGACCGCTCGTGCCGCCCACCCTCGAGCTGGACACACGCGAGGGGCGGGCCTGGGTCGCGGTGGCTCCCTTCCGGATGAGCGGCATCCGGTTTCGCGGTACGACGCCGCTTCCCGGAGCGTCGGCATTCCCCGAGCTCAACCTGAGGACCTACGTGACGGCCGACGGCAAGGCGGGCGTCTACTTCTTCAGCCTCGAGGCCGCCAATCCGTTCGCGGTCGCCGCCGCCCGTCTCTTCCTGGCGCTGCCGTACCACTGGGCGCGCATGAGCTGCCGCGCGTCGGGGCCGGGAGTCTGCTATTCGTCGGAGCGGCTAGGGAGCGGGCGCGTTGCCGCCGCGTTCCGCGCCGAGTACGAGCCGGCCGGCGGCATCGCCCTGTCGACGCCCGGCTCTCTCGAGCACTGGCTCACCGAGCGTTACTGCCTCTACGCCGTCCGTCGCGGGCGCGTCCGGCGCGTCGAGATCGACCACGAGCCCTGGCCGCTGCAGCCGGCGCGCGCGAGGATCGAGCGCAACGACGTCCCGGCGGCGGCCGGCATCGACCTCCCGGCCCGCTCGCCGGTCCTTCTCCACTTCGCGCGGCGGCTGGCGGTCCGGATCTGGTCGGCGGACGACGTCCGAGCCTCACATCGGACGGCGCGGCAATGACACTTCCCCGCGCGCCGGAGCGACCATTCCTGTCACAGCGTCGCCCCGGTTAGATGGCAAGTCACTCTCGATACAGGGCTTAACCCTCTGGCGTCGGGTTTGCTCTATACCGTCCGCAGAGCGGCCCGATGCACCGGCCGCCAGCGGAGACTGAGATGTACAACGTCGCCATCGACCGCGCCGCGCTGAGGGAAGAGATCCTGGGACCGCTCTTTCAGCGTCACGTCGTGAGCCTCTCGGGAACGGTGGACCAGCAATGGCTGGCGTCCTTCCGCGCCGTGTCTGCCGACTCCGAGCTCTTCCAGCGCTACCGGCTCGACCAGGAGAAGGGCCTGATCTCCTTCACCTGCCGCGCGTCCGACGGACCGGGCATGGTCGAGTCCTTCCTCGAGCGTCTCGCTCTCTTCGTGGAGATGGTCAACCTGCACGCGACGTGCGCCGCGGCGCAGCCGAACGCGGAGATGGGGCTGGAGTCGCTCTCGGCGTAGAAAACCGGGCCGGTTCAGGCTGCCATTTCTCGAGACGTCATCCCGAGCGAGAGTGAGGGATCCCGTCACCGGCAGGCTTCGAGCCGGCGGCATCCGTGGCTCGCGAGTTCGGGAGCCCTCGTCCCCCTCGCTGCGCTCGGGGTCCTCGGGATGACAGTGCGCCTTGGGCGCACAGACTCACTTCATCAACTGAGCCACGTACCACTGGTTTCCGAACCCATCCGTGACTCCCCCGTTGCGCTCGCCGTAAGGCTGGTCCTGCACGGGTGAGATCGGCTGCGCGCCGGCGTCGACCGCGCGCCGCCACGCGGCGTCCGCGTCCGGGACGTAGAGGTGCAGCATCAGTCCCGTCGGCCCATACGCGCGCGCCTCGCCGAGCTCGAGCGTCGAGTCGGCGATCCGCAGCTTCGCGTGCATCACCGCCCCGTCCGGCCCCTCGTGCGCCTCGACGACGTTCGCGCCGAACGCGCTCCTCAGAAAGGCCATGAGCCGGGCGGCGTCGCGCACGATCAGGTACGGCGTGACGGTGCGCAGGCCCTCGGGGCGGTGCGAGGCGCCGCGATGCGTCGCGATGAACCAGGAGTTGCCGCCCGGGTCCTTCACGCCGGCCTCGCGGTCGCCGTACGGCTGGTCGACGGGCGCGTAGAGCGACGTCGCGCCGGCCTCGAGCGCCCGGGCGTACGCGCGGTCGGCGTCGGGAACGTAGACGTGGAGCGCGCCCGCGCGCGACGGGTACTCGGCGGTGCCGTCGGCCATCTCGATGCGCGCGTCGCCGATCGCGACCTCCGCGTGCTGCACGCCGCCGCCCGGCCGCGGCACGCGCATCACCTCCGTGGCGCCGAAGGCGTCGCGGAGGAAGTCGAGCAGGCGCGAGGCGTCGGAGACCACGAGGTACGGCACGAGCGCCTGGTGGACGGCGCGGGCGCCGGGCTCGGCGGGCACGGCGCCGGTTCGCGCGTCGAGCTCCGCGCGGAGCTGGAGCGCGAACGCCTCGCGCGGCAGGTTCAACAGGTGCGCCGCGACGCGCAGCAGCGGCAGCAGGTCGCGCTCCGCCGGCGCGAGGCCGGGATCGTCGCCGGAGAGCATGGCGCTCACGCAGCCGTCGAGGCGCTCGATCCGGTCGCGCTCAGACATCTTCGTTCCTCGCGCGGCCACGCAGCGTCTCGAGAGCCCGGAACTGGAGCTGCTTGATCGCGCCCTCGCTGCGGCCCAATGCGGCGGCGACCTCGCGAATCGACCGCTCCTCCGCGAACCGCATGCGGATCACGCGTTGCTGGTCCGGCGGCAGATCGGCGACGAGCCGCTGGACCGCGGCCGCGCGCTCCGCCTCCGCATAGTCGGGCGGCTCCGCGGGATCCGGCTCGTTGTCGGCGTCGACGTCGGCCAGCTCCCGGCCGGCCCGGCGGCCGCGATCCACGATCGCGTGGGCGGCGATCCGGAATAGCCACGCGGCGAACGGAATCCCCTTCCATTCGTACGCTCCGATGCCGGCCAGCGCCCGGTGAAAGACCTCGCTCGTGACGTCCTCCGCGACGTCGCGGCCCGGCACGCGCCGCGCCACGTATGCGTACACGCGCCCGAAGTGCCGCTCGTAGAGCTCGCCGAAGCAGGCGGGATCCCGCTGTGCGGCCTCCACGAGCCGCCGCTCGTCCGGCTCGATACTCGAAGCCATCACGCCCGCCTCACCGACCTCATTCTCCGAGTCTTTTAACCCGGAGATGGGCGAAAGGTTACGGTCCTTCCGGAGCCTCGCGAGACCGACGGCTCAGGCGGGACACGGCGCCGACACGAACGGGGGCACGTCGTACACGGGCGCGTGCTTGCGCTTGGTCTTGAAGTCGAGCACCTCCGCCAGGTTGTTGGCGGCATCGTCGCGTACCGACAGCGGCGCCAGCGCCCAGCGCCACTCGATCATCTTCAACACCGACGTGTGGTCGTAGGTCCCGCCTGCGATGCCCGCCGCGGCGAAGGGGATACGACGAGACAAGGAACACGGAAGCCCCGAAGCTCGAGCGCCGGATCCACGTCCGGCGCCTCACCCGGCGCGATGTGCTCGAAGAAGCCTCCCCACTCGTCGAAGTTGATGACGAGCACGGTGCGGTCCCAGGCCTTCCCGGACGTGATCGCCGCGTACGTCTGCGCAAGCCACGCCTCGCCGGCGCGCACGTCCCCGTGCGGGTGATCGTCGGAGGACGTCCCCTGGTCCTCGCCGGCGAACGGCGGATCGACGAACGACACGGCGGGAAGGTCGCCGGAAGCGCAGTCCGTGAGGAACTCCGCATAGGGCCGGGTGATCGGCGCGTACTTCGGTCCCCACAGCGCGATGAACGGGATGTCGCTGAAGTAATAGCGCCCGGAGACGCCCTTCGCGGCGAGACGGTCCCAGATCGTGGGCAGTGTCGAGAGCGTCAGGGAATCGTCGAGGCGATCCGTCACCGCCGCGTGCTGGTAGATCCGGTTGGGATACGTCGGCGCCATGATCGGTGCGAAGTAGCGGCTGCACACGGTCCAATCGAGCGCGGCGCGGCCGAGGAACGGCAGGTCCGCCTGCGTGTAGTAGCCGATCGCGAAGACGTCGTTCGAGCCGGCGCGGAGCCAGCCGTCGCAGAGCCCGCCGTCGTACTCGACTCTTCCTCCGTCGTACGAGTGGTCCGGATCGGGGTGGCCGCAGCCCTGAAAATCGGGCGCGAGCGGATAGGTCTCGAACGCGGCCCCCGACGCGTCGGTGTAGACGAGTCCCGCCTGCTTCCCGTCTGCGCCGGGAAGCCAGCCGAGGAGATGATCGAACGAGCGGTTCTCCATCATCGCGACGACGATGTGCTCGATGCCGCTCTTCTCGGGACGCGGCAGGCCCGGTTTCGAGGAAAGCGCGCGGAGAAAGGGGCTCGCGCCGGACATCCCGGCGACGGCGGCGGAACCGTACAGGAAGCGGCGGCGCGTGAAGGCGGACATCGAAACCTCCTCCCGGCTCGGTCCCGCTCGAGGCGTTCCGCGACCCTTGGTCGCAAGACGGCTTCAGCCGGCCGAACCGGCGTTCCGCGCCACGTGGGTGCAAGCGATGTGCCCCGCCGCCATGAACAACGGCGCACATCGGGCGCTCCTCACTGCTGCTACATTTGGCGCACCTTGGAGCTACGGTCGATCCGCTTGACGGAGTCCCCATCCGTACGGGGACGGGTCCGCCTCTCGGGCGAGGTGGCGTACGACGACCGTCCAGGAATCGAGGAATACTGGTTCGAGTTCCCGGAGAGGTTCGCGGGATCTCTCACGTGCTCCGCGGATCCCTGGATCGCGTGCCTCCTGCCGCTCGCCGCGACGCTCGGACAGCCGCTGCGCATCTGCGCGCCGGTCGATCCGCTGCTCGCCTCCAACGTCCCGCGGATCCTCGAGATCTGGACGCGGTGGTATCGCGACCGCTACCCGCACGTGCGCGCGATCCCCGTCGAGGCGCCGCCCCCGCAGGCCGCGCCGCTCGCCGCTGAGCCCCGGGAGGGAGCGGGCCTCTTCTCCGGCGGCGTCGACTCCTTCTTCATGTGCCTGCGGGACGCCGCGCGCGCGAAGCGCGGCGGCCAGCGGCCCGAGATTGACAAGCTGCTCTGCGTCCACGGCTTCGACATCCCGATCTCCGCGCCGCAGGAGTTCGAGCGCCTGCTCGTCCGCCTCGCGCCCGCCGCGCAGGCGATGGGCAAAGAGCTGATTCCGGTGGCGACGAACCTTCGCGACATGCGATTCCGGGAGGCGCGCTGGGGAAACCTCGCGCACGGCGGAGCTCTCGCGAGCGTCGGCCTCGCGCTCGGCCCGAGGCTCCGCTCCCTCCACATCGCGGCATCGCACGCGTACCGGCCGTTCCACGAGTGGGGCTCGCATCCGGACACGGACCCGCTGCTCTCCACGTCGGTGACGCGCATCGTCCACGAGGGAGCCGGCGTGCTGCGGACCCGCAAGATGGAGTACGTCGCCGAGTCCGACGCGGCGATGCGCGCGCTGCACGTCTGCTATCGCAACGGCGACTCGAACAACTGCTGCGACTGCCGGAAGTGCTACCTCGCGATGCTCACGTTCGAGGTCCGCGGCGAGCTCTCGCGCTGCTCGACCATGCGCACGACGATCGACCTGGGACGCGTCGAGAAGGTCTACTTGAAGAGCAACGCGTACATCAAGCTCTACGGCGAGGTCGACGTGCTCGCGCGCCGCGCCGGACGCGCCGACGTCTCGGCGGCCATTCGGAAGTGCATCTCGCGGACACAGCGGCTGCAGCGGCGTCTGCGCGCCGTCGACTGGATGAGCAAGAAGCCAGGCCTGTGGCGGGTCGCGCACTACCTGCGGCCGCGGGTGCTCGCCGGCTCGGTGCGCTGAGCGCGCCTTGAGCGATCGCCGCCGGCGCCGGGTCTCGCGCACCACGGGCGCGCTCCTCGCGCTGGCGGCCGGAGTCGCTGCCGGCCTCGCGCTCCGCGGCGCGCCGCTGCCGGGCTCGGACCGGATCGTCTCGTTCTTCGCCGCGATCGGACAGCTCTGGGTCGCCGCGCTGCGGATGACCGTGCTGCCGCTCGTGGTCGGCCTGACGCTCGTCGCGATCGTCGGCGCGCCCCGCGACGACTCCGTGGGCCGGCTCGGCGCGCGGTCGCTGGCGCTCTTCGTCGCCATGCTCCTCGGCGCGGGGATCCTCACCTTCGCCGCCGTCGCGCCGACACTCTCGCTTTTCCCGGTGGGACCCGATACGGCCGCCGCGCTGCGGGCGGGCACCTCGGTGGCGACGGCGTCGGCGTCCCCGTCTTCGAAGGCCGCGAGCGACGCCGCGACGCCGGGCCGATGGCTGCTCGCACTCATCCCGGCGAATCCGTTCCAGGCCGCGGCCGCGGGCGACATCCTCCCGATCCTGGTGTTCACGGTCGCCTTCGCCGTCGCCGCGTCCCGGCTTCCGGCCGAGCAGCGCGCGCTCGTCGGCGCGGTCTCCCGCGCCGTCGTCGAGGCGATGATGGTGATGATCGGCTGGGTCCTCGCCGTGCTCCCGCTGGGCGTCTTCGCGCTCTGCCTCGACTTCGCCTCGCGGCTGGGGTTGCGCGTGACGGGCGTGATCGCCGCATACGTCGCACTGCTCTGCGCGGCGTTGATCGTGGCCACCGTCCTGCTCTACCCGCTGACGGCGGCGCTCGGGCGCGTCTCGCTCGCCCGCTTCGCGCGCGCGGCCGCGCCGGCCCAGGCGGTCGCGGCCAGCACGCGATCGTCGCTCGCCTCGCTGCCCGCGCTCATCGAGGGCGGACGCCGCCACCTCGGCCTTCCCGACTCCGCGACCGGCTTCGTACTGCCGCTCTCGGTCGGCGTCTTCAAGCTGAACCGGACGATCTCGAGCCCGCTGAAGCTGCTCTTCCTCGCGCACGTGTTCGGCATCCGGCTCGAGCTGCCGCAGCTCGCGGCGTTTCTCGCCCTCCAGATCGCGCTCAGCTTCTCGACCGCCGGAATCCCAAGCATGGGCACGATCCGCAGCATTCCGGCCTACGTCGCGGTCGGCATTCCGCTCGAGGGCGTGGTGATCCTGGACGCCATGGAGGCGATCCCGGACGTGTTCAAGACGGTCATCAACGTGACGGGCGACATGAGCGTCGCGACAATCCTGTCGCGCCGGGAGCGCGCAACCGAGATGGTGCCGGTGGCCGTACCCGTCGTCGAACCCGAACGCATCAGCCACGGCTGATACGTCATCGGCGCGGCTTCGTCTTCATCGCTGACCTCCGACCGCGACGATCGACTCCCCGACTGCTAGTCTTTCCCCGAATGGACCTCCTCTCGGTGCGCGTCGCCGGGTCTCCGTCCGCGCCGAGGAGGGTGCGCCTCTCGGCCGAGATCGCGTGCGACGACCGCCCGGGCCGGGCCGAGACGTGGTGGATCGAGGTTCCCGAGGAGCGAGCCGGCGCGCTCTCCACGACGGGAACGCCCTGGCTCGCCGCGATGCTGCCTTTGGCGGCGACGCTCGGCGAGCCGCTCCGGCTGCGGGTGCCGGTCGACGCGACCCTGCTCGCGGGCGCGCGGCGCATCCTGCGCACGTGGCACGAGTGGTACCTCGAGCGCTTTCCCGAGATTCGCGAGGTGGCCGTCGAGGCCGAGACGCTGCCCGCGTCGTCGTACGCAGGAGCGCGCGAGAACGCCGCCTTCTTCTCCGGCGGCGTCGACTCCTTCTACATGGTCGTGACGAACGGCGATCCCGGGCGGGGCGGCGGGCTGCCTCCCATCGACCGGCTCGTCACCGTCGGCGGCTTCGACGTGCCGCTCGCCGCGCGGGAGGAGCTCGGCCGGCTCCGCGAGCGGCTCGCCCGCGCCGCGGAGGAGCTCGGCCGCGCGTTCCTCGACGTCGGGACGAACCTGCGCGAGACGCGCTTCCGCGAGGCGCGCTGGGGCAACCTCGCGCACGGCTGCGCGCTCGCCGCGGTCGGCCTCGCGCTCGAGCCCATGTTCGCGTCGCTCTCCGTCGCCGGCACGCACTACGACGGGCCGGTGAAGCCGTGGGGCTCGCACCCGGCGACGGACGCGCTCCTTTCCACCGGGGCGACCCGCATCTTCCACCACGCATGCGGCGTCGCGCGCCGCGAGAAGACGGAGAGCCTCGTTCGATCCCCCGCCGCCATGCGCCACCTGCGCGTCTGCTACCGCTCGCGGACCGCCGACAACTGCGGCGACTGCCACAAGTGCTACCTGACGATGCTCACGCTCGAGGTTGCCGGGGCGCGTTGCCAGACGCTCCCGCCCGCCGCCGACCTGCGGCGCGTCGCGCGGATGTACGTCCGGAGCAACGCCTACATCCGTCTCTACCGCGACCTCGCCGGGCACGCGAAGGCGGTCGGCCGGCGCGACGTCGCTCGCGCGATCGAGCGCTGCCTCGAGCATTCGCGGCGCCTCGGTCGCTGGCTCGCCGCGGCAGACTGGCTCGGCGAGCGACGGGGCCTCTGGCGGATCGCGCGGCGGCTGCGGCCTCGCCTGCTCGCGCTCGCGCCGGTGCGTGAACCCGGATGAGCGACGCCGCGCCGCGCCCGCGCCGCCGCGTCTCGAAGACCGCGGCCGCTCTCCTCGGGCTCGCGGCGGGGCTCGCCCTCGGCACGCTGCTGCGCGCGGCAGGCGCACCGTGGGCCTTCTGGCTCGCGGACGCGCTCACGCTCGTCGGTCAGCTCTGGGTGGCGGCGCTGAGGATGACGGTCGTGCCGCTCATGATCGCGCTCACGCTCGCGACGATCCTGGGTACGCCGCGCGACGGCTCGGTCGGCGCGCTCGGGTTGCGCACCGTCGCGGTGTTCGTCGCGCTGCTCGTCGCGGGCGGCGTGCTGGCGACACTCGGCGCGGCGCCCGTGCTGGCGGCGTTTCCCGTCCGTCCCGAGACCGTGGCCGCGTTCCACGCACAGAGCGCGCCGGTGCCGGCTCCCGCGGCGACGAAGGGCGACGCGGCGGCGTCGGGAATCGCCGCTCTCCTGCCCGCCAACCCTTTCGCGGCGGCGGCGGCCGGAGACGTGCTACCGATCCTCGTCTTCACCGTCGTCTTCGCGCTCGCCGCGCAGCGTCTGCCCGGCGAGTCGGCGGAGCCGCTCCGGCGGATCTCTCGCGCGTTCGCCGACGCGATGCTCGTCCTCGTCGGCGCGATCCTTCTCGTGCTCCCGCTCGGCGTCTTCGCGCTCTGCACCGGCTTCGCGTTCCGGACCGGGCTCGGCCTGACCGGCGTCCTCGCCGGCTACACGGCTCTCGCCTGCGCCGTCATGCTCGCGATCACGATCCTCCTGTACCCGGCGAGCGCGCTGCTCGGCAACGTCTCGCTCGCCCGCTTCGCGCGCGGCGCCGCGCCGGCGCAGGCAGTCGCGATCGGCACCCGCTCGTCGCTCGCCGCCCTGCCGGCGCTCGTCGAGGGCGGGCGTCGCCACCTCGCGCTGCCGGCCTCGGCGACGGGCTTCGTGCTCCCGCTCTCCGTCAGCGCGCTCAAGCTCGACCGCACGGTGGAGGCGCCCGTGAAGCTCCTCTTTCTCGCGCACGTGTACGGCGTCTCGCTCTCGCCGGCGCAGATCGCCATCTTCCTCGGGACGCTCCTGCTCCTCAGCTTCTCGACGGCGGGCATCCCCAGCGTCGGAACGGTTCGCAGCATTCCGGCCTATCTCGCCGCCGGGATCCCACTCGAGGGCGTGATCGTCCTGAACGCGGTCGCGCCGCTCACGGACGTCTTCGAGACTCTCATCAACGTGACGGCCGACATGTCCGCCGCCGTGATCGTCACGCGCGGCGGCCGCGAGGACGCGGCGTGAGCGCGGGCTCGCGGCCGATCGGGCGGCGTCGCGTCAGCGCCGATTCGCCGTGGGGCTCGGAGGAGGGCCGCGAGTTCCTGCAGGAGAGGCTCGCCGGATACTCGAGGCTGCTCCTTCTCATCGTCGTCGGCTTCTTCCTGGCCGGCTGGGCGATCGCGCTCGCGTGGCACATGGGCGCTCTCGTGCACGGATTGCCGCTCGCCACGCCCTACCGGCTCAACCTGGTGGAGATCGCGATCCTCGCGGCGATGTGGGCGATCACCCGGGGCGGCCCGCTTCCGCCGGAGATCCTGCGGACCGTGGACGCGGCGGGAAACGTCCTCACCTCGTGGGCCGTGATCGGGATGTGCTTCGGGTTCGCGCTGTCCTATCGTCCCGACCTCATCGCGGTCGTCGCGCTGCTCGGGACCCACTTCTACCGCGCCGCGGTCGTCCCGAGCGAGCCCTCGCGCACGGCGTGGATCGCGGCGATCTCCGCGGCGCCGCTGCCCGTCATCACGTTCTTCGCGTACGACGGCGTCCCGAGGCCCGGGATGCCGGCCGCGTGGGGATACGCGTCCTACGCGTTTCTCTTCTCGCTGATGATCGTGTTCCTCGCGAGACGCTTCTCCGTCGTCATCTACGGCCTGCGCGAGACGATCCGCGAGACGCGCCGGCTCGGGCCCTACACCCTCGTCGAGAAGATCGGCGAGGGCGGGATGGGCGCCGTCTACCGGGCGCAGCACGCGCTCCTGCGCCGCCCCACCGCGATCAAGATCCTGCCTCCCGAGCGCGCCGGCGAGATGGATCTCGCGCGATTCGAGCGCGAGGTGCAGATGACCTCGCAGCTCACGTCGCCGCACACCGTCTCGATCTACGACTACGGCCGCACGCCCGACGGGCTCTTCTACTACGCGATGGAGTACCTGGACGGCATCGATCTCGAGCAGCTGGTCCGGCGCGACGGACCGATGCCGGCCGCGCGCGTGGCGCACGTCCTCCGCCAGGTGTGCGAGGCGCTCGGCGAGGCGCACCGCATCGGGCTGATCCATCGCGACGTGAAGCCGGCCAACATCCTCCTCTGCGAGCGCGGCGGGCGTCCGGATGTCGCGAAGGTCGTGGACTTCGGGCTCGTCAAGAGCCTGTCGGCCGCGGCGACCGGAGTGACGCAGGAGAACATGGTGCCCGGAACGCCGCACTACATGTCGCCGGAATCGCTGCGGGAGCCCGACCGGGTCCACGCCCGGAGCGACATCTACGCGCTCGGCGCGACGGCCTACTTCCTCCTCACCGGATCGCCGGTCTTCGAGGGATCGCTGCCGGAGGTCTTCGCGCACCAGCTCGGCACGAAGCCCGTGCCGCCGTCGGAGCGGCTGGGCCGCGAAGTGCCCGCGTCGCTCGAGGCGCTCGTTCTCGCCGCCCTCGCGAAGGACGCGACCGCGCGTCCGGAGTCGGCGGACGCGTTCGCCGCGGCGCTCGCGCGCTGCGGCGGCCTCGACGCCTGGACCGAGTCCGAGGCGGCGGCATGGTGGCGCGGGCCCGGCGCGCGGATCAAGGCCGCGCGAGCGGGGGGATCGCCGCCCTCTCGCGCCGACGCGACGATCGAACGGCTGCCGCCGGCGTCCGCGTCGACGTATTAGCTGCGGCTAATACGTTCTACTCGTCGCGCAGGGTCCGGATCGGGTCGATCCGCGCGGCCCGCATCGCCGGCAGCAGCGAGGCCGCGAGCGCGACCGCGCACAGCAACGCGGCGACGGCGGCGAACGTCGCGGGATCGCTCGCGCGGACTCCGTAGAGCAGCGACGCCAGCACGCGCCCGAGCGCGAGCGCGGCCGTGAGCCCGATCGCGACGCCGACGAGCGCCGTGCGCATCCCCTGCAGGACGATCATGCGGAGCACGGCTCCCGTCTGCGCGCCGAGAGCCATGCGGATGCCGATCTCGCGCCGCCGGCGGCGGACGCCGTAGGCGAGCACGCTGTAGATGCCGACGGCGGCGAGGAGGATCGCGAGCGCGGCGAAGCCGCCCAGGAGCAGCATCGCGAAGCGCTGACGCGAGAGCGAGTCGCGCAGGAGCTGCTCGACAGTGCCGGACTCCAGGATCGGCTGATCGGGATCGAGGGCGCGAACGGCCGCGATGGCCGCCGTCAGCACGTTCGGGACGCGGCTCCGGATCGCGAGCTCCATTTCGCTCGTCGGGACCTGCTCGAGCGGGAGGTACATCGCGGGCACCGGCTCGCGGACGTCGAGGCCGTGCAGCTTGACGTCGCCGACGATGCCGACGACCTGGCGCGGCTTGTCGCTGGCGAAGTAGGTCGTGAACCGCTTGCCGATCGGGTCCTCTCCGGGCCAGAAGCGCTGCGCCATCGACTGGCTGATCACGACGGCGCCCGGCGCGTCGGGGCCGTCCGACGTCGAGAACGCGCGGCCGCTCAGGATCGGGATCCTCATCGTCCGGAAGTAGTCGCCCGCGACGATCGCGGTCACGACGTTGGGCTGCTGCGACACCGGAGGCGTGGGCCGGCCCTCGAAGGCGACCGGCCAGTTGCTCGTGCCCGTCAGCGGGAGGTCGCTCACGAGCGCCGCCGCCTCGACGCCGGGAACGGCGCGGGCCTTGTCGAGCAGCGCGTGGAAGAAGGCGGCGCGCCGCTGGGGGTCTCCGTACTTCGACTCGGGAAGGTCGATCGCCATGCGCGACAGGTTCTTCGGGTCGAAGCCGGGATCCACGCGCTGGAGCAGCCAGAGGCTGCGGATCAGCAGTCCGGCGCCGATGAGCAGCACGAGCGAGAGCGCCACCTCGGAGACGACGAGCAGGCCGCGCGTCCGTCCACCCGCCTCGGAGCCGCCGCGGCTCGACCCGAGCCGCAGGGAGCGCGCGATGTCGGGCCTGGTCGCGCCCCACGCCGGCGCGATCCCCGAGAGGACGCCCGTGAGGATCGAGAGGGAGAGCGTGAACAGGAGCACCGGCACGGACAGGTGCACCTCCGCGGAGCCCGGCAGCTGGCCGGCGAGCAGGGCGACGATCGCGTCGACGCCGAGCGACGCGAGAACGAGTCCGAGCGCGCCGCCGGCGAGCGAGAGGACGAGCGACTCCGTGAGCAGCTGCGCGAGCAGCCGGCCGCGGCTCGCGCCGAGCGCGCCGCGAACGGCGATCTCCTTGCGGCGGGCGAGCGTTCTCGCCAGCATCAAATTGGCGACGTTCGCACAGGCGATCAGCAAGACGAACCCGACCGCGCCGAGCAGCACGAGGAGCAGCGGCTTCACGTCGCCGACGAGATCGTCGCGCAGCGGCTTGACCACCGCGCCCCAGCCCTTGTCATCCTCGGGATACTGCTGCGCGAGCCGCTCCGAGACGACGTTCATCGCCGACTGCGCCTGCGCGAGGCTCACGCCCGGCTTCATGCGCGCGATGACGATCCGGTTGTGGTTGCTGCGGACGGCGCGCTCCTTCGCGCTCCAGACGAGCGGAACCCACGCGCTCGCGAAGTCCGGCGTCCGCTCCCGCGGGCCCATCACGCCGGCCACGCGGTACGGCTCGCCGTCGAGCCGGATGTCGCGCCCGACGACTCCGGGATCGCCGCCGAAGTGCGACTGCCAGAACGCATGGCCCAGGACGATGACGCGCCCGCCGTTCTCGGCGTCGCCGGGCCCGAGCGTGCGCCCGAGGAGCGGCTTCGAGCCGAGCACCGCGAAGAAGTCGCCGGACACTCGCGCGGCGCGCACCGACTCGGGCGCACGGTCGCCGGTGAGGTTGAGGCTCGTGAACCCGATGATCGCCATCTTCTCGAAGACCTGGTTCTGCGCCTCCCAGTCGAGGTAGTTGGCGGGCGAGACGGCGAACGTCTTCAGGCCCGGGAACCCCTCGGGCGGCGGCGTATGCCAGACGCGGACGAGCCGCGACGGCTCGGGATACGGGAGCGGCTCGAGCAGGACGCCGTTGACGACGCTGAAGATCGCGGCGTTGGCGCCGATGCCGAGCGCGAGCACGAGCAGCGCCGCGACGGCGAAGCCCGGGTTGCGCGCCAGCAGCCGAATTCCGTGTCGCAGGTCCTGTCCGAGACGGCCCATAGATGGTCCCCCGGCGCCGGAAGAGGGCAAGCGGGATGCCACTCCGGCGACGGAGAGACGCGTTGAAAACAGGCGAGTTACGCTGACCCGCCTCCCTCCGGCAAGCGCCGCCCGTTCGCATGCGGACCCGACTGTCCGGATGCGGACAGGCGTTCCGGCCGCTACAGGAACTCGAGGAGAGCCGCCGTGGTTTCCTCCGGCTGCTCCTCGAGGATCCAGTGCCCGGCGTTCTTCAGGACGACGACCGTCACGTCGTCCGAGATGAGCCGCGCCTGCTTGCCGAGCGCCTCGCCGAGCGACTTGTCGCCGCCGATCGAGAGGACCGGGATCTTCAGTTTGGTTTTCGCGAGCTCGGCGAAGTCGTGCGCGGTCTTCGGAAAGGAGGCGAAATACGCCCAGCCCGCCGCCATCCGGCCCGGTCTCGAATAGGCCGCGACGTACGCCTCGCGATCCGCCGGCGGCAGCGAGCGATTGCGATCGGCCGCGAACTCGTTCCAGTAGTACGCGAAGTACTCCGCCTCGCGGCCCTGCACGAGCTTCAGCGGAGTCTCGCCGTGGAAGCGGAAGTGCCAGAGGTCCGGGTTGTCGTAGATCGCCTCCCACCCGGCGACGCCGGGCAGGAACGCGTCCATGAGAACCAGCTTCGTGACCTCCGACGGGTACTGTGCGGCGTAGGCGTAGGCGACCATCAGGCCGATGTCGTGCCCGACGACCTCGGCGCTCTGGACCCCGAGCGAGCGCACCAGATCGTGGACGCGGGCCGCCGCCCATTTCATGTCGACAACGGCACCCTGCGGAACGTCCGAGTCGCCGATGCCGGGCAGATCCGGGGCGATCACGGAGAACCTCTCCGCCAGCTTCGGGATGATCGGCCGCCACATGCGCGACGTCTCGGCATAGCCGTGCAACAGGATGAGAGCCGGGCCCTTCCCCGCCACGAGGTAGTGCAGCCTCACGCCGCCGGCGCCCTTGGTCGCCGACCCGATGGGAAACGAGTCCTGCGCGCGCGCGAGCGCGCTCAGCGAGACGAAGGCGATCGCCGCGACGACCGCCGGTACGACACGTGTCTTCCTCATTCCTCGCCTCCGCGACAGGACTTCCGCAACGTGAGCCGGTCCGCGTTGATGACGTCCTCCTGACTCTGGCACATTCGCTGAGCCGTCTCGATCCGATTCAGGCGGATGTAAACACGGCGCGAAGCGGGTTGTCGGACGGTCCTGCTCCGTACTAGCCTCTTTATCCCCGGCGGCGCGGTGGTCCGTCTCGAGGAGGCATGCATGAATCGTCGCAGTTTCCTTCAGTCCGCGGGCGTGCTGTCCGCGAGCGTGGTCCTTCCGAAGTCCGTACGCGCCCTGACGCTCGGCGTTCCGTCGGGCGAGCCGTGGCGCACGTTCGAGGTCACGACGCGCGTCGAAGTGCTCAAGCCCGCCGGGACGACCCGGGTCTGGCTGCCCGCCGCGCTGATCCGCGACACATCCTTTCAGAAGACGCTCTCGAACGACTTCCGCGCCGAGGGCGGCGCGGCCGAGCTCGTTCGCAACGAGGCCGAGTCTCTCGGCATCGTCTCCGCGACGTTCCCGGAGGGCGTCCGGCCGATCGTCACGCTCACGAGCCGCGTCACGACGCGCGACTTCGTCGTGGACCTCGCGTCGAAGGCAAAGGCGCCGAAGGCGGATGCGGCGGAGCTCCAGTACTGGCGCCAGCCGACCCGCATGCTGCCGACCGACGGCATCGTGAAGTCCGAGGCGGCGCTCATCACGAAGGACGCGAAGACCGATCTCGACAAGGCGAGGGTCATCTACGACTGGATCGTCGACAACACCTATCGCAACCCGAAGACACGCGGGTGCGGCGTCGGAGACATCAAGTTCATGCTGGAATCGAAGGACCTCGGCGGCAAGTGCGCGGATTTGAACGCGCTGTACGTCGGCATCGCCCGCGCCGCGGGCCTGCCCGCGCGAGACATGTACGGGGTCCGCGTCGCGAAGTCGGAGAAGGGCTACAAAAGCCTCGGAACCTCCACGGAGGTCTGCACGAAGGGGCAGCACTGCCGCGCCGAGGTCTGGATCGAACAGTACGGATGGGTCCCGGTCGATCCGGCGGACGTGCGCAAGGTCGTGCTCGAGGAACCGCCCGGGAACCTGCCGATCGACGACCCGAAGGTGGTCGCCGCTCGAAAGCGACTGTTCGGCTCGTGGGAAATGAACTGGATGGCGTTCAACCACGGCGCCGACGTCGCTCTGCCGGGATCGAGCGGCAAGCCGCTCAACTACTTCATGTACCCGCAGGCGGAGACCTCGGAGGGCCGCATCGATCCCCTCGACGCGGACAACTTCAAGTACGAGATCACGTCGACCGAGATCGGCGGGGCGTAGGCGCGACGGTCCCGAATCGGGCGGCGCCGAGGCCGCGTCGAAGAGATTGTCGAAGCGCCTTCTCCGTATTAGCCTTGCCGCGCCGACCGATCGAAAACCGGAGGAGACATGAACCGTCGCCGATTCCTTCAGGCCGCCGGCGCCCTGTCCGCGAGCCTCGCGCTCCCGAAAGCCGCGCGTGCCCTCACGTTCGGCGTTCCGACGGGCGATCCGTGGCGCACGTTCGAGGTCACGACGCGCGTGGAGGTCCTGAAGCCTTCGGGCACGACGCGCGTGTGGCTGCCGGCCGCGCTGATCCAGGACGCGGCGTTCCAGAAGACGCTCGCCAACGACTTCCGAGCCGAGGGCGGGACGGTCGAGCTCGTGAAGAACGAGCCCGAGACGCTCGGCATCGTGAGCGCGACGTTTCCCAACGGAGCGAAGCCGGTCCTGACCCTGACGTGCCGCGCGTCCACGCGCGGACACGCCGTGGACATGTCCCATCCGACGAAGCCGAAGGCGGACGCCGCCGAGCTCGAGTACTGGATGCAGCCATCCCGGGCGCTGCCCGTCGACGGGATCGTGCGCTCCGAGGCGGCGATGATCACGAAGGGCGCGTCCACCGACGTCGAGAAGGCGAAGGCGATCTACGAGTGGATCGTCGACAACACGTATCGCAACCCCAAGACGCGCGGCTGTGGGGTCGGCGACATCAAGTTCATGCTGGAGTCCCGCGACCTCGGCGGCAAGTGCGCCGACCTGAACGCGCTCTACGTCGGCCTCGCGCGAGCGGCGGGCCTCGCGGCGCGGCATCTCTACGGCCTGCGCGTTGCGAAGTCGGACCTCGGCTTCAAGAGCCTCGGCCCGTCGACTCCGAACTGCACGCACGGCCAGCACTGCCGCGTCGAGGTCTGGCTGAACGACTACGGCTGGGTGCCGGTCGATCCGGCGGACGTGCGCAAGGTCGTGCTCGAAGAGCCGCCCGGGAACTTGCCGATCGACCACGAGCTGGTCGTGAAGGCGCGCAAGCGGATGTTCGGCGCGTGGGAGATGAACTGGGTCGCGTTCAACTACGGCGCCGACGTCGCGCTGCCGGGGTCGAGCGGCAAGCCGATCAACTACTTCATGTACCCGCAGGGCGAGACCGCGGAGGGACGCCTCGATCCGTTCGACTCGGACAACTTCAAGTACGAGATCACGTCGCGGGAGATCACGGCCTAGCGACGCGAACGGTTCTCGCGCGCCGGCGCAGCGTGCGTCCGGCTCCGGCCGGGGAACGGCCCGGATCTAGCGCGCGGACTCGGGCTCGACGAGGGGATCGCCGCCGCGCGCCAGCGTGGGATCCCCTTCCCCGCTGAAGAGGATGGGCGGGTGCCTCGCCCACGAGTAGCCGTTCGAGCCCATGTCGTAGCCGAGCTCGAACAGCTTCCGCATGTACTCGGTGTCGAAGTCCCGCTTCTTCTCGGCGCGGAAGGTCTCCGGGATGAAGGCGAGGTTGTAGGCGACGTGGTCGCGCCGGGTGATCGTGAAGATGCGGTAGAGGTCGCCGATTCCCTGGTACTGGATCAGGCACTGGATCGCGCGCATCGCGATCGGGAGCGTCCTCCGGTCCACCTGGGCCCAGTCCGGATCCAGGCGAGCGTTGCGGATGATGTAGAGGGACCGATCCCTCGATGCGAGATTCCTGCGAGACAGCTCCGAGAGCTCCGTCGCGACGGGATACGTGAACACCTGATTCGCGGTGCCGCCGTCGACGTGCATCTCCTGGTAGCGCTTCTCGCCGACGTGGACGTCGATCATCACGGGGGGGAACGTCCCGGGGATGGCCGCCGAGGCCATGAGGATCTTCCGCACCGTCTGCAGCGCGCTCGGCGAGCGGGACGCGGCGATCCGGGTGATGTTCCAGTAGACGGGCCGGCGCGCGTCCAGGTTCGTCGTGCCGACGATGAGGATCCGCCCCTTGTCGTACTCCGCGGCGATCTTGTCGAGGATGTCTCGCGTGATCGTGCGCTCCATGAGGTGGTACAGCGGCGAGGTGTCGGCCATCGCGTCGCGGAAGAGGGCCAAGACCATCCAGCGCGGGAGCGCGACGTCCTTCATCGAGATTCCCGTGTAGATCGACTTCAGCCGCTCGTCGTACTCCGGACCGAGGAAGGCGAACGGGGCGATCAGCGCCCCCGTGCTGACGCCGGTGACGATCTTGAACTGCGGGCGGGTTCCGTGCTTCGTCCAGCCGCTGAGCAGGCCCGCGCCGAACGCGCCGTTGTCGCCGCCGCCGGAGATCGCGAGATACGCGGCGGGCGGGAGGTGGTGCTCAGGATAAGGGCCGTGCCTTCCGAGCTCGGCCCGCTCGCGGTTCCACGACTCGACGAGCTCTTCCTCGAAATTCTGGACGCTCTCGAGATTCCGGTAGTAGTACCGGACGTCGTCGGGAAGCCCGTCGACCTGGGCGGTCGTGACGAACTCCGGCGGCTCGGCGGGACGCCGCACGGGCCGCGTCGACCACACGTAGAGGACGACGATCGCGGCCAGCAGAACGACGACGCCCCAGACGGAGAGCTTCGCGCGTGCGGCCATGGTGCGGCGATGTTATCCGTGCGGTACGAAGCGCGTATACCGAAACGAAGGTTGCGGGCCGAGGCTCAGGTCAGCGCCAGGTACTCGTGGGCCAGGCGCACGACCATGGAGCCCTCGCCGACCGCGGACGCGACGCGGTTCATCGCGCCGGCGCGGACGTCGCCCGCGGCGAAGACGCCCGGAACGCTCGTCTCGAGCGGGAGCGGCTGCCGCTGCTCCTTCCAGATCTTCGCGTACCCCTCGGCCGCCATCAGCTCGCGCCCCGTCAGCACGAATCCCTTCGCGTCGCGCAGCACGCTGTCGGGCAGCCAGCCGCTATTGGGACGCGTACCGATGAACATGAAGACCGCATCGGTCTCCTCCGCCCGGCACGACCCGTCCTCGAGCGACCGCAGCGTCACCCGCTCCACTCGCCCGTTGCCATCGACGCTCGCGATCTCCGTCCGCGGACGGATGCGGATGCTCGGCGTCTTCGCGATCTGGTCGATCAGGTAGCGCGACATCGTCGCGGCCAGGTCGTCGCGGCGGATCACGATCTGCACGTCCTTCGCGTACCGCGCGAGGTACATGGCGCCCTGGCCCGCCGAGTTGCCGCCTCCGACGACCGTCACGCGGCGGCCGGCGAAGGCGGCGGCCTCGGTGGTCGCGGCGCCGTAGTAGACGCCTCCGCCCGCGTGCTCCGCCACGCCGGGCGCGGGATGCTCGCGATACGCCATGCCCGTCGCGGCGAGCATCGTCCGCGTCACCAGAGTGCGCCCGTCGCCGAGCGCGAGGTGCTTGTACCCGCCGTCGACGGTCACACCCGTCACCTCGAGCGGCGCGAGGAACTCCGAGCCCAGCCGCTGCGCCTGCGTGAGCGCGCGGCGCGTCAGCTCGCTCCCGCTGACGCCCGAGGGGAAGCCGAGGTAGTTCTCGATGCGCGAGCTCGATCCCGCCTGCCCGCCCGGCGCATGCCCGTCGAGCAGAATCGTCCTCAGCCCTTCCGACGCGCCGTACACGGCCGCCGCGAGACCCGCCGGGCCCGCGCCGACGACGACCAGGTCGTAGACGTCGTACGCCGCCGACAGCGGCCGGCCGAGCCGCTCCGCTACGGAGCGGGGTGTCGGGTCGCGGAGCACGCTCCCGTCCTCGAAGAAGAGCGCGGGGAGCTGCTCCGCGGTGACGCCCGCGGCGTCGAGCAGGCTCTTCGCGTCCGGATCGTGCTCGAGGTCGAGCCACCGGTATGGGATGAGATTGCTCGCGAGAAAATCCTTGATCTCGTGCGAGCGGGTCGCCCACTGATGGCCGACGAGGCGCAGGCCCTTCGCCTCCGGCAGCGACTCCGCCTGCCACTCGTCGAGAAGATCGTCGATGACGGGGAACAGGCGCTCCTCCGGCGGATCCCACGGCTTCGAGAGGTAGTGGTCGACGTGGGCCTCGTTGATCGCCTTGATCGCCGCCTCGATGTCGGTGTACGCGGTCAACAGGACGCGCCGCGCGAGCGGGTACACCTCGCGGGACTTCGCGAGCAGCTCGCCGCCGAGCATCTCGGGCATCCGCTGGTCGCTGAGCACCATCGCGAGCGCGTCGCCGCGGCTCTTCAGCTCGCGCGCGGCGGAGAGCGCCTCGAGCCCGGACGCCGCGCTGACGATCGTGTAGCTCTCGCGGTAGCGGGAGCGCAGGTCGCGACGCACCGCCGCGAGCACCTGCGGGTCGTCGTCGACGACGAGGAGGACCGGCTTGTTCACGACGCCGCGGCGGCCGCTTGCGGCGCTTCGGCGACGAGCAGCGAGACGCGGAACTCCGTCCGGCCCGGCTGCGACTCGACTTCGATCTCGCCGTCGTTGTGCTGAACCAGTCGCCGCACGATGTCGAGGCCGAGTCCCGTGCCGAGCCCCGTGGGCTTCGTCGTGAAGAAGGGCTCGAAGATCCGGTCGCGGATCTCGGCCGGAATGCCGGCTCCGTTGTCGGCGACGCTCACGAGAATCCGTCCGTCCCTGCGGCCGGCATGGATCTCGACGCGGCCGGCCTGCGGGACCGCGTCGAGCGCGTTGTCGATGAGGTTCCCCCAGATCTGGTTGAGCTCGCCGGCGAAGCCGCGCACGCGCGGGAGGTTGGGCTCGAGCTGGACGGACACCGCGATGGCTTTCGCGCGCGCCTTCGACTTCAGCACGGCGACCGTGTTCGAAAGGCTCTGGGCGAGGTCCACCGGCTCCGCGGCGGTCGCCTGGTCCATGTGGGTGAAGCCCTTGACCGCGAGCACGAGACCCGCGATGCGCGTCGCGGCGTCCTGGATCTCGGAGGCGAGGCGACGGACCGAGCAACCCGCGCCCGCCCAGCGCACGGCCGCGTTGAGCGCCTTGCCCTTGACGGCGGCGGCGAGGCGGTCGAGGGCCTCGATCGTGACGCCGGTGTCCGCCAGCGACTCGGCCGACGTATCGTCCATGCCTCGGTCGGCGAGCCACTCCGAGATCTCCTCCTCGCGCTCCGCCTGCTGCAGCGGAGACCGGACTCCGTGGTCGATCGCGACGGCGCACGCGTTGCGGACCGCGTCGACTGCGTCGAACTGCTCGGCCGTCAGGCCGCAGCCGGAGAGAGAGCGCGCCGCCTGCTCGACATCGTCGAGCTTGCGGATCAGGAGCGAAGCGCTGCGCTCGATGGCGGCCGCGGGGTTGTTGAGCTCGTGGGCGAGGCCGGCAGAGAGCCGGCCCAGGGAGATCATCTTCTCGTTCTGCAGCTCGGTCGACGTGAACTCCCGGGCGCGATCCAGCATCCGGTGCACGAGGATCGCGGTCAGCTCGGGGCACTCCCGCGTGAGGTCGCGGAAGCACTCCTTGGGGACGAAGAGAACCTCTCCCGGCTCCATGGCGAGGGCGTTGCCGGGGGCGGTGGCCAGCCGGGAGTACGGGAGGGCGCCCGTCACCTCGCTGCCGCTCCACTCGAGGAACTTCTGCGGTCCCGCGCCGCGGTCCATGAAGAGGGCGAAGCGGCCGGAGAACATGACGTACATGGACGCGACGGGAGTCCCCTTCGTCGAGAGCTGATCGCCGACTTCGAGACGGCGGAGCGTCCCGTGCGCGGCGAGCCACTCGAGCTCCGCGCGCGGAGCCGCGCCGAGGATGGGGTGCTTCGTGAGGCGGTCGACGACGTCGTGCGTGGTCATGGGTGGCGCCAGCGTCGAATCCTATCCTCGCCGCGCGAACGCGGTCGAATCGCTACGACGCGCCGGCGAGGAGCTTCCGCAAGCGCGGGCCGTGGCGAAACGGCGTGAGGCTCGAATGGATGATCACTTCGCGGCCGCCACCAGCCGCTGGAAACGCGGATTGCCACGCAGCGGGTCGAAGTTGGGATCGATTTTCAGCCAGGCGGGAGTCAGGATGTACGGGACGTTCAGCAGCGGCTCGAGCTGCTCGAGCGCCTTCTCGGGCTCGCCGGCGAGGGTGTAGATCCGGACGAGCTGGTGCTGAATGTAAACGCCCGTGTAGGCGTCCTTCGAGATCGGAAGCAGGCTGACCGCCTTCAGTCCCTCCCGGATCGCGTCCTCCTTCTGGCCCAGATAGGCCAGCGCCACGCCGAGAAGGACTCGCCTCTGAGCGTCGCCGGGCTGGTCGCGGAGCTGGACCTCGAGGGCATCGCGAGCCTCGCCCGCGTACGACCGCGTCCGCGCCGCGTCTCCCCGCAGTGCGTACGCCTGGGTGAAGGCGATGGCCCAGGCGCCCTTATCGTCGTCGAAGTCGCTCGGTTTCAGCTTCAGAAGCAGATCTCGTTGCGGCGCGTCGAAGACCCAGACGAGATCGTTGTACTGCGCCATGTAGGCCACGAGAGCGGCCGGCTCGACGTCCTTCGGAGCCGCCGCCAGCGCCGCCCGCGCGCCGGCGAGGTTCCCTTCCTCGAGGAAGGTCAAGGCCTTGAACTGGATCAGTCCCACGCTGTTGGGAGCGAGCGTGAGCGCTCGATCGAACACCGCCCGCGCGTCGACCGGGTGCCGCGTGTAGAGCAGCGCCGTTCCGAGACGACGGAGTGCGGAAAGGGACCGAGGATCGAGACGCTCACCCTGCCTCAGATGGTCGAGAGCCGCATCCCAGCGCCCGAGGCCCTCTTCGGTCGCACCCGATGCGGTCATGGCGTCCACGTTGGTCGGCTCGAGCTGGAGTGCCCTGGCGAACTGCTCGCCCGCGCGCAGGAAATCGCCCTTCACGTAGTCGTGATACCGCCCGAGCGCGATGTATCCCTCCGGTCGCCCCGGCGCGAGTGCGACGCTCTTCTCCGCCGCTTCGAGCGCGCGATCGGCCAACTCGGTCGAGGGCACCGTGTTCGCGTAGAGCGTCGAGCTCGCCATCGAGAGCCTGGCCCACGCCTGCGCGAACCTCGGGTCGAGCTTGACGGCCTGCTCGTAGAACACGACCGCCTTTCGCTGACTGGGCGGATCCGATACCGACATCCCCTGCGAAGCCGCCTCGCCCTTGAGGAATGCGTCGTAGGCGGCGAGATTCTCGGTCGGCTTCTCCGAGAGCTGCTTCTTGTCGGTCTCCGCCAGAGCGACGCCCAGCGCCTGCGTCACCTTCGTCGCGATGTCCGACTGGACCTGAAAGACGTCCGTGATCGCGGCGTCGAACGGCTGCTGCCACTTCGACGCCGGCGCGCCGGATCCCGTGACCTCGACGAGCTCGGGCGTGACGTGGACCCGGTTCACGCTTCCCCCCTTCTCCCATCGCACGGTCGCCGTCAGCAGGTACGCGGCGTCCAGCTCCTGGGCGATCTGCCGCGGCGTCTTCGTCGTCTTCTTGTAGGGTGTCGAGCTGCCGCGAGCGATGACCTGCAATCCTGACACCGAGGTCAGCTTCGCCCGTACCTCGTCCGAGATCCCGTCGGCGAAGTAGTCGTCCTCGGGCGCGCCGAGGTTCTCGAACGGCAGCACGGCAACGCGCTTGACGCCGGGCGCAGTCGACGTCGGCGCGGAGGCCGGCCGCTTCCAGAGGAGCAGCCCGATGCCCGCGAGCACGACCAGCGCGATGCCGGCGATCGCGAGCGTCTTCGTCGACGCGCCGGCCCTGCCCCGGACGACGTGCGCGCCGCTCGTCACCGTCGCCGTCGGGCTCGACGCCTCGGAGAGCGCGAACGCGACGTCCCGGGCCGACTGGAAGCGGCTCTCGCGATCCTTCTCGAGGCAGTGGCGAACGATGTGATCGAGCGCGGGCGAGACGTTGCGCCCCGTCTGCGTCAGCTCCGCCGGCTCCTCGCGCAGCACCGCCGCGATCGTGTCGCTCGCCGTGTCGCGCTTGAACGCCTTCTTCCCCGAGAGCAGCTCGTACAGGATCGTCCCGAACGAGAAGATGTCCGAGCGGTGATCCACCGGCAATCCGCGCAGCTGCTCGGGCGACATGTATCCCATCGTCCCCATGACGGTGCCGGGCTGCGTGTGGCCGGTGCCGGTCGGAGCGTTCGTCTTCTCGTCGGGCTGCACCTCGTCGACGCGCTTCGCCAGGCCGAAGTCGAGGATCTTCACGTGCCCGTCGTTCGTGACGAACACGTTCTCGGGCTTGAGGTCACGGTGCACGACGCCCTTCGAGTGCGCCGCGGAGAGTCCCTTCGCGATCTGCAGCGACCAGTCGAGCGCCTGGCGCTGGGCGACCGTCCCCGCGTCCAGCCGCCCTCGCAGCGTGTCGCCCTCGAGCAGCTCGGTGACGGCGTACGCGGTCCCGTCCTGTGACCCGAAGTCGTGGATCGCGAGGATGTTCGGATGCGAGAGCGCGGCGACCGCCAGGGCCTCACGCTCGAACCGCGACAGCGCATCGGCGTCGCCCGCCAGCGTGACCGGGAGAACCTTCACGGCGACGTCGCGCTTCAGCTTCGCGTCGCGCGCGCGATAGACCTCTCCCATCCCGCCGGCGCCGAGCGGCGACAGGATCTCGTAGGAACCCAGACGTGTGCCGCTGGAGAGTGTCAACGATGGATTGCTCGTGGCGGATTCTAGACCGGTATCGCCCGGGATACGCTACTCGCGGATCCAGCGATGAAGTTGAAGGACCGGGTCGCCATCGTCACCGGCGCCACGTCGGGTATCGGCGCGGCGTCCGCGCGGCTCTTCGCGGAGGAGGGCGCGCGGGTGGCCGTGTCGGGCCGCGACGAGAGCCGCGGACGGGAGGTCGCCGCCGCGATCGACGCCGCGGGCGGCGCCGCGGTCTTCGTCCGCGCCGACGTCCGGATCGCCGACGACTGCCGCCGCCTGGTCGCCGAGACGCTCCGCGCCTTCGGCGGCCGCCTCGACGTCCTCTTCAACAACGCCGGCGTCTACCACCCGCACAACGCGATCGACTGCACCGAGGAAGAGTGGGACGCCACGCTCGACTCGAGCCTCAAGGGCGCGTGGCTGATGTCGAAGTACGCGCTGCCGACGATGATCGCGCAGCGAGGCGGCGTCATCATCCACCAGGCGTCGGGCTGGGGCATCCAGGGCGGCGACCAGGCGGTCGCCTACTGCGCCGCGAAGGGCGGCGTCGTCGTGATGACCAAGGCGATGGCGATCGACCACGGACCGCAGGGCATCCGCGTGAACTGCCTCTGCCCGGGAGACGTCGACACGCCGATGCTGCCGGAGGACGCCCGGGCGCGCGGCCTGAATTTCGCGGACTACATGAAGGGCGCCGCCAATCGGCCGCTGGGCCGCGTCGGCACCGCCGAGGAGCTGGCGCGCGCCGCCCTCTTTCTCGCCTCCGACGACTCGTCCTTCATGACGGGCGCCGCGCTCGTCGTCGACGGCGGCGGCATCGCCGACTGAGATGCCGATGAAGGGGCTCGCCGGCAAGCGCGTCGTGATCACGGGCGGCGCCAGCGGAATCGGCGCCGCGACCGTGGAGCGGTTCCTCGAGGAGAAGGCGCGCGTCGCGGTGATCGACTTCGACTCCGCGGCCGGCCGCGCGCTGCGGCAGAGGCACCCGGACCTCGCCGGCGTCGTCGAGGCGGACGTCTCCGATCCCGGCGCGGTCGAGGGGGCGTTCCGGGAGCTCGACGCGCTCCTCGGCGGCGTCGACGTGACGATCAACAACGCCGGCATCAGCATCCGCCACGACTTCATGGACATCACACCCGCCGAGTGGCGCAGGGTGATGAGCGTCGACCTCGACGGCGTCTTCTACGTGGCGCAGCAGTCCGCCCGCCGCATGCTCGCGGGCGCGGGCGGCGTGATCATCAACATGGGCTCGACGTCCGGCATGAACGGCTACCCCCGCTACGCCGACTACGACGCGGCGAAGGCCGGCGTGATCGAGCTGACGCGCACGATGGCGCTCGAGCTCGCGCCGAAGATCCGCGTCGTCGCGGTGTGCCCGGGCTACGTCTGGACGGCGATGCAGGAGGCGGAGTACACGCCGGAGATGAAGGCCGCGGTCGACGCGAAGATCCCGATGCGCCGCCACGCGCGGCCCGAGGAGATCGCGGCGCTCTTCGCGTTCCTCGCGTCCGAGGAGGCGCCGTACATCACGGGCCATCCCGTCATCATCGACGGCGGCGAGATCGCGGGAGGCCTCGCGAGCCGCTGAGCGAACGGGGGGCTACTTCGCGCCCGCAACGAGTTTCTGGAAGCGCGGGTTCTTGCGCAGCGGGTCGAAGTTGGGATCGATCTTCAGCACGCCGGGCGAGAGGTAGTACGGGACCTTCAGAAGCGCCTCGATGTGGTCGAGCGCCTTCTCGTGCTCGCCGGTGAG
>DATBBK010000052.1:0-10540 GCA_036271035.1 Thermoanaerobaculia bacterium | reverse complement strand
CCACCCCGCCACGTTGAGCGTGGGGACGCGGACGCTGCGAAGGTACGGGATCATCGTCTGCCGCTTCCAGAAATCGTCGTAGTCCGGATGCGCGACGAAGTCGTTCCACGTCGGGATCTTTCCGTGGAAGAAGAGGGCGTTGACGTTGGACAGAGGGCCGAGCGCGAGGTACCAGGCGTAGGTGTCGTGGCTGTCGAAGCCGAACTGCTTAAGCTCCTTTCCGCTCTCGAGCTCGTACGCGTATTCGAACCCGTAGCTCAGGCGAAAGGCGCCGTTGTGATGGAAGTCGTCGCCGAGCCACATGTCGGCGGGCGAGGCCTGCGGTGAGATCGCCGCGAGCGCGGGGTGCGGTTCGAGCGCCCCCATGATCGTCGTCCAACCCTCGTACGAGACTCCGAGCATGCCCGCCTTCCCGTTGTTGCGCGGGACGTTCTTCAGCAGCCACTCGATCGTGTCGTACGTGTCGGTCCCCTCGTCGAGTGCCTTCTTGTCCGCCGGATCGCGTGCGGGCCGCTGCATCACGAACGTGCCTTCCGAGCCGAACTTCCCGCGGAGATCCTCGAAGACGAAGATGTAGCCGTCGTCGGCGAGCGGCTTCAGCGAGCGCTCGAGGGCCTTGCCGGATTCGGCGACTCCGTACGGCGTCCGCTCCAGCAGGAACGGAAGCGCCTCGGTCTGCGCGCGGGGCGTGAAGATCTTCGCGTGGAGCTTGACGCCGTCGCGCATCGGAATCATCACGTCGGAGCTCACGTAGGGATCCTCGGCGACGCCGACCTGGTATGTCGCGGCGAGGGCGCCGCCCAGGGCGAGCGCGGACAGGGCGAGGCCCCGCGGGAGGCCGAAGCGCTTCTTCATGGCGGGAATCTTATGCCCGCGCTCGGAACCGCGACGAGGAGGGACGCGGGGTCGCGATCCGAGGTTCCGGTGACGGCGACGCCCGCGTCCGCTACCTCAGCCCCTCGACCAGGTCAGCGCGTGGCGATCGAGCGCGTCGCCATAGACATACGACATACGACCTCGTCGCGCTCGATCCTCGCGCCGAGCTCGAGCGGCTCGGCCACGTCAGACCGCGGCTGCCGTCTCGGTCGGCGCCGGGCCTCCGGGCTCGAACCGCCGGAAGACGAGCGCGACCGAGCCGAGGCGGATCGCGTCGCCGTCGCGGAGCGGAACCACGCCCTCGACGCGGCGTCCCTGCACGAACGTCCCGTTCTTGCTGCCGAGGTCCTCGAGCCGCGCCGCGAAGCCGTCGATCACGATGCGCGCGTGATGCCGCGAGACCGAGCCGTCGTCGATCGGGACGTGCACGGCCGGATCACGGCCGATCACGTTCTCCCCGTCGACGAGCTGGATCTCCGCGTCGCCGCGAAACAGGCGGAAGGGCGGGGCGGGTCCGCTCGCGGCCTGAGCGCCGACATCCTCGCCCGAGGGCGCGGCGTCGCCGTGAAACGCGTAGCCGAAGCGGGAAACGGTTCTGACGAAGCGCGGCGCGTGCGCGTCGTCGCCGATCGCGTCGCGCAGCTCGGCCACGAGGCGCGCGAGATTCCCATCCGCGACGAACACGCCCGGCCACAGCGTGTCGATGAGGCTCTCCTTCGAGACCGCGGCCGGACGCTGTTCGAGCAGCACCTCGAGCAGGCGGAACGTCTTCGGCGGGACGTGGACGGGGCTGCCGGCGCGGAGAAGCTGCCGGCTTCGACCGTCGAAAACGCAGTCACCGAAGCTCAGGCGCATCACGACTTTTCGGAAAGCGGCTCGATTCTATCCGGGGGAAGACCGGGTCCCGGGTCCCCAATCGAGGGGAATCCGAAGAAAAGCGGACCGGCCGGGGGACGGGCGGACGCGTCCAGCAGCCCGTCCAGACATATTAGCGATCGCTAATATGTCCCGACGCGCCGGTCAGCGGCTCCCGTAGACGGGAATCGCCGCGCCGTGCACGAGCACCGCGTCGTCGCCGCAGAGAAGGCGGATGACGCGCGCGATCTCCTCGGGCTTCGGCCATTTCGAGAAGTCGGCCTTCGGCATCGCCTTGCGGTTCGCCGGCGTGTCGATCACGCTCGGCAAGACCGAATTCGCGCGCACGCCGGTGCCCTTCAGGTCCGCGGCGAGCGACTCGATGAGCGCGATGGCGGCCGCCTTGGACGCCGCATAGGCCGCCGCGCCCGGCGTCGGCTCGACGCCCGCCTTCGAGGCGACGTTCACGATCGCGCCGCGGCCGCGCGGCACCATCGCCCGCGCGGCCGCCCGCGCGAGCACCCAGCCGGAGCGCAGGTTCAGCGAGAGCATCCGATCGAGCTCGGCGCCCGGCGCCTCCCACGTCTTCGCGCCGCCGGCCCAGCCCCCGACGGTGTTGACGAGGGCGTCCAGTCGGCCGTGCCGCTCGAGGACTCCCGCGATGAGCCGCTCGACCGCCGCCTCGTCCGTCACGTCGACGGCCTCTCCCTCGAGCCGGTCCGCCGCGCTCTTCGCGTCCGTGCGCAGAGCGTCCAGCTCCCCGGGTCGGCGATAGGTCGCGGCCACCGTCGCGCCCGCCTCGAGAAACGCGAGACTCACCGCTCGGCCCAGTCCGCCGGTCCCTCCGGCCACGATCGCGACGCGGCCCTTCAGGTCCACCTCAGCTCCACCGAAGCGCGCTCCGCGGTCACTACTCGAGTCTATGCCGGCCCCGTGGCACGACTCTCGCAGCCGGTCCGAGTCCCCGCGCCCGATCGATCCGGACGCCTCGCACGTCGCGCCGGGTCCGGGGATAGATTCCGGGAGGAGACACGGCTCAGGAAGAAGCGAGCCCGTCAGACGACACGTCGCGCGCGGGCCGATGACGCAACGAGCGAAACAGCGGAGGACGAGATGAAGCGAAGCGCGAGCGCCTTCTGGCGCGGGGACCTCAAGGCGGGCAAGGGTCAGATCTCGACGGACAGTGGCGTGCTCGACCAGACGCCCTACTCGTTCTCGACGCGATTCGAGAGCGCGAAGGGCACGAATCCCGAGGAGCTCATCGCGGCGGCGCACGCCGGATGCTTCACGATGGCTCTCGCGGCGGAGCTCGGCAAGCTGGGGATCACGCCGGAGAGCCTGCACACGACGGCGACGGTCACGCTCGACCGCGACGGCAGCGGGTTCTCGGTCACCGAATCGCATCTCGAGACGCGCGCGAAGATTCCGGGCGGCGACCCGACGGCGTTTCGTAACGCGGCAACGACGGCGGAGACGGGTTGCCCGATCTCGAAGCTGCTAAAGGCGAAGATCACCCTGGACGCGAAGATGGAGGGTTAGACGCTCGGTCTTCGTAGGGGCGGGGATTGCCCCCGTCCGCAATCGAGAAGCCGGCGCGGGCGGCCGCAAGGGCCGCCCCTACGAACCGCAGTCGAACCTACTGTCCGGTTACGGCCCCGCACGGCGCCGGTGCGCCGAGGATCGCGGGCGCGAGTTCGCCGCGCAGCGACAACAGCCTCACGCGCTCGATCAGCGCGTCCAGGCTGGTGCCCGCCGCCTCCTCCTCCGCGTCGGCGAGCGCGATCGCCCGCGCGTCGAGCTCGTCGAAATCGCTGCGTCCCTCGCCGACGAGCAGGTGCTCCGCCGACAGCGTCTGCTCCGCGATGCCGCGCTCCCGCCGCATGAGGCTCTGCTCCGCGGTCGTCCGCGCGACCGCCGCCTCGGAGCGCCGGACGGACATCTCGACGTCCGCCTCGCGGGCCCGCAGCTCGGCCTCGGCCTTGTCGAGCCGCGCGCGCGCCTGGCGCTTTCCGTCGTCGAAGCGCCCGCCCGTCCAGAGCGGAAGCGACAGCGACACGCCGACGGCCACGCTGTCGGGCGTGAACGCCGTGTAGTACTTGTCGTAGTCGTTGAACTTCGCGAGCCGCTGGTACTGAGCGGACGCCTCGATGATGGGCGCCCAGCGCTTCGACTCGAGGTGCGCCGACTGGCCGAGCAGCTCGACCTCGCGGCCGAGTGAGCGCAACTCGGGGTCCGCGGAGCGGACCGCCGCCAGGTTCTCCGATGCGCGAAGGTCCGGGATCGCCGCCTCCGGGTCGCCGGCGAGCCGGACGGGCGCCGTCGCGGGCCAGCCGATGAGGCGCCGGAGGTCGAGCTCGTCCAGGTCGCGGTCGGACTCGGCGTTCAGCACCTTCTGGCGTGCGCGCGCCGCGGTCAGCCTCGCCCGCTCGACGTCGAGCTGGGTGCGGCGTCCCTCGCCGTAGAGCGCCTCGACGCGCCGCGCCGAAGTCTCGGCGGTCTCGACCCGCCGCCGCGCCGCCTCGGCGCGCATGCCGTCCTGCCAGACGCGCGCGTACGCGGTGACGACCCTCTCCGCCGCGCCGCGACACGTGCTCTCGAGCGTCGCGCCGAGGGCGGACTCCGTCGCTTGCGCCTGCAGCGCGATCGAGCGCCGGGTCGGGTCGTAGATCGCCGTGCGGATTTCGACGCCGACGATCGCGGGCACGCGGCCCACGACCGTGGACGGCAGGCCGTACGTGTAGCCTGGGCTGGTCGTCAGGAGAGCCTGCGGATGGAACGCGTCGCCGGCGAGGTCCGCCGCGGCCGCGCCCTCCTCGTGCGCCGCGCGCGCCGTGTCGAGCTGCGGCGCGCGGGCCATCGCGAGCTCGACGGCGCGGCGGAGCGTCAGCAGCTCCGGAGACTCCCTCGGAGCCTCGGGCGCCTGCGCCCGCGCGGCCGCCGGCAGCGCGGCGACGAGAACGCCCAGGAACCAGCGGACGAGATGCCTGCGACTCGCAAAGCGACTACTCATGGTGAAGCGCCTCCGTAGGGTTCAAGAGTGACGCGCGGTACGCGGGCACCGCGCCGAAGACGACGGCGATGAGGCAGGAGAACAGGAACGCGAGGACCGCGGACCAGAGCGACACGCGAACGTCCACGCCCCTCACGAAGGCCTTCGCGAGCCAGGGCAGGCCGAGGCCGACCACGACGCCGATCGACGAGCCCGCGATTCCGAGCGAGAGCGCCTCGACGAGAAACTGACCGAGGATGTCGCGGCGCCGGGCGCCGACGGACATGCGCAGGCCGATCTCGCGCGTCCGCTGCTCGACCGAGGCGAGCAGGATGTTCATGATGCCGACGCCGCCGACGATCACCGAGACGGCCGCGGCGAGGATGAACACTACGATCAGCGCGACCGAGATCAGCTTCGGCATCCGCACGACGGTCGTCATGCTCTCGACCTCGTAGAGCGAGCCGGGCCGGTGGCGCTCCCTCAGGATGTCCTCGACGGCCTTCACGCCGGTCGGCAGCGACTCGAAGTCGCGGGTCTCGGCGAACAGGGTCTTGAGCTGCTTCGTCGGCGTGTAGTACCAGGCCGCGGTGATCGGGATCAGGATCGTCTCCGGCACGACGTCGCCGCGGCCGAGCGTGTCGACCGGCTCCTCGAACTCGCCGATGACCTGGAACGTCGCGCCGAGCGTGCGGATCGTCTGCGGGCCCGCGTCGTTTCCGAAGAGCTTCTCGTAGAGGTCGCGGTTGACGACGGCGACGCGCGCGCGCTGGTGCACGTCGTCCTCGTCGATGAAGCGCCCGCGCAGGATCCGCATGTTCTTGCGGACCTCGCCGTAGTTGGCCATGACGCCGAGGACCGTCAGCGTCTTCGACTGGCTCTGGACCGTGACCGTGCCGCGCAGAGTCAGCATCCCCGTCACGCCCGTGAAGAGGTCGCCCCGCGACGCGATGGCACGCACGTCCTGCTCGACCATGACGTCGTCCTGCGCGCGGGAGACGCCCGAAGTGACCGTCCCGCGGTAGTTCGCCCAGACCAGCCGCGACCCGACGCCCTCGATCTGCCGCAGCACGAACGAGCGGCCGGTCAGCCCGAGCGAGACGACCAGGATGATGGAGGCGGTGCCCACGATGAGGCCCGCGAGGGTCAGCGACGTCTGGACGGGATGCTTCCGGAATCGGTCCACGGCCATCCCGAGGACCTCGCGCGGGAACATCGCCTCAGGCCCGCGCGGGCCGCACGCGGAGGCCGTCGGAGAGCGTCACGCTTCCGGGCAGGATCACGCGCTCGTTCTCGCGAAGGCCCGACGCGACCTCCGCGTCGCTCAGTCCGAGCAGCCCGATCGATACGTCGCGGCGCTTCGCACGGCCGTCCTCGTAGACGTACACGAAGCGGCGGTCGCCGTCGCGCAGGAGCGCGGCGCGCGGCACCACGAGCGCGTCCGGCTTCTCGCCGGAGACGATCTCGACTTCGACGGCCGCGTTCGTCGGCAGCCTGCCTTGGGCGTCGGCGATCTCGCCGATGACATCGCCGACCTCCCGGCCGGCCTCGGAGCGGACCCCCGGCGCGACGGAGACGACGCGGCCGGACCAGCGGTCCTGGGGAAGCCCGTCGAACGTCACCTCGAGCCGCTGTCCGACCGCTATGCGCGGCAGGTCCGGCTGATCCACGCGCGCGCGCACGCGGCGGCGCAGCAGGTCGATCACGTTGGCCACGACATCGCCGGCCGCAACCGTCTCGCCGGCGCGCCGCGGCAGCCCGTAGACGACTCCATCGACCGGAGCGTGCACCGACAGCGCGGCGACGCGCCGCTCGAGCTCGTCGGCGGCCCGCTGCGAGAGGGCGAGGCGGGAATTGGAGCCCTCGAGCCCGCCCGCCCTCGCCCGCGCCGCCCGGAGCTTGTCCTGGGCCGCGCGCCAGGCGCGCTCGTCGCCCTCCGCCGCGGCCTTCGTGATCGCGCCTCCCGCGAGCAGCCTCGCATCCGACTCGGAGATCTCGCGCAGGTGCTTCTCCTGCCGTTCCGCCTCGGCGGCCTCCGCGCGCGCGCTCTCGAGCTCCGCCTCGAGGCTGAGCGCATCCGCCCTCGCGTCGAGTGCCTTCCGGGACAGATCCGGGGACTCCAGGACGAGGAGGAGGTCGCCGCGGCGCACGCGGGCGCCCTCGGCGGCGACGATTCGCCCGACTGTCGCCGACTCCTCCGCCCTCAGCTCACCGCCGGGAGGCGGCTCGAGGGAGCCATCCGTGCGGACGGGGACCATGATGTGTCCCTTCCGGACGGCCGCCGTCTGGACGACCGCGCCCCGGGGGCGCGCCAGCGCGAGCACCACGACGAGCCCGACCGCCAGGGCGACGATGGCCAGGAGCCAGCGAACCCAGCCCCGGCCGGTCCGGTTTTCCACGGAGTCGTTCCGCACCCCGCAATTCTAAGGCGCGGACGGTTCGGCCTTCGTTCGTAGGGGCGGGCTTGCCCCCGCCCGCTCTAGGGCCTCGGGTCCAGGGTCCGCACCGGTGGCCGCGTGTCGGGAGGCGGTGACAGCGTGCGGATCGCCGGTCCGACCGACACGTACGCGATGCGCTGCCGGACGGCCGTGCCCGCCGGACCCGTCACGGTCAGGCGCACGTCGTAGTCGCCCGCGATGACGTACTGGTGGACGGGCTCCGCCACGTCGCTCGAGGTCCCGTCCCCGAAGTCCCAGTGCCAGGCGGACGCCTGGGGAACGGTGGACGCCTGGTGGAACGTGACCGTGAGCGGCGCCGGCCCGGCCGCGCCGTCCGTGGTGAAGTCGGCGACCCCGACCCACTTGATGCGGAACACATTGGCTCCCGCATCCGTCGGGCTCGCCGCGCCGAAGTCCTTGTAGAGGTCCGTGAAGTACAGCCCGTCCGGTCCCGCCGTGAGGCCCGCCGCGGTGCCGCGACCGACCCCCGCGTACTCGATGAGCGGCGTCGGTCCGGAGACGCGCGTTCCGCCGACGTCGAACACGAACTCGGTGATCGCCTTGCCGTACTGCAAGGGCCCGGCCGCGTAGGTCGCGCCGGATTCGCTGACGAACGCGTGATCCATCTTCTCCGCGGGGAAGCCGCTGCCGCCCAACGTGCCCGGCTGAACCCACGCGAGGTTCACCGGCGCGACCGCGGGATTCCAGGTGTAAGCCGCGTTGGTGTGCATGCTCTCGTCGGACCCGTTCCAGCCGTAGTTCACGCCCTCGTCGACGCGCGCGATCCGGTCGACGCTCGGGCCGTTCTCGACCTCCCAGAGCTTGCCGTCCGCGTCACGCCACGCGCCGCCGAACGGGTTGCGGAATCCCCAGGCGTAGATCAGGTCGGTCGCGCCGACGCCGTCGGCGGCGTTGTAGAACGGATTGTCGGTCGGCGCGGAGCCATCGGGATGGACGCGCAGGATCTTCCCGCGCACCGACGTGAGGTCCTCCGCCGGCGTCGTGAGGAGCCCGTCGCCGACGTGCACGTAGAGGTTCCCGTCCGGCCCGAACGAGAGATGCGAGATCTGGTGCGACGCGCCCTGCGGCTCGTTCGGGAACTGGAGGATCGGCGTCTGCATCGACGCGGTCTTTCCCCCGTCGGTGCTCGTCAGCCTCATCACCTGCGGGAAGTGGAAGTTCGCCTCGGGCGGGACCGCGTACTGCATGCTCACGAACACGTCGTTCGTCGCCGGCTCGACGACGATCCCGGCGAGGCCCTTCTCGCCGGAGCCCGGGAACGGGCCCGTCGGGTCGAAGTTGAGAAGACCCGTCGCGAAGTCCGACACGACGCCGTCCTTCGTCACGGCCGCGATCGAGCCGTAGAGCTCCGTCACATAGAAGAACGGCGAGTCCGGGTCGCTGCCGGGGCTGGGCACGAACGCGACGTTGAGCGGCAGCTGCAGTCCGGTCGCGACGCGCTCGATGCGGAAGCCCGCCTGGCGGACGGCCCACGGTATCGGCGGCTCGGTCACGGGATCGGAGAGGTCCTCCGTCGCGCCCGCGGCGCCGCCGGTCTTGTCGGTGAACGCGCCGCCGATCTCGGAGATCCACCATGCGGCGCTGGAGCTCGCGGCGAGTGTCACCGCCGGAAGGTACGCCTCGCGGTCCGTGCCGCTGCCATCGGTGAAGGTCACGCGCGATGCCGGAATCACGAGCGGCGCGCCGCCCGAGGAAAGGATGACGCGCAGGCCCGCGTGCGTCGCGGTCCCCGGGGGGTTCTCCGGCGCGGCCGCGCCGCCGGTCCACTGGAGCAGCTCGGCGCCGCCGGCCTCGAGCCGGAGCGTCGGCGCCGGAGTCGAGGCCGGCAGGACGATGTCGGCGCCCGTCTCGTCGAGCCAGCGCGGCGCCGCCATCGCGGCGATGTCCGAGAGCACGAGCGGCTCGACCTGCGTCGCGGCGAAGGTCGAGAAGAGGCGGACGGACCAGTCGCTGTACGTGCCGTCGGGCGGCGGATCGCTGCCCTTGAAGCGGACGCGGAGCTTGTACTGCTCCCCGGCATTGAGCTGGGTGCGGCCCGCCAGGAGGCCGACGAACGTGCCGTCGCCGAGGTGGATGTGGACCGCCGACGTGCCGGTCGCGCACGGCGCTGTCCAGACGACGGTGTCGCTGAAGATCGTCCGAATCTCCCAGTCGCTGCAGACGTGCGTCTCGCCCGGCGCGCCGACGAAGGGGCCGGCGACCATGTGCACGTCGAAGGGGCTGATCGTCTCGCCGTCGACCGCCGGCTCCGTGATGACGGGAGGCGCCGGCGTCGCGAGAGCGATCCCGGCGAGGAGCAGCGCGCCCGCCGCGAGGACGGAGATTCGGTCTCTGTGGATCACGGCAGCGGATTGTATGGTCGTGTCGACTCGGTTCGGGTCATTGAACACGCGATCCGCGCGATGGCGGGCCGGGAGTCCGAGGAGGCGGGCCCCCGCGCGGTCCCACGACGCGCGCGAGAGTCCCCTCCGAATGGCTGTACGACGCCGGGAGCGATCGGATTACCGACGCGCGTGAGGGATCTCGATCAGGCGCCGCCCGCCCGGCCGGCGAACGCCTGCGCCTTCGACGCGAACTCGGCCGAGCGGCGCGCGTCGCCCAGACGGTTGTAGAGGTCCGCGAGCAGGAAGCACGCGAACGCGGACTGGCGATCGCTCGGCGAGAGCTTCAGCGCGTCCTGCGCGAGTCGGACGCCGTCCTCGAATTGGCCGGAATCGAGCCGGTTTCGGGCGCCGTAGACCGTCGGCCACACCGCGTCGGCATGGCGGCGGCCCGCGTCCACGAGCAGCTGCCACTCCGCCTCGAGCTGCCCGAGCCGGCGCGCGAGAGCGGCCAGCGCCGTGAACGCGCGTTCGTCGGCTGCATCCGCCGCGATCTCCGCGCCGTACTCCGTGAGCGCATCCTCGCTGCGGCCTTCGCGCTCGAGCACGCGGGCGAGGATCCAGTGCGCGCCCGCGACCCGGGAGTCCGCGGCGAGCGCCGCCGTCGCGTCGCGGCGGGCGGCGTCGGCGTCGCCCCGGGCGAGCTCGATCTCCGCCATCGCGCTCATCCGCGGCGCCGAGGCCGGCTCGCGCTGCGCCGCGCGCGCGAACCACTTGTCCGCGCCGGCATGGTCGGCGCGCTTCTCCGCGATCGCGCCGAGCAGGAAGTCGAGCCGTCCGTCCTCGAGCCCGCCCGACACGCGCGTCTCGAGAAAGCGCGTCGCGTCCTCGCTGCGGCCCGCCGCCTCGAGCGCGGAGGCGAGCGAGAGCGCGAGGGAGACGTCCGCGGGGCGTTCGACGACCGCGGACTCCATGAGGCGGATCGCCTCCGGCAGCCGGTTCTGCGCGAGGCAGACGTTCGCCAGGGCGACCCGCGCGTC
>DATBBK010000051.1:0-8886 GCA_036271035.1 Thermoanaerobaculia bacterium | reverse complement strand
GCGACGAGGGATCCCTTTCTGCTCAGGGCGGCCGTCGATCAGCCACCCATGGATGAAAGGGATCCCTCGCTGCGCTCGGGATGACAACACGACGTAGTTCTTGTCATCCCGAGGAGCGCAGCGACGAGGGATCCCCTTCTGCTCCGGGGCCGCCGTCGATCAGCCACCCATCGAGGAAAGGGATCCCTCGCTGCGCTCGGGATGCCAACCCGATTCACCAGATCTGACACCTCTGCGCGCGGACCATGGCCGACCCCGCGCCGCACGAGAACGCCTTCGCGAACTCGGGCATGTTCGACATCGTCCCCATCGCGCGGAACTGCCCGAGCGGGTGCTCGTTCGTCGCGACCATCAGGCGCGCGAACTCGGGCCTCGTGTTGGTCGCCCAGATCCGCCCGTACGAGACGAAGAACCGCTGATCGTTCGTGAGCCCCTCGATCGGTTTCGGCGCCGGCTTACCCTCGAGGCTCTTCTGGTACGCCTTGTAGGCGATCGTCAGCCCGCCGAGGTCCGCGATCGATTCGCCCTGCACGAGCTCGCCGTTCTCGTGGACCTCGGGCTCGATGAAGAACCCGTTGAACTGGTCGATGATGCACTTCGCGCGTTCGTCGAAGTTCTTCGCGTCCTCGGCGGTCCACCAGTCCGTCTGGTTGCCCTGCGCGTCGAACTTGCGGCCCGAGTTGTCGAACCCGTGAGTGATCTCGTGGCCGATGACGCCGCCGATCCCACCGTAGTTGACGGCGTCGTCGCCCTCCGAGTAGAAGAACGGCGGCTGGAGGATGCCCGCGGGAAACACGATCTCGTTGCGCGAGGGGCTGTAGTACGCGTTGACCGTCGGCGGCGTGATGCCCCACTCGGTCTTGTCGAGCGGCTTGCCGATCTTGTTGAGGTCCCGCTGCCAGTCGTAGCGATTCGCCGCGAGGACGTCCGCGGCGTAGTCGTCGCGCACGATGGCGAGCGTCGAGTAGTCGCGCCACTTGTCGGGGTATCCGATCTTAGGCACGATCGCGGCGGCCTTCGTCGCAGCGGCCTTCTTCGTCTCGGGGCTCATCCAGTCGAGCGTCTTCAGATCGTCCTGCAGCGCGGCGAGAATGTTCTTGACCATCTCGTCCGCGCGCCGCTTCGCCTCGGGCGGGAAGTGCTCCTTCACGTAGATCTTGCCCAGCGCCATGCCGAGCGCGCCGTCCGCCGCGGTCACGCAGCGCTTCCAGCGCGGCTGGATCTCCGGCGTGCCGGCCAAGGTCTTGCCGTAGAAATCGAAGTCTTCGTCGACGAACTTCTTCGACAGGCTCGCCGCGGCCTCGTGGACGAGGTGCCACTTCAGATAGGTCTTCCACGCGGGAAGGGGCTCCGACGACAGCAGCCCGTTGGCCGTCTTGAAGAAGTCCGGCTGCCACACGTTCACGGTGACGTCGCCCGGTACGCCCTGCTCCTGGAAGTAGGACGTCCACTGGAACGCGGGCGTCGCCTGCGAGAGCTCGGGCAGCGTCATGGGGTGATGCGTCTTGTCGGGGTTGCGCCGGTCGACGTTGGTCTGCGATGCCTCCGCGAGCTTCGTCTCGAGCGCGAGGATCGTCTTCGCGTCCGCCGCGGCCCGGTCGGCGGGCTCGCCGGAGAGCTCGAGCATCTTCGCCACGTGCGCGACGTACTGGTCGCGCAGCTTGACGGACTTGTCGTCCTTCTTCAGGTAGTACTCGCGCTCGGGCAATCCGAGGCCGCCCTGCACGGCGGCGGCGATGACCCTTTGTGCGTCCTTGCGGTCCGGTTCGGATCCGAAGCCGAAGAGCGCGTTGACGCCGAGCGACTGCAGTCGCGCGATCTCGGCGCGCAGCGCGGCCGCGTCCTTGACGGCGTCGATCCTGGCGAGCTCCGGCTTGATCGGCTGGGCGCCCGCCTTCTCGACCTGCGCCTCGTCCATGCACGCGCCGTAGAAGTCGCCCAGCTTGCGCTCCTCGGAGCCCGGCGACGCGGTCTTGTCGGCGGCGAGCCGCTCGAGGATGGTGCGCATGTCGTCCAGGTTGCGCTGCCGCAGCTCGTCGAACGTGCCCCAGCGGGGCCGATCGGACGGGATTGGGTTCTGCTTGAGCCAGTTGCCGTCGCTGTACGTGTAGAAGTCGGTGCACGCCTGGACGGACGGATCCATGCCCGCGACGTCGAGCGTCTTCAGCCGCGGCGCCGGCGTCGGCACGGTGGCGGACACGGGCTGCGGGGTTCCGACGACGGGCGGCGCGGCCGGCGGCGTCGGCTTCTTGGCCTTCTGTTCGGCGTCGGGGTTCTGCGCGAGAGCCGCGGCGGCGACCAGCAGCGAGCCGGCGATCGCGGTCCAACGGGAGAGGTGCCTCGGTCTCATACAGTCCACATTTCCTCCTGAAACAACGGATTTTATTGGGGTCGGCTCTTCCTTTCCAGTTGGGTTCAGGTCTCCGTCTCGCGGTCCCGGGGGATCGGCGGCCGAGTCTCATTTCGGGATCTCGCGATGTTCGCGCTCGGATCGCCCGCGGATGCAGGCCGCTAAAGGATTCCTAAGCGCCCGGCTCGATTTTCGGCCGGTGGCACCGTGGTTGCGTCGGTTCTCGCGAGGAGGTGGTCCCGCCGGCTTCCGACATTCGGCGTCCTACAAACATTTCCCTTTGCGTGCTGAAAGAGGTTCATTCATGTTCAGAAAACTCTTCTTCGTCTCCGCGCTGCTCGCGGTTGCGGTCTTCACCGCCGCTCACTGCAGCAACGACAACAACACCATCACGGGTCCGCCCTTCGTGACCGCGACGCCGACGACCGGCCCGGGTACGCCGACGCGAACCCCGGCGCCCGCGACGATGACGCCGACGCCCGGCGGCCCGACGATGACTCCGACCCCGGTTGCGGCGACCGCGACGGTCAACGTCGGTCCGAACGGCGGCTTCGTTTTCGTGGACCAGACGAGCGGGTCGAACACGACGACGATCCCGGCCGGCAGCACCGTGCATTGGGTCTGGCAGAGCGGTCCGCACTCGACGACCTCGGGGACGTGCTCCGTCGGCTGCACAATGTCCGGAGTCTGGGACTCCGGCGTCCAGGTCAGCGGCACGTTCGACCACGTCTTCCCGACGGCGGGAACGTTCCCGTACTTCTGTCAGGTCCACGGCGCGATGATGACGGGGACCGTGGTGGTGCAGTAGGAGCGAGTCATCCGATTCGGATTCGGTTCGTCAGGGCGGGGCTTCGGCCCCGCCCTTTTGCGACGCCGCATCGGCCGCGTCAGTCACGTCGGAGGGGGCGGCCGCAAGGGCCGCCCCTACGGCACCGAGCGACGTCCTCTTTCTAGCACCTCGCCCTCGGCTGCGGGCGATGTCTCTCTCTAGTACCTCGCGCCCACCGGCGCCGGAATCGCGTCGAGCTCGGCGAGATCTTCCGGCGTCAGCACGACGTCTGCCGCCGCGACGTTCTGCTCGAGGTATTTCTCGCGCCGCGTCCCGGGGATCGCCACGACGTGCTCACCGCGGGCGAGCACCCACGCGAGGGCGATCTGCGCCGGCGTCGCGCCTCGGCGGCGCGCGACCGCCGCGACCGCGTCGACGATGCGCTGGTTCTCCGCGCGCGCCTCGGCGGTGAAGCGAGGCAGCGTGGAGCGGAAGTCGTCCTCGCCGAACTCGCGATCCGCCGCGATCGCGCCGGTCAAAAACCCGCGTCCGAGCGGCGAGAACGCGACGAACGTCGCGCGGTTCGCGGCGCACCACGGCATGACGTCGCCGAGGTAGTCGCGCGTCCAGAGCGAGAGCTCCGACTGCACCGCGGTCACCGGGTGGATGCGGTGGGCGAGGTCGAGCTGCGGCACCTTCGGCTCCGAGATCCCGAGCCAGCGCACCTTCCCGGCCTTGACGAGGCCGGCCATCGCGTCCCACGTCTCCTCGAGCGGCGTGTCGGGATCGACGCGATGCAGGTAGTAGAGATCGATGACGTCGACGTCGAGGCGGCGGAGGGACGCGTCGCACGCGGATCGGACGTACTCGGGCTTTCCGTTGCGCCCGTACTTGTACTTGACCTTTCCGGTCGCTCCCGCACCGCGCGTCAGGCCGAACTTCGTCGCGAGGACGACGCGGTCGCGCCGTCCACCCGCGAGCGCGCGGCCGACGAGCACCTCGTTCGTGTGCGGACCGTACGCGTCGGAGGTGTCGAGATGGTCGACGCCGAGCTCGATCGCGCGATGGATCAGCGCGATGCCCTCCGCCTCCGGAACGGGCTCGGAGTGGTACGCCCAGGACAGGCCCATGCAGCCGAGCCCGACGGGATGAACGGAGCGGCCGGTCGCGCCGAAAGGACGGGATTTCATCGAAGCGCCTCCTCGAAGTCCGGAGGAAGCGACTGTACCGCAGGCTCACGCGCGGTCGCGCGACGGGAGCGCGGCTGGCGCTCGTCGCTCGTCCGTCGCCCCTCCGCCAGAGCGCGCCGGGCCGTAGATTCCCCAACGGATCTTCGACGTCCCGCGGCGCTATCATCGACCGCCGGAGGAGTCACCCGATGAGAAAGCTCGTTCCGGTCGTCGTGTTCGCCCTGTTCGCCGCGGTCTCGTCCGCGCAGACCATCCCCGAGCTCTTCGCGAAGGCCAAGGATCAGGTCAAGGCGGGATCGTGGAAGGACGCGCTGACGACGCTCGATTCGCTCGACACCGAGTCGCAGAAGCCCGGCAACGAGAACGTGCACGCCCAGCTCGAGGCGCCGCTCGCGTTCTATCGCGGCGTGTGCCAGTCCAACCTGAACCTTCAGGACAAGGCGGCGGAGAACTTCCGCGTATTCCTCAAGGCGCAGCCGAACGCGAGCATCGACTCCGCCGTGTACGGCAAGAAGACCGCCGCGGCGTTCGAGCGGGCGCAGAAGGAGCTCGCGGAGCGGCCGCCGTCTCTCGCCGAGGCATACAAGGAGTTCCGGCCGCGGCCCGACGCCGCGCAGCCCGTCGACGAGAAGTGGGCCGACGGCCCGGTCCGGTACATCCTGACCGACGCGCAGAAGGCCGAGTTCGCCGCGTTGAAGGATCCCAACGCGCGCACGGACTGGGTGGAGAAATTCTGGGCGGGACGCGCGTCGGCGCCCGGTTCGGAGGGTCGCACGTACCGGCAGGAGTTCGACCGCCGCGTCGCGTTCGCGGACGCGAACTTCGCGCCGGCCCCGGAGCAGCGGGGTAGCCTGACGGATCGCGGAATGGTCTTCGTCCTGCTCGGACCGCCGTCGTTCGCGGGACGGAAGCCGCTGCGGGTCGGCGACGACGCGAGCGTGGAGTCGGGCAACTCGGCGTTCGGCTCGCAGGACGCGAGCAACGCGGAGAAGACGGCGAAGGTCGGCACAACGACGTCCGGCAAGCTCGCCACGCTGAGCACGAAGTACGGAGCCCCGACGTCGAAGGCGGCCGAGTCGGCCGCGAACCACGTCGAGACCTGGCACTACCGGCGCGAGGTGCTGCCGAAGGGCGTGCCGTTCCAGCAGGTCGACTTCTCGTTCGTGACGAAGCAGGGCGCGGGCGCGGACGTCCTCGATCGCGACGCGAACGCGATGAACACCCTGAGCGCCGCGCGATAGTGACCTCTAGCGGTCCGCTTCGCGGACCGTGGACATGAGAGGGTAAGTCGCGACCGGACCCTCTCCCGTCACACATCCCCGTCTTCCACGCATCGAAAAGAAAAGGGCGGGACAAGCCCCGCCCCTGCGTTGACTGCGCGCGACGCGCGGCGCGTCACTGCACCTTGAAGCTCTTCGTCGTCGGGGTGCCGCCGTCGACCGAGGCCTCCACCTTGTAGTCGCCCTTCGGCCAGCCGCTCGGCTTCTGGATGCTGAACTCGGTGGTCGCCGGACCCGTCGGCGCGATCGTCCGCGAGTCCTCCTTGACCGTCTGGCCGTCCTGGTACGTCCACTTCACGTGGATCGTCGAGCTCGCGGCGCTTCCGTCCGTCGAGACGACGGCGAAGATCGTCTCCTTCGGCTTGAACGTGTCCGACGGCTTGGCGACCTTCCTGTCGGCGCCGAGAGAGCTGCCGAGCGACACGTCCGAGATCTTGACGGCCGGCGCGGGAGTCGGGACTGCGGTGGGCATCGCGGTCGGCTCGGGCGGCGGTGGCGGGGGAGCCTCCTTCTTGCACGCGACGGACGTCGTCGCGGCGGCGAGGGCCAGGATGAGTGCGGCGGGGAGGGTGAGATTCATGCGGCGCATCGTCTTCTCCTTCAATTCGGGGGTCGGACCTCGTTCGGAGCTCCACGCGAAGCGTCCCGCGTTCGGCCGGTCGCGTGGGAGCTCGGCAAGAGGTGACCGCCCCGGCGGTGCTTCACTCCGGGATCTTCAGCGTCCAGCCCGGCTGGATGACGTCGGGATTCTTGATGCGGTCCTTATTCGCCTCAAAGATGCGCTTCCAGTCGTTCGCGTTGCCGTAGAACTTCTTCGCGATCTTCGAGAGGCTGTCGCCGGGCTGGACCGCGTACATCCGCCCGCCCGGGTCGGGCGCGGGGCCGCCCTGTTGCGCCTGCGCGGACGGCGCCGTCGAGGAGCTGCCGGAGATCACGTCGGAGAAGTCGGGCTTTTCGGGATCGGGCATCGTTCCCTCCTTGCGGCCGGCCGGGAGCGGTCGACTCGCTCGCGAGTCTATTCGCGCGATCCGTGCCAACCGCGGGAGAGCGCGCTGCCCCTTGGGGCAATCCAGTTCGGGGCGGTTGACATCATTTTAGTAATGACTAAAATGACCACGTGCCCGCCGCCTCGCCGGACTCCGTGCTCGATGCGCTCGCATCGCCGCGGCGGCGCGCGATCCTGCGCCTCGTCTGGGACGCGGAGAAGTCCGCCGGCGACATCCATCGGGCGATCTCGGGCGTCAGCTTCGGCGCCGTCTCACAGCATCTCTCCGCGCTGGAGTCCGCCGGCCTCGTCGCGCGGCGCAGCGACGGACGGTTCCGCTACTACGCCGCGCGCCGCCGAGAGCTCGGCCACCTCGGGAAGTGGCTCGACGATATGTGGACGTCGGCGCTGAACGACCTGAAGCGTCTTGCCGAGGATGAGGAGCGCGGCCCACGCGTCCGCACGCGCCGCGACGGAAGGAGATCCGGATGACCGATCGCCCGTACTCCCTGGATCGCGAGATCACCATTCGTGCGCATCCGGAGACCGTGTTCCGCTACTTCACGGACTCCGAGCGTTTCGCGCGCTGGTGGGGCGCAGGCTCGACGATCGAACCCTCACCCGGCGGACGCGTGCGGATCCAATACCCGAACGCGGTCGTCGTCACGGGGGAGGTCGTCGTGATCGATCCGCCGCGGCAGATCGTCTTCACGTACGCGTACGGCGAGGGCCCCGTCGCGGACGCGTCGCTGGTCACGGTCTCGCTCGATCCGGTCGCGGAGGGGACGCGCCTGCGCCTGCGCCACGACTTCTCGAGCGAGGCGATCCGCGACGCACACGTGCAGGGTTGGCGCTACCAGCTCGGCGTCTTCTCGCGCGTGGTCTCGGAGGAGGCTCACGCGAAGGCGGCGGAGCGCGTCGACGCGTTCCTCCGCGCGTGGGGCGAGCCCGACCCTGTGACGCGGCGGGGGTTGCTCGAGTCTTGCGCCGCGCCTGGGATCGTTTTCCGCGACGCGTTCAGCGCGACGGACGGGCTCGACGAGATGCTCGCGAACCTCGACGCCGTGCGGGTGCACATGCCGGGCGTCTCCCTCACCCGCGCGGGCGACGTGCGTCTCGCGCACGGGACGGCGCTCGTCGCATGGACGGCGCGCAAGGCTTCCGGCGATGAGGTCGGCCGGGGAACCAACCTCGTCGACTTCGCGCCGGACGGCCGGATCGCGAGGATGATCGGGTTCTGGGATCGTTGATCCTCGCGGCCGGAGACCCGGCCGCGGAAGCGGAAGTCGCCGTTCCCGCGGTCTGGAGTCTTAGGACCGATCCGACGGGGCGGGACGCTCCGGGTGCGCCGGATACCTCGAGGGGAGAGTGACGTTCCCGCGGATCCGGCTCGGCTGGATCAGCATCGAGTACGTGCAGTGGTCGCACTTCGCGGTGCCGTCGAGGGCCACCACCGTCGAGTTCGACCGCCCGCAGTTCCGACAGTTCCAAGTTCGCAGAGATGAGTTCAACCGCTCCTTCTTTCTCGCCGAATACCCGCGACGGAGCAGCGCGACTGGCAGGATGGCAGGCGGTTGCCGGCGGCGGGATCGGAGGCTTCCAACATAGCACGTCGGCGGCCGGGCGGGAGCCTCAGACCCGCGCCCGGTCGAATGTGATAAGGTATCGATGTTCTCGATCGCTCGCCCGTAAGTCAGGAATCTCCTGACGAACTCCGAACGTACATTCCGAGAATGCTGCGCGCCGCCGGCGACGCGTACGCACAGATTTCGACCGGCACAAAGGATGGTTTCATGAAGCTCTACATCGGCAATCTTCCCTACAACATCTCCGACGACCAGCTCGCCGCTCTGTTCGAGAAGGTCGGCAAGCCCGACTCGGCGACGGTCGTCATGGACCGGGCGACCGGACAGTCGAAGGGATTCGGCTTCGTCGAGTTCTCCAACGCCGATCAGGCGAAGCAGGCCCTGTCGCTCGACGGGACCGATTTCGGCGGGCGCTCGATCAAGGTCAACGAGGCGCGTCCCAAGAACGACAGCTTCGGCTCCCGGGGCGGCGCTCGCTACTGATCCGGATTCGATTCGGCGATTCGAAGAGGCGGGGGAGACCCCGCCTCTTTTTCTTTCTCGCGTCTTTCCGGCACGCTCACTGGAGCTGGAACGTCTTCGTGAGGAAGACGGCCATCTGGCCGCGCGTGTTGGGGTTCGCCGGACAGTAGTTGCCCCCGCCGCAGCCGCCGGTGACCTGCTCCGTGGCGAGCTGCTCAATCCAGTCCGCGAACAACGACGGACACGAGACGTCCGAGAAGACAC
>DATBBK010000050.1:0-17968 GCA_036271035.1 Thermoanaerobaculia bacterium | reverse complement strand
TCCCTCTCCCGATGAAGAAGCGGACCGGCGAGGAAGGCGGGCGTGGCACTCGCTAACGGAACGCGGCTCGGCCCTTACGAGGTCTTGTCGCCGCTCGGCTCGGGCGGAATGGGCGAGGTCTATCGCGCCAAGGACGGACGCCTCGGCCGGGAGGTCGCGATCAAGGTGCTGCCGGCGGCGTTCGCGTCCGACGCCGACCGGCTGCGGCGGTTCGAGCAGGAGGCGCGTTCGGCCTCCGCGCTGAGTCATCCCAACATCGTGACGATCTACGACGTCGGCGAGACGAACGGCGTGTCGTGGATCACGATGGAGCTCGTCGACGGCGCGAGTCTTCGCCAGATCATCGTGCCGGGCGCGCTCGCGCCGAGACGCGCCCTCTCGATCGGATCGCAGATCGCATCGGGTCTCGCGAAGGCGCACGCCGCGGGCATCGTGCACCGCGACCTGAAGCCCGAGAACGTCATGGTGACCGGTGACGGGCTCGTCAAGATCCTGGACTTCGGCCTGGCGAAGAACGCGCCGGCGATTCTCGAGGGAAGCCAGGTCGCCACCGTTCCTCCGGAGACCGATGCGGGCGTGGTGCTCGGAACGGTCGGCTACATGTCGCCGGAGCAGGCGAGCGGCCGGCCGGTCGACTACCGCTCCGACCAGTTCTCACTCGGCGCGATCCTCTACGAGATGGCTTCGGGCCGCCGGGCGTTCCAGGGCGCGAGCCCGATCGAGACGCTGTCCGCGATCCTCAAAGAGGACCCGCCGCCTCTATCGTCCGTCGAACCGGCGGCTCCCGAGGCATTCGCCTGGATCGTCGGGCGCTGCCTCGCGAAGGAGCCCGAGGAGCGCTACCAGTCGACGCGCGATCTCGCGCGCGACCTCACGGACGCTCGTGACCGCGCGTCGGGAGTCGAGGCCGGTCCGTCTCCCCGGCCGCCGCGGCGCGCATCGGGACGCCGGACGGCCGCCGTCGCCGCCGTGCTCGTCGCGCTCGCGCTCGCCGCCGGAGCGATCTGGCTCGCGCGGCGCCGCCCCGCGCCCGCGGCTGCCGGCGGCGCGGTGCGATCGCTCGCCGTCCTGCCTCTGAAACCGCTCGGCGGCGACGCGGCGGACGAGGCGCTGGGACTCGGCATCGCGGACTCGATCATTCGAGGGTTCAGCCGCTCGGGCGCGATCCAGGTCCGGCCGCTGTCGGCCGTCCGCCGCTACGCGAAGTCGGACACGGATGCCGTCGCGGCCGCCGTGGAGCTGAAGACCGATGCCGTGCTGGAGGGCTCCGTCCAGCGGGCGGGCGGCAAGCTCCGCGTGGGCGTGAACCTCCTGAGCGCTCCGGACGGCCGCTCGATCTGGACCGAGTCGTTCGACGTTCCCGCCTCCGAGGTGTTCGAGGTGCAGGACGCGGTCTCGCAGGCGGTCGTCAGCCGCCTGCGGGTCCAGCTCGACGCCGGTCAGCGCGACCGGATGAAGAAGCGATTCACCGAGAACTCCGACGCGTACGAGGAGTTCGTCCTCGCCGCGAGCGAGCGCGACCAGGCCGGACCCGGCTGGGGCGGGGAGCACCTTCGCGAGGCGATCCGGCGCTTTTCGCGCGCGGTCCAGCTCGACCCCGGATACGCCCTGGCGCACGCGCGCCTCGCCGAGGCGTACGTCTGGAACGACTTGTTCTTCGAGTCCGACGCCGGCTACCTCGAGAAGGCGAACGCGGAGATCGCGGAGGCCGAGCGACTCGATCCGAAGCTCCCCGAGACGCACATGGTCCGCTATCAGGTCGCGTGGAGCCACCACCAGAACTACGACATCTCGGCGGCCCTCCGGGAGCTGAGGAAGGCGGGCGAGCTCGACCCGCTCTACGGTCACGACGAGCTCGCGATCCTCTATGCGCACATCGGTCTGGTGGACGCATTCCGGCGAGAGGCCGCGAAGGCCCTGGCGGCGGACCCCTCCTCCGTGACCTCGCGACGATGGAACGTCGAGGGGCTCGTGCTCCTCGGTCTCGCCGACGAGGCGCTCGAGCTCGGCAAGAAGATGAAGCTGCCGCTTTCCGAGTCGAGGCTTCCGATGGCCCTGATGTCGAGGGGCCTTTTCGTCGAGGCCCGCGCCGGGGCGGAGGCGCTGCTGCGCGAAGCTCCGGAGCATCACAACGCGGTCGCCATGCGCGAGCTCGTCGCGGTGGTCTCTAAGGAGCGGCCGCCCGACGAGGCGGCGATCGGACGCGCCCTCGAGTCGGGCAAGCTGAAGCGCGACTTTCACCACACGCTCTACGCGCTCGCCTGCCTGCGCGCGGCGCAGGGCAACGCGAAGGCCGCGGTGGAGATGCTGCGCCGCGCCGTCCAGACCGGGATGCCGAATCGGACGCTGTTTTTGAGCGATCCGCTCCTCGCGCCGATCCGGACGAGCCCGGAGTTCGTCGCGTTCGACGCGGAGCTCGAGCCGGTGTTTCGAGGCTACGAACGCGAGGTCGGCTCGCAATGACTCTGGACGGCGGAACACGGCTCGGCCCTTACGAGATCCTCGCGCCCCTCGGCGCGGGCGGAATGGGCGAGGTCTACCGGGCGAAAGACACGCGCCTGGAGCGGACGGTGGCCGTGAAGGTGCTGCCCTCGCACATGTCGGCGTCACCCGAGGTCCGCCAACGCTTCGAGCGCGAGGCGAAGACCATCTCGCAGCTGTCGCATCCGCACATCTGCGCGCTTTACGACGTCGGAAGCCAGGACGGCGTCGAGTACCTCGTCATGGAATACCTGGAGGGCGAGACGCTCTCGGGCCGGCTGGCGAAGGGACCGCTCTCGCTCGAGCAGACGCTGCGATACGGCCAGGAGATCGCGGATGCGTTGGACAAGGCGCACCGCCAGGGAATCGTTCATCGCGACCTGAAGCCCGCGAACGTGATGCTGACGAAAACGGGGGTGAAGCTTCTGGACTTCGGACTCGCGAAGGCGATGGCGCCGCCGGCGTCTCAGTCGAGCCTGACGTCGTTGCCGACGCAGCACGACCTGACTCAGGAGGGAACGATCCTCGGCACGTTCCAGTACATGGCGCCCGAACAGCTCGAGGGCCGGGACGCCGACGCGCGGACGGACGTCTTCGCGTACGGCGCGGTCCTGTACGAGATGGCCACGGGGCGGAAGGCGTTCTCGGCCGCGAGCCAGGCTTCGCTGATCACGGCGATCATGTCGGCACAGCCGCCCTCGATTTCCGCGGTCATGCCGGCGTCGCCCGCCGCGCTCGATCGGGTCGTGAAGACCTGCCTCGCGAAGGATCCGGAAGATCGCTGGCAGAGCGCCGCCGACCTGAAGCGCGAGCTGCGGTGGATCGGCGAGTCGGGCTCGGAAGCGCGCGCCCCGCGTTCCGGCGCTCCACATCGCCGGAGTCGCGAGCGGCTCGCCTGGGGCGTGGCCGTCCTCGCCGCGGTGGTCGGTATCGCGGCCGTCGCGGCGGCGGTCCGGAGGCGCCCCGCCGCCACCGGGTTCCTTCCCCCGATGCGCGCGTCTCTCGTCCTCGGGGAGAGGACCGCCCTGCGTTCCATCAGCGTCTCGCCCGACGGCACCCGGGTCGTCGGCGTCGGCCGGGATGCCTCGGGACGGACCCTGCTCTGGATTCGTCCCATGGACTCCCTCGCGACGCAGGCAATCCCGGACACGGAGAACGCCTCGTTCCCGTTCTGGTCGCCGGACTCCCGCTCGATCGGTTTCTTCGCAGATGGAAAGCTCAAGCGGATCGACGCGCGCGGCGGCCCTCCGCAGGCGCTCGCGGACGCTCCGGTGGCGCGCGGCGGAACGTGGAGCCGCACCGGCGTCATCCTGTTCTCGCCGGTCACGGACGGGCCGCTCTATCGTGTGGCGGCCTCGGGCGGTCCTTCGACGCCCGTGACGAAGCTCGACAAGACCCGCGGCGAGAGCTCGCACCGGTGGCCGGTCTTCATGCCCGACGGGCGCCACTTCCTCTATCTCGTCGCGAGCTTCGGCTCCGGCGCGGAGAAGCAGAGGATGGGAATCTACGCGAGGTCGCTCGAGTCCGGAGAGGAGACCCTCCTCGTCGCCGCGAAGTCGACCCTCGCGTACGCGGCGCCGGGGTACCTGCTGTATCTGCGGGATCGAGACCTCGTCGCTCAGCCCTTCGACGCGGAGCGCGTGCAGGCCACGGGCGAGCCCATCCCGGTCGCAGAGAACGTCCAATACTTCCCCCAGACCGCGGGCGCGCTCTTCTCCGTCTCGGACAACGGGCTCCTCGTCTATCAGACGGCATCGGGTGTGGTGACCTCGAGGCTCTTGTGGTTGGACCGAAGCGGGCACGAGGTCGGCTCCCTCGGCGTCGACGGCTATCTGGCCAATCCGCGCATCTCGCCCGACGGAGAACGTGTCGCCGTCGACATCACGGACCCCCGAAGCGGCAACATCGACGTCTGGATCCGGCGTTTTTCCGGGGGCGTGGGGACCCGCCTCACCTCGAACGCGGCGATCGACGCGAGCCCTGTCTGGTCGCCCGACGGCAAGCGGATCGTGTTCATGTCCATGCGCCTGGGGCACCCGGACCTCTACGAGATCGATTCGGGAGGAGCCGGCAGCGAGGCGCTGATCCTGCGTTCGGACAGGACGAAGTACCCGACCGACTGGTCTCCCGACGGACGGTTCATTCTCGTCCGGATGGTCGATCCCACGAGCAACTTCGAGCTCTGGACGCTTCCCGCGACGGGAGATCGAACACCGGTGCCGTTCATGAAGCCCGCGTTCGGCGTCAGCAACGCGCAATTTTCGCCGGACGGCCGCTGGGTCGCGTATGCGACGAACGAGTCGGGCAGGTGGGAGATCGCAGTGTCGCCCTTTCCGGGTCCGGGCGGCAGCTGGAGGGTGTCGAGCGCGGGCGGCTCGGAGCCGCGGTGGCGGCGCGACGGGAAAGAGCTCTACTACCTCGCTCCGGATGGGAAATTGATGGTGGTGGAGGTGAAGCCGGGTCCGAGCTTCGAGGCCGGGACGGCAACCCCCCTGTTCCAGTTCCGCCGCCGGGAGCCGATCTCGTCCGCGGATCTCTTCAGCTACGACGTCTCCGCGGATGGCCAGCGCTTTCTGGTCAACGTGGAGACCGCCGAGGCGGCGGCGCCGGTCCCGCTCACCGCGATCGTCAACTGGCCCGCGGGCCTTCGGGCGCGATGACGCTCGCTAACGGCACGCGGCTCGGTCCCTACGAGATTCTGTCGCCGCTCGGCGCCGGAGGAATGGGCGAGGTCTACCGGGCGCACGACGCGAAGCTCAACCGCGACGTCGCGATCAAGGTCCTTCCGCAAGCCGTGGCGTCGGACTCCGAGCGGCTCGCGCGCTTCCGCCGCGAGGCGCAGGTCCTCGCGTCGCTCAACCACCCGCACGTCGCCGCGATCTACGGCCTCGAGCACTCCGACGGCGTCGACGCGCTCGTTCTCGAGCTCGTCGAGGGCGAGACTCTCGCGGAGCGGCTCGCCCTCGGGCCGCTCCCGCTCGACGAGGCGCTGGAGGTCGCGCGCCAGATCGCGCGCGCGCTCGAGGCGGCGCACGATCGCGGCATCGTCCACCGCGACCTGAAGCCGGCGAACGTGAAGCTCACTCCGCGCGGCGAGGTCAAGGTCCTGGACTTCGGCCTCGCGAAGGCGCTCGCGACCGACGGTTCCGCTCCCGACGTCACGTCCTCTCCGACGCTGACGGCCGCCGCGACGCAGGCCGGCGTGATCCTCGGGACCGCCGCGTACATGTCCCCCGAGCAGGCGCGCGGCAAGGCGGTGGACCGCCGTGCGGACGTCTGGGCATGGGGCGCCGTGCTGTACGAGATGCTGACCGGCCGGCGCGCGTTCGAGGGCGAGACGGTGTCGGACACGCTCGCGGCCGTGCTCACGCGCGATCCCGACTGGACCGCGCTGCCCGCCGCCACTCCGCTCGCGGTCCAGCGCGTGCTCCGCCGCTGTCTCGATCGCGACCCGAAGACGCGCCTGCACGACGTCGCCGACGCGCGTCTCGACCTCGACGAGCCGCTCGAGGCCGGACCCGCGGCGGCGGCGGCGAACCTTCCGCCGCGATCGCGCGCGCCGCTCGCCGTCTCGATCGCCGCGCTCGCGCTCCTCGCCGCCGCCGGATGGTGGCTCGCGCTGCGGCCGCGGCCGGCGGCAGAGCGCGTGGCGCCGCTGCGCTTCGCCGTGAACGTGCCGGAGCAGGAACAGATCCCCTTCGACGACATGCCGGTCATGGACCTGTCGCGCGATGGGACGCGACTGGTGTTCGTCGCGGAGCGCGACGGACGCCGGCAGCTCTATCTCCGCAGCTGGGAGCAGGTGGAGGTCTCGGTCGTCTCCGGCACCGAGGGGGCCACCGCGCCCTTCTTTTCCCCCGACGGCCAGTGGATCGGGTTCTTCGCGGACGGCAAGCTGAAGAAGGTTCCAGCCGGCGGCGGCGTCGGCATGACACTCGCCGACGCGCCGAACACTCGCGGCGGCGTCTGGCTCACGGACGACACGATCGTTTTCGCGCCGGATTTCACGTCGGCGCTGATGCGAATTCCGGCCCGCGGCGGGAAGGCGGAGCCGCTGACCCAGCTCGACGCGAAGGCCGGCGAGCGTTCGCATCGATGGCCGACCTGGCTGCCGGGCAGCGACGCCGCGGTCCTCTTCACGGTCGGCCTGATCAAGAGTCCCGGCAACTACGACGACGCCCGCATCGCCGTCTGGGAATCCTCCACGGGAAAGCCCCGCACCGTCTACGAGGGTGGAAGCATGGGACGCTGGGCGCCGACGGGACATCTGCTGTTCCTGCGCTCCGAGACGTTGTTCGCGGTGCCCTTCGACGCGCGGAGCAGGAAGACCGACGGCCCGCCGGTCGCGCTCAACGAGAGGACCGCCGGCGATCCGTCGAGCGGCGTCGGCTACGTGGCGGTCGCCACCAACGGAACACTCGCGTTCATTCCGGCGAGCGGAGCGGCGGCCGAACGCTCGCTCGTGCTGACCGACATCTCGGGCAAGCCGCGGCCGGTGCCGGTTCCGCCGCGTTCGTACCACTACCCGCGCTTCTCGCCGGACGGTAAGCGTCTCGCCGTCGCGATCGGACCCGGCCACGGCAGCTCGGACGACGTCTGGACCGTGGATCTCGAGACCGGAGCGCTGACGCGGCTGACGATCGGCGACGGCAACGGCAACTACTATCCGGTCTGGTCGAGCGACGGCCGTCGGATCGCCTACACCTCGGACCGTGCACACCAGGGGATCTGGCTCAAGAGCGCGGACGGGACCGGGGTGGAGGCGCCGTTCTGGCCCGATGCGCGCCCGGAGCTGCCTTCCGAATGGTCGCGCGACGGGACTAAGTTCGCCCTGATGAAGAACTTTCCGAGCACGGACGTGAACGTCGTGTCGCTGCCCGATCAAAAGCCATTGCTCGTGGAACCGGGCGGAGCCAATCCGACGTTCTCGCCCGACGGGAAGTGGGTCGCCTACGGGCTCGTCGTTCCCGGCACCGCGACGCAGATCATGGTCAGCCCCGCCTCGGGGGCAGGAGGCAAGGTGCAGATCACCTCCGATCGCGGAGTCTTCCCGGTCTGGACCGACCGCGGCATCTACTTCCACGACAACAAGAAGATGCGGCTCATCGAGGTGCAGACGGAGCCCACCTTCCGCGCTTCCGCCATCCACGAGCTCTTCGACATTCCGTACGACAAGGGGTCCCAGCCGCTGCGCGAATACGACGTCACCCGAGACGGAAACACGTTCGTCTTCGTCAGCGGCTACGCGGGGCGGGAATGGAAGCAGCTGAACGTCGCGCTCGGGTGGGCAGCCGAGCTGACGCGGATCGCGCCGGCGGGGAAGAAGTGACGTCCCGAGCGTGAAGCGCCGCGGGACGTCATCCCGAGGAGCGAAGCGACGAGGGATCCCGGGCTTTCCGCGAGGGCGGGCCTCCGCGCCGGACGTATTAGCTGCAGCTAATATGTATCAGGCCGGGACCGGCGCCTCGCGCTTCGGGTACTTCGTCGCGACGTAGTCGTCGACGAGCGCGCGGAACGCGGCCGCGAGCTCGTCGTAGTTGCCCTTCAGCGTCGTGAAGTGCGCGCCGTCGATGTAGACGGGGCAGTGCGGCTCCTCGCCGGTGCCGGGCAGCGAGATTCCGATGGACGCCGCCTTCGACTCGCCGGGCCCGTTCACGACGCAGCCCATGACCGCGAGCGTCATGTTCTCGACGCCCTCGTGCTCGCGCTTCCAGATCGGCATCTGGTCGCGGATGTAGCCCTGGATCCGCTCCGCGAGCTCCTGGAACGTCGTCGACGTCGTGCGGCCGCAGCCCGGGCACGCGGTGACCGACGGCGCGAACGAGCGGATGCCGAGCGACTGGAGCAGCTCGCACGACGCGTAGACCTCCTCGCGCCGGTCGCCGCCTGGACGCGGCGTCAGTGAGATGCGGATCGTGTCGCCGATCCCCTCGTTCAGCAGCACGCCCATCGCGGAGGAGGACCAGACGAGGCCCTTCATGCCCATGCCCGCCTCGGTCAGCCCGAGGTGCAGCGGCTGGTCGGTGCGCCGCGCGAGCTCCCGGTAGACCGCGATGAGATCGAGCGGCCGGGAGACTTTGCACGAGATGATGATCTGGTCCTTGCGCAGCCCCGACTGGATCGCGAGCTCCGTCGACTGGAGCGCCGACAGGACCATGCACTCGTTGATGATCTCCTCGGACGTGTGCCCGAGGTCGAGGTCGGTGTTCTCCTGCATCTTCGTCATGACGAGCTCCTGGTTGAGGGAGCCGCCGTTGACACCGATGCGCACGGGCTTCTGATTCTCGACCGCGATCCTGCAGATCGTCGCGAACTGCTCGTCGCGCCGCGCGCCCTTGCCGACGTTGCCGGGATTGATCCGGTACTTGTCGAGCGCCCGCGCCATGTCCGGGAACTTCGTCAGCAGGACGTGGCCGTTGTAGTGGAAGTCGCCGATCAGGGGCGCCGTCGCGCCGGCGGCCAGCATGCGCCGCTTGATCTCGGGGACGGCGGCGGCCGCCTCGGGCACGTTGACCGTCACGCGGACCATCTCGGACCCCGCCTGCGCGAGCTCGATGCACTGTTTCGAGGTCGAGGCGACGTCGGCCGTGTCGGTGTTCGCCATCGACTGGACGACGACCGGCGCGCCGCCGCCGACCTGGACGCTGCCGACCCGCACGCCCACGGTGCGGTGCCTTTCGCGATGACTCATGAGCACTCCAATTTACCAGATGGGGCGCGATCGGCCCCGGCGGGCCGGACGTTATAACCTCGTCGCAGCTTGACCCTTTCCACCGGCACCAGACTCGGCCCGTACGAGATCCTGTCGCCGCTCGGCGCGGGCGGGATGGGAGAGGTGTACCGGGCGCGGGACGAGCGGCTGAAGCGCGACGTCGCGATCAAGGTGCTGCCGGCGTCGTTCTCGAGCGATGCGGATCGGCTGCGGCGGTTCGAGCTCGAGGCGCAGGCCGCGGGCGGCCTCAGCCATCCCAACATCACCGCGGTCTACGACCTCGGGACGAATCCAGGCGACGGCGCGCCCTACATCGTCACCGAATTGCTCGAAGGCGAGACCCTGCGTGCCGAGCTCGCCGGCGGCCGGTTCCCTCCGCGCAAGGCGATCGACTACGCCCTCCAGATCGCGCACGGACTCTCGGCCGCGCACGACAAGGGCATCGTGCATCGCGACCTGAAGCCGGAGAACGTCTTCGTCACCAGAGACGGTCGCGTCAAGATCCTGGACTTCGGTCTCGCCAAGCTGACGCAGGTGGACGGGGGATCCGGGCCCCAGACGAACCTCCCGACCGCGACGGCGGGGACCGAGCCCGGCGTGGTGATGGGGACGATCGAGTACATGTCGCCCGAGCAGATCAAGGGGAAGCCCGCCGATCCGCGCTCCGACATCTTCGCCTTCGGCGCGATCCTCTACGAGATGCTCTCGGGCAAGAGGGCGTTCCACGCCGACTCCGCCGGCGAGACGATGGCCGCGATCCTCAAGGAGGACCCGCCGGATCTGTCCGTCACGAACCAGAACATTCATCCGGGACTCGAGCGCATCGTTCGCCACTGCATCGAGAAGACCCCGGAGCGCCGCTTTCACTCCGCGCACGACCTGGCCTTCGACCTCGAGGCTCTCTCGGGCACGTCGGCGACCTCGGGGCCGGCCGTGTCGACGGCGCCCCGGCCCCGGCCGAAGTGGATGCTCGCCGCGGCGGGCCTCGTCCTCCTCCTCGCCACCGGAATCGCCTCGTACGTCGCGGGCCGGAGAGCGGAGTCGTCCCGCGGCGTGCGCGACGTCAAGTTCAGTCCGCTGACGTATCGGTCGCTGCCGATCTTTCGCGCGCTGTTCGCCCCGGACGGACGGACGGTGGTCTTCAGCCAGGCCAAAGAGGGAAGCCGCTCCGAGCTGTTCACCGTGGCCCCGGACTACCCGGAGCCGCGACCCCTCGGCGTGCCGGACGCGCAGCTGCTGTCGGTCTCGTCGAAGGGCGAGATCGCGCTGCTGACGCACGCCCGGTACATCCACCACCACCTCTTCGCCGGAACCCTGGCCCGGATGCCGCTCGGCGGCGGCGCGCCGCGGGAGGTCCTCGAGGGCGTGCGCGACGCGGACTGGTCGCCGGACGGCGACGGCCTCGCGATCATCCACGAGGTCGACGGCAAGGACCGGCTGGAGTACCCGATCGGCAAGGTCCTGTACGCGACCGGTGGGTACCTCAGCGACCTGCGCTTCTCGCGGACGGGAGATCGGATCGCGTTCCTGGAGCATCCCTTCCGCTGGGACGACCGCGGAGGCGTCGCCGTCGTGGACCTGGCGGGAAAGAAGACGTCCCTCATCGGCGGCTTCTGGGGAACGGAGGGACTGGCGTGGTCGGCCGACGGACGGGAGATCCTGTTTTCGGGCGGCCCGGGCTACTCGTCCTTCGAGGTCCATGCCGTGACGCCGGGCGGCAAGGATCGGGTCGCCCTGGGAAACGCGGGAGGTCTGACGATCTTCGACGTGTCCCGCGACGGACGCTGGCTCGGCGCTCGCGAGGACACCAAATACCGGATCTGGGTGATGGCTCCGGGAGCGAAGGCGGAGCGCGACCTCTCCTGGCTCGACATCTCTCGCGGCCAGGCGCTGTCCAGGGACGGGCGCACCCTCCTGTTCTCCGAGTTCAGCGGCGCCGTCCAGGGCAACTACGCCGTCTGCCTGCGAAAGACGGACGACTCCCCGGTCGTCCGGCTGGGAGAGGGAGGGGCGGAAGATCTCTCCCCGGACGGCTCCTGGGCCCTCGCGAACGTGCCGTCGTCGCCGGCCCGGCTGATGCTGTATCCCACGGGCGCCGGAGCGCCGCGGACCCTGGACGGCGGCAGCATCCAGGAGTTCAGCTCGGCGCGCTTCTTCCCCGACGGCAAGCGGATCCTGGCCTGCGGCGCCGAGAGCGGCCACGCCACGCGCTGCTACACGCTGAACGTTGCGGGCGGCAAGCCGCGGCCCGTCACGGCCGAGGGGACCAGCTCGGGGCTCGTCTCTCCGGACGGCGCGCTCGTTCTCGTGCAGGGAAGCGCCGGCGCATATCAGTTGTATCCCGCGGCGGGCGGCGAGCCGCAAGCGGTGTCCGTGCTCGGGCCGGACGACCTCGTGTCCGGCTGGACCAACGACGGCCGCGGATTTCTGGCCAGTAACGTGACGGAAGTGCCCGGCCGGCTCGAGCGCATCGACATCGCGACGGGACGGCGGGAGCTCGTGCATCGCCTCGCTCCGCCGGATCTCGCCGGTGTGGTCAAGATCTATGCGGCGTTCGTCGCGGCCGACGAGAACGTCTACGCCTACACCGCGGTCCAGCGCCGTGCCGACCTCTTCCTGGTCGAGGGAGCGCGATGACTCGGACCTCTAGCGGTCCGCTTCGCGGACCGTGGACATGAGAGGGGAAGTCTCAACGTGATCCTCTCCCTCCAAATGACAGAGTACTGAGTGATGTTGACGGGGGGCACGCGCCTCGGCCCGTACGAAATCGTCGCACCAATTGGTGCGGGCGGGATGGGCGAGGTGTATCGGGCGCGCGACGCCCGGCTGCATCGCGACGTCGCCATCAAGGTCCTGCCGGAGGCGGTCGCTCGCGATCCGGAGCGGCTGGCGCGCTTCGAGCGCGAGGCTCAGGTCCTCGCCGCGCTCAACCACCCGCACATCGGCTCGATCTACGGCCTCGAGGAGGCGGACGGCGTGCGCGCGCTGGTGCTCGAGCTGGTGCCGGGAGAGACCCTGGCCGAGCGCATCGCCGCGGGTCCGATTCCGGTCGACGAGGCGCTCGCGATCGCGCGTCAGATCGGCGACGCGCTCGAGGCCGCGCACGAGCGCGGAATCATCCATCGCGATCTCAAGCCGGCGAACGTGAAGATCGCGCCGGACGGGATGGTCAAGGTGCTGGACTTCGGATTGGCCAAAGCCCTCTCCGCGGACGGCAGCGCTCCCGACGTCACGCACTCACCGACGCTGACGGCCCAGGCGACCCAGGCCGGCGTCGTGATCGGGACCGCCGCCTACATGTCGCCGGAGCAGGCGCGCGGCAGGCCGGTCGACAAGCGTTCGGACATCTGGTCCTTCGGCGCGGTGCTCTACGAGATGCTCACGGGCCGGCGCTGCTTCGAGGGCGAGACGGTCTCCGACGTGCTCGCGTCCGTGCTGCGGCAGGACCCGGACTGGTCGCGGCTGCCGGCCGAGACCCCGATCCAGACACGTGCGCTCCTCCGGCGCTGCCTCGAACGCGATCCGAAGAAGCGGCTGCGGGACATCGGCGACGCGTGGATCGAGATGACGCCGGAGGCTCCCGCCGCCGCATCGGCATCCCGGCCGCGCGGATCGCCGCTCGCATGGATTGCCGCGATGCTCGCCGCGCTCGCGGTCGGATTCGCGGCGGCGCGCTGGCTCTCGAAGCCGCCGGCGTCGCCGGCCGGCGTTGCCGTTCACTCGGTCGTGCCGCTGCCCGCGGGCACGCGGCTCGCGGGCTGGGCCTCGCCGGTCGTCGCGATCTCGCGGGACGGCCGCGCGCTCGCGTTCGTCGCCCAGAAGGAGGACGAGCGCGCGATGCTCTGGGTCGACCGCCTGGACACCGGCGAGGCGCGCGTCGTGCCCGACAGCGATTCCGCCGAGGGACCGTTCTTCTCGCCGGATGGTCAGTGGGTCGGATTCGCGACGAACGTGTCCGGGGAAGGGGCGAACGGCACGGGCGCCATCCGAAAGTTCTCGCTCGCGACCGGCCTGACCCAGGTCGTCGCGCGAATCCCCGACTACTACGGCGGGAGCTGGGGAGAGGACGGCACGATCCTCGTCGCGCCGTCTACGACGGAGGGACTCTGGCGCATCCCGGCGGACGGCGGCAGTCCCGACACCTCGCTCCAGAGCGTCCTGTGGAAGGGAAAGCCCGCCCGCCGCGCGCTGACGTGGCCGCAGCGGATCTCTCCGCAGCTCGTGATGCTCTGCCAGGAGGGCGACTCTCCCTGGGGCGGCGCCGCCGTGCTCGACGTCCCGAGCAAGCGGCTGGAGCCATTCGCTCCGGAGGTTTCGTTCTCGCGTTATACGTCCGACGGCCACGTCCTCCTCTTTCGGCCGGATCGCACGCTCATGGCGGCGCGATTCGATCCCGCGAGCGGGCACATGACCGGATCGCCGGTGGCCATCCTGAAGGACGTCGCCAACGGCGGCAACGGCGCGGCCGCGCTGGCGGTGTCGGACAACGGCACGCTGGTCTACGCGACGGGTTTCATCCGCCGCAGCGGCATCGAGCCGACTCGCCTCGCCCGACTGAGCGAGAAAGGAGAGATCGAGCTCCTGCCGTTCGCCGCCGACGCGTTCGGCGTCCCCATGCCGTCACCCGACGGAAAGAGCCTGGCGGTCATCACGTTCGACGGGTCCGTTTGGATCTACGATCTGGTCCGCCAGGTTCGCTCACGGCTTCCGCTCGCGGGGCGCCGCGCGCAGGGATTGACCGTCGTCTGGTCTCCCGACGGGAGCGCGGTCGCCTACTCGGTGTCGGCGGAGGGAGAGGCCGGCTGGAGCGTGTGCCGCCAGCGTGCCGACGGCGGCGGTCCACCGGAGCAGATCGTCCCGGCCGGAGGAGAGCAGTTCCCGCTCGCGTGGACGCCCGATGGCAGTTTTCTGGTCGTGATGCAGTACGAGACACCCCGCCTCGTCCTCGCGAGCGTCGACCGGTCGGCGCCGCCACGAAAGATCGTCGACGCCAACGTCTCAGGAGCCAGCCTCTCTCCCGACGGGCATTGGCTCGCCTACGCCTACCGGGACGCCGACGGCTGGCGCACGGTCGTCGACCGCACCGACGGAAGCGGCCCGCGCGTCCTGCTCGCGGCGGGGACGCAGGACCCGCGCTGGTCGCCGGACGGCCGTTTCGTCTATTGCTGGCGTGAGGATCGGCTGCTTCGCGTCCCGGTGTCGGCCGGCGCGCGCATCCTGGCGTCGACGCCGGAGGAGCTCTTTCGAGTGTCGAACCTGCGCGGCTCCTCGGTCGCTCCCGACGGCAGGAGCTTTTACGCGGTGCTTCTGCCTCCCGACTCCGGTATCGTGCGCGAGCTGCACCTCGTGACGAACTGGTTTTCGGAGCTCGAGCGCCTCTCGCCGGCGCGAAGCCGGTGACCCTCTCCTCGGGCACGCGTCTCGGCCCCTACGAGATCCTCGCGCCGCTCGGCGCGGGCGGGATGGGAGAGGTCTACAAGGCGCGGGACACGCGGCTCGAGCGGGCGGTGGCGGTCAAGGTGCTGCCGTCGCACACGTCCGCGTCGCCCGAGGTGCGCCAGCGCTTCGAGCGCGAGGCGAGGACGATCTCGCAGCTGACGCATCCGCACATCTGCGCGCTGCACGACGTCGGCAGTCAGGACGGAGTCCAGTACCTCGTGATGGAGCTGCTCGAGGGCGAGACGCTCAGCGAGCGGCTCGCGAGGGGGCCGCTGCCTCTCGAGCAGACGCTGCGATACGGGCAGGAGATCGCCGACGCCCTCGACAAGGCGCACCGGCAGGGGATCGTGCACCGCGACCTGAAGCCGGCCAACGTGATGCTGACGAAGTCCGGCGTGAAGCTCCTCGACTTCGGCCTCGCGAAGGCGATGGCGCCGGCCGCGCCGCAGTCGAGCCTGACGGCGCTTCCGACGCAACAGAACCTGACGCAGGAGGGCACCATCCTCGGGACGTTCCAGTACATGGCGCCCGAGCAGCTGGAGGGCAGGGAGGCGGATGCTCGGACGGACATCTTCGCCTTCGGCTGCGTGCTCTACGAGATGGCGACGGGACGGAAGGCGTTCTCGGCCGCGAGCCAGGCATCGCTGATCACCGCGATCATGTCGGCCGAGCCGCCGTCGATCTCGAGCATCCTCCCGATGTCGCCGCCGGCTCTCGATCGACTCGTCAAAAAGTGCGTGGCCAAGGATCCGGAGGATCGCTGGCAGAGCGCGGCCGACCTCGGTAGCGAGCTCCGGTGGATCGCCGAAGGGTCGTCGGCCGGCGTCGCATCGCCCATCGTGGCGGGGCGTCGGCGGAGGCTGCAACCCGCGTGGATCGTGGCGGCCGGGCTGGCGGTCCTCGCCGCCGCTCTGGCGTTTGCGCTCAACGCGCGACGGCCGACCGCCGCGCTGCCGCTGATCCGGACCTCGATCCTGCCGCCCGAAAAGGCCGCCCTCATCGCCACGGGGATCAACGCGGGCCCGGCGGAGCTCTCCCCGGACGGCTCGCATCTCGTCTTCGTCGCCCGACAGGGAGAGGGCCCGAATCAGCTCTGGGTCCGCGCGCTCGCCGAGTCCGGCGCGCACTCGCTGTCCGGAACCGAAGGCGCGGCGCGACCGTTCTGGTCGCCAGACGGCCGATCCGTCGGCTTCTTCGCCGAACACGCGCTCAAGAAGGTCGACGTGGGCGGGGGCACCGTCTTCAAGCTCGCCGAGGCCAGCGAAGGCCGCGGCGGAACCTGGAGCCGCGACGGCGTCATCCTCTTCACGCCGGACGCGAGGGGTCCGGTCTACCGGGTCCCTGCGGCCGGCGGCCCACCCTCGGTGGCGAGCGTCTACGGAAGCAGGGACTCGACGCATCGCTATCCGCGGTTCCTGCCGGACGGACGACACTTCCTCTATCTGGTGCGGCACAGCGGCGCCGGCGCGGGGGAAAACCCGGAGATTCGCGTCGGCGCTTTCGACAGCAAGGAGTCGAGCGTCGTCGTCCACGCCGCTTCGAACGCCGTGTACGCCTCGGGATATCTGCTCTACGTCCTGGAGGGTGCGCTCGTCGCGCAGCGCTTCGACCTCGGCAAGCTCGCCGTGACAGGGGAGCCCGCCGTCGTCGCGCCCGACGTGTCGATGGACGAGCGGTTCAGCCGCGGCGTCTTCTCGGCCTCGGAGACCGGCCTCCTCTCCTACCAGACCGGTACCAGCACGACGGCATCGGTCCTGCGCTGGATCGACCGCTCCGGAAAGGCCCTGGGCGACGTCGGAGAGCCGGCGGAGTACTTCAATGGCAGCAACGTCGCGATGTCGCCCGACGGAAAGCGGGCGACGGCTTCGATCGTGGACCTCCGCACCGGCATCGCGGACATCTGGATGATCGACCTCGCCACCGGAACGCGGAGTCGGTTCACTTCCGGGACGAAGGACAAGTTCTGGTCAACCTGGTCCTCCGACGGCAGGTTTCTCGCCTATGCCGCCGATCATCCCGGCGGCAGCAGCGGTTACGACGTCGTCATCCGTCCGGTGGACGGCAACACGGAGAAAGTGGTCGCCGCGGACGCCGTCGAGAACGAGGTGCCGACGGGTTTCTCTCCGGATGGACGGTACCTGGTGTTCTCGAAGCGGCGTCAGCTGCACGACGATCTGTGGGTGGTTCCGGTCGACGGGAGTGCCGCCCCCCGGCAGATCACTTCCACTCCTGGCGAGAGCATGGGCGTCGTCTCTCCGAACGGCCGGTACGTTGCGTACGTGACCGACCTGAACGGCCGGTACGAGATCTTCGCCGCGACGTTCCCCGAGCCCGCGGGACGCTGGCAGGTGTCGCAGAGCGGCGGCCGCGAGCCCCGCTGGTCCCATGACGGCCGGGAGCTGTTCTTCTTCGCTCCGGATAACCGGCTGATGGCCGCGGACGTCAAGACGGACGTACCCTCCTTCGAGATCGGCGCGATCCGGCCGCTGTTCCAGTCACGCCGGATGGGAGAGAGCTACCGCTACGACGTCGCGAAGGACGACCAGCGTTTCCTCGTCAACACCGGCCTGAGGGAAGAGTTTTCTCCGATCACCCTCGTCACGCACTGGACGGAGCAGCTGGAGAAGAGCAAGTGAGCGACGCCGGTTTTGCACTCCTCTTCCCACCGCGGAAGAGGACGAGACTGAGACGGGAGCTCCTATGGCCTTAGCGGCCGGCACTCGCCTCGGCCCCTACGAGATCCTCGCGCCACTCGGCGCGGGCGGGATGGGAGAGGTGTACAAGGCGCGGGACACGCGGCTGGATCGGACGGTCGCGGTGAAGGTGCTGCCGTCGCATCTCTCGGCGAGCGCGGACGTGCGCCAGCGCTTCGAGCGCGAGGCGAGGACGATCTCGCAGCTTTCGCATCCGCACATCTGCGCGCTCTACGACGTGGGACTCGAGGGCGAGACCGAGTACCTGGTCATGGAGCTGCTCGAGGGAGAGACGCTCAGTGAGCGCGTGGCGAAGGGCCCGCTGCCGCCCGAGCAGACGCTGCGGTACGGGCAGGAGATCGCCGATGCGCTGGACAAGGCGCACCGGCAGGGCATCGTGCACCGCGACCTGAAGCCCGCGAACGTGATGCTGACGAAGACCGGGGTGAAGCTCCTGGACTTCGGGTTGGCCAAGGCGATGGCGCAGCCGGTCCAGGCGTCGGGTCTGACGTCGATCCCGACCGTGATGGGAACCGGGCAGAACCTCACGCAGGAGGGGACGATCCTCGGCACGTTCCAGTACATGGCGCCGGAACAGCTCGAGGGCCGGGATGCCGACGCGCGGACCGACGTCTTCGCGTAC
>DATBBK010000049.1:0-19377 GCA_036271035.1 Thermoanaerobaculia bacterium | reverse complement strand
CCCTCGTCGCGGCCGCGCACCGTGCGCAAAAACTCCGAGGCGCCGAGCTCCTCGCGGGTCGTCCCGAGGACGCCGACGACGTCGCCGTCCTTGCGGAACGGGACGCGCACGTGCGCGGCGACGTCCTGCATGAGCCCGACCATGCCGACGGTCGGCGTCGGCGGGATCGCGCGGCCGTCGGTCTCGTTGTAGAACGAGACGTTCCCCGAGACGACGGGCGTCCCGAGCGCGCGGCAGGCGTCCGTGATGCCGCGGACCGCGAGCTCGAACTGCGCCATGACTTCGGGCTTCTCCGGGTTGCCGAAGTTCAGACAGTCCGTGATCGCGAGCGGCCGCGCGCCGGTGCACGCGACGGAGCGAGCCGCCTCGGCGACCGCGATCGCGCCGCCGCGATACGGATCGAACATGCAGAAGAAGGGATTGACGTCGCTCTTCATCGCGATCCCCTTCTTGGTGCCCTTCACGCGGATCACGGCGGCGTCGCCGCCCGGCCGCTCGACCGTGTTCGACTGGACCATGTGGTCGTACTGCGTCCAGATCCACGACTTCTCGGCGACGTTCGGGGACGCGAGGATCGCGAGCAGCGCCTCCGCGTAGCTCTCGGGCTCGGGCTCGTCGGGCCAGAGGTAGCGAGCGGGCGGCTCGGCCGGGACGCGCGGGCGGTCGTAAACCGGCGCCTCGTCGGCCAGGGGCGCGGCCGGCAGGTCGGCGACGACGCGTCCCTCGAAGAAGAGCACCACGCGGCCCGACTCCGTCACGCGCCCGATCTCGACCGCGTCGAGCTCCCACTTCCTGAAGATCGCTAGGACCTCGTCGAGCCGGTCGCGGCGCGCGACGAGCAGCATCCGCTCCTGCGACTCCGACAGCATGATCTCGTACGGAGTCATCCCCGTCTCGCGGACGGGCACCTTCGACAGGTCGATCTCGACGCCGCTGCCGGCGCGCCCCGCCATCTCGAACGACGACGAGGTCAGGCCCGCGGCGCCCATGTCCTGGATGCCGACGACGGCGTCCGTCTGGAACAGCTCGAGGCAAGCCTCCATGAGCAGCTTCTCCGTGAACGGATCGCCGACCTGGACCGTCGGCCGCTTCTGCGAGGCCTCGTCCGCGGCGAACTCCTCCGAGGCCATCGTCGCGCCGTGGATGCCGTCGCGGCCGGTTTTCGAGCCGACGTAGACGACCGGGTTGCCGGCGCCCTCCGCGCGGCCGCGGAAGATTCGGTTCGCCGGGACGATGCCGAGGTTCATGACGTTGACGAGGATGTTGCCGTCGTAGCCCTTGTGGAACGTCGTCTCGCCGCCGAGCGTCGGGATGCCGATGCAGTTGCCATAGCCCGCGATGCCGCGGACGACGCCGTCGACGAGGTGCTTCATGCGCGGCGCATCGAGCCGGCCGAAGCGCAGCGAGTTGAGCGACGCCATCGGCCGCGCGCCCATCGTGAAGATGTCGCGCAGGATGCCGCCGACGCCCGTCGCAGCTCCCTGGTAGGGCTCGATGAACGACGGGTGGTTGTGGGACTCCATCTTGAACGCAGCGGCGAGCCCGTCGCCGATGTCGACGATGCCCGCGTTCTCGCCGGGACCCTGGATGACGCGCGGCCCCGACGTGGGGAACTTGCGCAGGTGGACGCGCGACGACTTGTAGGAGCAGTGCTCGCTCCACATCGCCGAGAAGATGCCGAGCTCGACGAGGTTCGGCTCCCGGCCGAGGATGCCGAGGATGCGCTGGTACTCCTCGTCGGAGAGGTTGTGTTCCTTGATGAGCTCTTCGGTGATCATGGCTTTCTCTTCGTAGGGGCGGGGCTTGTCCCCGCCCGGAACGCGGGCGGCCGCAAGGGCCGCCCCTACGACCTTCTCATCAGCGCGCCGCGAGCGCGGTCACCACCGACTGGAACATCCGGATTCCCATGTCGTTGCCGAGCAGCTTCTCAGAGCAGCGGTCCGGGTGCGGCATCAGTCCCACGACGTTGCCGGCCTCGTTCCGGATGCCCGCGATGTTGGCCGCCGCGCCGTTGGGATTCGCCTCGTCCGTCACGGCGCCCTGCGGATCGCAGTAGCGGAACACGACGCGGCCGTCGCGCTCGAGCGCTGCGAGCGTCTCCGGCGAGGCCGTGTAGTTGCCCTCCATGTGCCCGATCGGCATCTTCACGACCTCGCCCCTCTCGTAGAGCGACGTGAACGGCGTGTCGGTGTTCTCCGCGCGCATCCAGATGTCGCGGCAGACGTAGCGGAGCCCGCGGTTGATCTGCATCGCCCCCGGCAGCAGCCCGGCCTCGAGCAGCACCTGGAAGCCGTTGCAGATTCCCAGGACGGGACCGCCGTCGCGCGCGAACGCGGCGACGCTCTCCATGACCGGCGAGAACCGCGCGAGCGCGCCCGCGCGCAGGTAGTCGCCGTAGGCGAATCCGCCGGGCAGGATGATCGCGTCCGAGCCCTTCAGGTCGCGGTCGTGGTGCCAGATGTAGTCGGCCTCGCACCCGAGCAGGTCCGTCGCGACGTGATGGCAGTCCTCGTCGCAGTTGGAGCCCGGGAAGACGACGATGCCGAACCTCACGCGGCGCTCCTCATCACGAGAGCACTCTCACGTCGTAGCCCTCGATGACCGTATTGGCGAGCAGCTCCTCCGCCATCTTCTTCGCGTCCGCCTCGGCGGCGCGCGGGTCGGCGCCGGCGACCTCGATGAAGAAGACCTTGCCGGCGCGCACGTCCTGCACGGCGCGATGGCCGAGCCGGCCGAGCGCCGCGGCGATCGCCTTGCCCTGCGGGTCGAGCACCCCGTCCTTCGGATAGACCCTGACCTCCACCCTCATGCGTCGAACGCCTCCAATCCCCGGATCTGATCCGCGATCTCGAACGGCACGTCCCAGCCGCAGCGCTCGAGCGAGCGCGCCAGGACCGCCCGCACGAGCTCGGGCGTGTTGTTGGTCCGCGACAGGTGCGTCGCGACGATCCGCCGCAGCCTCGGCCCGGCCGCGCGTTCCATCGCGGTCGCCGACTGGTGGTTCGAGAGATGGCCGAGTCCGCCGGAGATGCGGCGCTTGAGCGGCCACGTGTACGGGCCGTCGCGGAGCATGTCCTCGTCGTGGTTCATCTCGACCATCAGCGTCGTCGCCTCGCGGAGGAAGTCAATGAACGCCGGCTCGGCGCGGCCGAGGTCGGACGCGATGACCATCCGCGCGTCGTCCGCGCCGAACGAGTACGCGACGGACTCCGCCGCGTCGTGCGGCGTCGCGAAGGCACGGAACTCGAGATCGCCGATCCGCGCCTCGCGGCCGGAAACCACCCGGTAGAACGGCGTGAAGAGATCGCCCTCGAGGCCGATCGCGGCTGCGGTGCCGGTCGTCGCGTACACCGGGCAGTCCCAGCGCGACCCGAAGACGAGAGCGCCGCTGGCGTGGTCGTTGTGCTCGTGCGTGAGGAATAGGCCGGCGATGGACTCGGCCGCCATGCCGCGCGCGTCCATGCGCCGCTCGATCTCCCGGGCGGAGAGGCCGGCGTCGACGAGAACCCGCGTCTTCCCGGCTTCGACGACGCACGCGTTGCCGCCGGAGCCGGACGCGAGGACCGTGACGCGCACCGCCCGATTATAAATGCGAGCGAGAAGCGGTCCTCGCGTGGCTTCGCGCAGCGCGGAGTCATCTTCCGGTCGACCCGAAGCCGCCGCCGCCGCGCCGCGTGTCGGGCAGCGTGTCGACGCGCTCGAACGTCGCGCGCGCGACCGGAGCGATGACGAGCTGCGCGATGCGGTCGCCGCGGGAGATCGTCGCCGGCTCCGACCCGAGGTTCGCCAGCACGACGCGGATCTCGCCCCGGTAGTCGCTGTCGATCGTGCCCGGGCCGTTCAGGAGCGCGAGCCCGTGCTTGACCGCGAGGCCGCTGCGCATCCGCACCTGGCCCTCGAATCCGTCGGGGATCGCGACCGCGATGCCGGTCGGCACGAGAGTGCGGCCGCCGGGCAGGAGCGTGAGCGACTCGGCGACGGCCGCACGCAAATCGCAGCCGGCGGCGCCCTCCGTGGCATAGGCGGGCAGGTCGAGCCCCTCCCCGTGTGGAAGGACCGAGAGCGCCACGCGAACCTCCGCCATCGGAGGCGGATTGAATCAGAGGAAGGCCGTGCTGAAAAGGGCCGCTTTGTCAGTCCAGAGCGGGCTCGGTTCGTAGGGGCGGCCCTTGCGGCCGCCCCTTTCAACTCGAATGACGCGGCAGATGTCCCGTCGTGAGGGGGCGGGGGCAAGCCCCGCCCCTACGAAAACGCTAGCGGACCTTGCCGGCCCTACAGCGCGACCTTCAGGTCCGGCTCCGACAGGGGCGGCCGGGCCACGTTGCCGACCACGGTCAGCGACAGGACGCGCCCGTCGAACAGCCGCTCCGCCTCCTCGCCGACGTCGTCGAGCTTCACGTTCTCGACGCGAGCGATCCACTCCTCGGGCGGAATACTGCGGCCGAAGTAGAACTCCTGCCGCGCCGCCGCCGACATCCGCGAGACCGTCGACTCGAGCGCGAGGACGAGGTTGCCCTTCAGGTTCTCCTTCGCCCACTCGAGCTCGTGGGGCCGCACGCCGGTCCGCTTCAGCTTGCGGAGCTCGCGGAGCGTGACGTCCAGCACCCGCGAGAGGTTGCGCGGCGCGCAGGCGGCCGAGACGGTCTCGTAGCCGCCCAGCCGATAGGAGTTGAGCGACGAGCCGATCGAGTAGGCGAGGCCGCGCTTCTCGCGCACCTCCTGGAAGAGCCGCGATGACATCCCGCCGCCGAGCACGATGTCGAGCAGGCCGGTGGCGAACCGCCGCTCGCTCGCCTGCGCCGGACCGGCGACGCCGAGACAGACGTGAACCTGCTCGAGTCCGCGGCGCGACTGCACCCGCACGTGCTGGTGCGACTGCGGCCGGCGGTCGGGGCCCGACCGTTTCGCCGCCGCCCCGTTGCGTCCCGCCGTCCGGCGGCGGAAGAGCCGCGAGATCGCCGCGAGGACTTCGTCCGCGCGCACGTGGCCGGCGACCGACACGATGATGTTGCCCGGCGCGTAGCGCGAGCGGTAGTAGCGGTAGAGGTCCTCCCGGCCGATCGCGCGGACCGTCTCCGCCGTGCCGAGGATGGGCGCTCCGAGGGGATGGCTCTTCCAGAACGAGGAGACGAACATCTCGTGGACGAGGTCATCGGGATTGTCGTTGGCCTCGCCGATCTCCTCGAGGATGACTCCTCTCTCCATCTCGATGTCGGACGCGTCGAACGCCGGCGAGAGGACCACGTCTCCCATCAGATCGAGGGCGTCCGCGAAGCGGGTGTCGAGCGTGTGGACGTAGAAGCCCGTGTACTCCTTGGTCGTGAAGGCGTCCACGTCGCCCCCGAGCCGGTCGATGGCCCGGGCGATCTGGACGTTGGACCTCTTCCGCGTCCGCTTGAAGAGAACGTGCTCCAGAAAGTGCGAGAGCCCCTGGCGGGCCGGCGGCTCGTCTCCCGATCCGGCGCGCACGAAGAATCCGAGGGCGAAAGAGCGGACGTCCTGCATCTCGTCGACGAGGACCGTCACTCCGTTGTCGAGGGTGTGTTTGACGACCATGTACCGTCCGGCGGGACCTTGCCCGGTGAGCCGCGGCGGCCGGAACGGCCCCGCGGGAACCCCCGATTCTAGCCCCTCCGAGACGGGATCAGTGGGCCCCGGGAGACGGCGTAAAGTGCGGTCCCCTCAACGAGTTGGGATCGAACCAGCTCTTGTCGTCGTTGTCCGCGTCGCCCACGATGAACCGCCACTCGTCGTACCACTCCTTGTCCCGCCACTTCTTCAGGGCGCGGTCGTGGAGCTTGGAACGGACGCCCACGATCGGGCCGGTGGTCTGGGCGCTGCCGTGGTTGGCGAAGATCCCCGTCGTGAAAGGCGCGGGCTCGGGCGTCGGCTGGCTGGCGCCGCCTCCACCCAGAAACGGCGGCGGGGTCTGCTGGAGTCCCGTGTAGGTCGACGGAGGCTGGTTGCCGCCGGACCCCGGCGACGGCGTCCGCTTCGGACCGAAAGGGTTGCCCGGGAGGCCGCCGCCGGGCGGAGCCGGCCCGTTTCCCATCGGCATCGCCTCCGGCGTGCCGGCGATGATGACCTGCCAGTCGTCGCAGTTGCACATCGGCTCGCGGAAGAGCTGGCGGATCGACCGCGGCTTGATCTCGGTGAGCTCCTTGAGCTGATTCGGATAGCGGCCGTACCGCTTCTGGAACGCGCCGATCGCCCGGGCGTACTGCTTGCCGCGGAAGATCAGCTCGGTTTCCTTGTCGCGCTTCATGATCGTGGAGATCGACGGGCCGACGGCCGCGATGAGGATGGTCAGGATCGCGATCGCGACGACGACGCCGACCATCGTGAAGCCGCGCGAGCCGCGCGGGGGCGGCGTGAAGCGGCGCGAGCCGCGCGGGGGCGGCGTGAAGCCGCGCGAGCCGCGCCGGAGTCCCGGGAAGCCCGATGGCGCCCCGGTGCCCGAGTCACCAGTCCGCATAGTTCGATCCGTCCAGCGCCTTCGCCTTCGAGGCGCTGTGGACGTCGATGATGCCGGGCTGGGGCTGCTCGTTGGGGTCGTCCGGCTGTGAGGGCTCCTCCTCCATCGTCAGGACCCAGTCCTGCTTCTTCGTCATTGGATCGATGGGGAGCTTCCGGACGTAGCCGTCCTTGACGAGGGTCTCGAGGTCGGCCGGGTAGTTGCCCTTGTCGCCCTTGTACTGGTCGATGACGCTGCGGAAGGTGAAGAGGTCCGCGCGCAGCGAGGCCTCCTGGGCGCGGCGCGGCGAGTCCCGCAGCGCCGGCACGGCGATCGCGGCGAGGATGCCGATGATCGTCATGACGACGAGGAGCTCGAGGAGGGTGAACCCGGAGTCTTTGCGCCGCATCACCAGTCCTTGTAGAACGTTCCGTCCAGGGCCTTCGCCTCGGACAGGGAGTGGATGTCGTACACGTTCTGCCCGCCCCACGACATGGAATCCGCGTCGTCCTGGTAGGACCTCTTGCCCCAGTCCGCCTTCCCCGTCATCGGGTCGATCGGGATGCGGCGGAGGAAGCGCTGCTTCTTCTGAGTCTGCCCGACGAGGTTGACGCCCTCGACCAGCTTGTCGAGATCCGGCGGGTATCCCTCGCCGCCGATCTCGAGCGGGATGAGACCGGAGTCCGACATCTTCTTGTACTGATCGATCGCGTCGCGCATCGTGCGGAGCTGGTGGCGCAGCTCGAGCTCCTTCTGGCGGCGCACCGAGTACCGCGCGACGGGCACGGCCATGGCCGCGAGGATCGCGATCATGATGGCGACGATCGCCATCTCGACCATCGTGAAGCCGGATTCGGCGTGTCGACCCCGCGCGGCCGAAGGCACGCGCGGCGCGGAGCGCAGGAGTCGGCCGCGCTGCGCGCGGCCCTTCCCGAAGTCTCGTCGCCCTTCCGCCGACCCAACCATCACCGGACGTCCACCACCGACTGCGACAGGGTCACCGTCGTGCCTTCCATCGTGACCGGCTCGAACGACAGCGACGAGCGTCCGACCGACATGCCGCGGAACGTGATCTCGGCGACCGCGCGCGTGCCCGTCGCGTCCGGAACGGCGGGGAGCGTGATGACCGCATGGCCGTTGTCGATGCGGCTGTCGGCGATGCCGTTCCCGCCGGACAGGATCGGCCGCACGGCGACCGCCGCCGCGACGGCCGGGTCGAACTTCACCGAGACCGTCCCGCCCGGGAACCCGGACGCGGACGTGGCGCGGACGAGCACGACCTGCTGCTGGCCCGGAGCCAGCGCGAGGTAGGCCGGGTCGAAGTCGAGAAGCACCTGCGGCGACGACTCGGCCGCGAAGCCCGCCGAGGCGGCAGCCGTGGCATCACCCGAGTCGGTCGCATCGGCCGGCCCGCTCTTCTCGGACGCGGACGGGACCGCCTGGCGCGGGTTCGGCGTGCCGGGCGGCGGCGTCGGGACCGGAGCCGGCTGCGGCGGGGCCGGCGGCGGACGGAAGATGTCCGTCGGAGCGCTGCCCGTGCCGAGGTTGATACCGGGGTTGCCCTGCGGCGCGGGCGGCGCGCTCTGACGCGGGTTGCGCCCGCCCGCCGGCGGTTCGAACGGGCCCTGGTCGCGGTTCGGATTCTCGACGCGCGGGGCGCCCTGGTACGAGATGTTGGCGTCGGTGCCGACGTAGACCGGCTCGAGGTCCTCCTCGGTGATGTCCGGGATTCGGATGATGTGCGGGGTGAGCGTGAGCACGAGGTCCGTCGTCTGGTTGTCCGTGTCGACGTTCGAGAAGATGCGCCCGATGATCGGGATGTCGCCGATGAACGGGATCGTGGACTTCACGTTCTGCTTGTCCGTCCGATAGAGGCCCGCGAGCAGGTTCGTCTCGCCGTCCTTGAGTCGGATGTTCGAAGAGATCGTCCGCGTGCCGATGATCGGCTGAGGCTGACCGCCGTTCCCGCCGGGCACCGCGCCGTTGAGGTTCGAGACCTCCGTCATCAGCTTGAGCGTGACCTCCTTGTTGTGGTGCACGCGCGGCTCGACCTCGATCTTGATGCCGATGTCCTGGTACTGGAACGACGTGATCGGCACCACGTTCGAGCCGTTGATCGTCGAGGTGTTGAAGCTCGTGACCGGGATCGGCACCTTGTCGCCGATGAGAAGCTGCGCCTTCTGACCCTCGGCGATCCTCAGCTGCGGCTTCGCGAGGAGCTCCGCGTCCGTGTTGTCCTTGATGAAGGTCAGGACCACGCTCGGGATGTTGAAGCCGAACGAGTTGATGCCGATCTGCTTGAGCTGGTCCCACGTGAACTGGTTGCTGCCGAGCGCGGCGCCGAGGTTGGTCGTGCCGCCGGGCGCCGGCACCGACGCCGTGATGGCGCGGGGCGCGAACGTGACGCCCAGGGTCTGCGCCTTGTTGGCGTTGATCTGGAGCAGCTCGACGTCGATGACGACCTCGGCGACCTGCTTGTCGTTCTGCTCGACGATGCGCTCGGCGACCGCGACCTTGTCGGACGTGTCGCGCAGCGTGATCGAGTTCTCCGCCTTGTTGACGGAGATGCGCGTCGTCTGCAGGAGCGCGCGCAGCGCGTTGGCGACCTCCGTGACGTCGGCGTTCGAGAGGAAGAACGTCCGAATCACGAGGTCCTCGTATGTCTTGCGGTTCTGCGGCGTGTCGGCGGCGATGAGGATCGTCTTCTCGTCGATGATCTTGTAGAAGTGGTTCTCCTGCCGGAGGAGCGTCTCGAGGGCCTTCTGGAACTGGATGTTCGTGAGCACGATCGAGACGTTGTCGTCCTTGAGCTGCGGGTCGAATACGACGTTGATCCCCGCGGCGTCCGCGAGCGCGCGGTAGATCTGCTTGATCGGCTTCTGCTGCGGGAAGTTCAGGTTGATCGGACGGTCGCTGGACGGCTCCAGCATCGGCGTCACCGCGCGCTGGCCTCTCGCCTTCTTCTTGAGCTTCTCCATCTTCGACTCGGTGTTGCGCTCGGCCTCGAGCTTCGCCTGGTCCTCGCGGGCCTTTCGGAGCTCGACGGTGGCGTAGTCGTTCGTCGGGTCGAGCATGACGGTCTGCTCGAGCTCGATCGCGGCCAGGTCCGGCCGCCCCGACGCGCGGTAGAGCTTGCCGCGCTCGAAGTGGAACTGAGACGCCTTCAGCTTCGAGCGCGCCAGGGCGATCTTGTACGCGCTGTGGTTCGGATCCTGCTCGAGCGCCTTCGCGTACTGCATGACCGCGAGATCCCAGTGGCCGACGGCTTCCTCGTCCTTCGCCTGCTGGTAGGCGCGGGCCCCCGCGCAGCCGGTCATGACGACCGCCAGCGCGAGCACGAGCCAGCTCTTTCGAACCCTCATCGCCGAACCGTTCCGAGCTTCATCGATGGTGCCCTCATCGCGATGGGCGGAGGAACGGGAGACCGCTCTCGCCGCCGTGCCGCGTTTCGTGACCGTCATTGCGTGATCCCCAGACGCTTGGGCTCGGCGTGGGGAAAGTCCACGAAGCCCACGTCGACCGACTCGTAACCCACCTTCTTCAGTACGAACTTGCCGAACAGCGTGTCGCCCGCCCGCGCATTCAAGACCGTTTCGCCCTGCTGGATGACCGCGATGGGGTTCTCGCGCGGGCCGAACGAGCCGATGAACTTGAACGTGACCTCCGGCGGATGCGGCGTCGGCGTCGGCGGCGGGGGGGGAAGCGGGCCGATGAAAGCGAAATCGCCGGCCATCGGCGGACGCGGCGTCGGCGTCGGGGGCGGCACCTTCGTGGGCTCGGTCAGCCCGAACAGGTTGCGGCCGGTGTCGGCGGCTCCGCCCTTGGATGGCGCGAGGTCCTTCATCGAGAGCTCGGGGACCTCGTCGGGCGAAATCTCCTTCGTCGACGCCGGCCGTCGCGCGCCGTGAATGAAGCTCTTCGAGTCGCCGCCGGAATCCGCGTCCGCCGCCGCCGCGGACGGCGCGCCCGTCGCGGGAGCGGCGCCGCGGCTCGCGACCTGCGTCGCGGCCGGCGCCTCGGCCTTTCCGCCCGGCCGCCAGCGCACGAGCGCGAGGAGCAGCACGACTCCGAGCGACCCGAAAAGGATCGCCTGGCGCTTCGTCCCGGCGCCGGCCAGCTTCAACCCGCCCTCCCGCCGGGCACCGTCGCCCGCGCCTCGGCCGCCGGCTTGGGCGGCCTGGGCGGCTCGAGCCCGCGCTCGGCGAAGTACGTCGAGAGCTCGAACTGGACCTGAACGGTGCCCGCGCTCTCCGTGTCGCGAGAGATCGTCACGCTGCGGATCGCGATCCAGCGGCGGCTCGACTCGAACTCGTGGAGCAGCTTCTTGAAGCGCGAGTAGTCGCATCGCACGGGGAACGTGATCCGCATCGTGACGAGCGGGAGCGACTTGTCGCCGATCGTCGAGTACGAGATCGTGCTCGTCGCGACCCCGGCCTGCTTCAGCGCGCCGTGCACGTCGTCGACGACTCCGGCAAGCGTCTCCTTCTGCGTGCCGATCCGGTGCCCGTAGAAGTCGTCGATCGCCTCCGACACGCCCGACAGGCGGTCCTTCTGGGCGGTCAGGCGGTTCGCCTCGGCCTCGGCGCCGGAGACAGCGTGCGTGAGCGCCTCCCGCCGCGCCTCGAGCGCGTCGCGACGCGACTTCGCGCCCGAGCGATACGTCACGAAGAAAACGGCATTCGCCGCGGCGAACAGGACCGCCACGGCAAGCACGGGCAGGCGACGTCGCCAGGCCGCCGCGTTCATCGCCGGGCTCCCTTCTGGGGCTCGTAGCGGCTCGACAGCATGAACACGAACGGATCGGGCGAGCCGGCCTCGCCGATCGTCTCGCTCTTCAGCTCGACCTCACCGAACGCGGGATCCTTCGACAGGGCCGCGATCGTCGGTACGACCGCCTCCTGGCTCTTCGCGAACAGCTGCATCTCGAGATAGACCTCGCCGTCCTTGTCGAAGCGGGGCTGGAGGCGTGTGACGCCGACCGCCGACGGCAGTGTGCGCTCGAGCCGCGCGAGGAGGGTCGTCCACGAGAAGTGGCGCTCGGCGACGATCCGCGCGAGCCCTCGGCTCTCGTCGGCCATCGCGGACACCTGGTACGAGGACAGCGCGGACTTCGCCGCCTGCGCACGCGCATCCGCCTTGTGTTGGCGCGCCTCGAGCGCGTCGATGGACGCCTGGATGTCGGCGACGCCGCGTCGGTACTGCGCGACCTGACGGAGGTTCGCGGCGAGAAGCAGCAGTCCCGCGACCAACAGGACCGCGATCACGACCCAGACGGGCCGGTCGTCCTGGAACGGCCGCCGCGCGAAGTTGAAGGAGCGGCTCATCGGCCCCCCACAACGGCGGCGAAGCCGGCCATGAGCTCGGGCTGGCTCGCGACGCGCGCGTCGAAATCGGGGTCGGCGCCGAGAACGCGCGAGGACAGCGCGACGGGCGCGATTGGAAACGCCACGACCTTCTCGAGCGGCCGCCCCGACAGCTCGTCGTGGACGTAGACCGCGGAGAGGCCCGGGCCCTTCAGCTTCTCGGCGTAGTAAGAGAGCGAGAGCCGCGCCTCGCGTTCCGGGTCGTCGTCGTCGGCGGGCCGCTGCCGGAAGAAGATCGCGTCCCGGTCGCGGACGATGAAGAACGTCGTGCCTCCCGCCGAACGGTGCAGCAGCCCGTAGTCCTTGCCCCCGCCGGCGGAGAGGATCGAAGACAGCCCCTCCAGGATCGCGAGGCTCGCCGGCGCGAGGTAGCCGACCCGCACTCCCAGCTCTTCGAACGCGCTCTCGATCGACTCCATCGTCTCGCGGTGCGCCGTCGCGACGAGCACGCGCTTCTCCTCGGAGACGACGGGCATCGCGCGCCAGACGACCGCGACGTCGCCCGGCCCCGCGGGCAGAAGCTTCTTGAGCTTCCAGTTCACCATCTCGCGGCCGGCGTCGTCCGCCGTGGGCAGCGTCTCGAGCTCGACGGGAAGGATCCGCGCCCAGGCGTCGGGATACACGACGCTCGCGCGCGACAGCTTCCCGCCGGAGAGGGCGCGCGCAGCGCGGACCGCCTCGGAGAGCGCCTCGCGCGTGACGCGGACCGGCGCCCCCGGCGCGAAGGGCCCGCCGGGATACGGGAAGTGCCGGCTCTCTTCGAACCCCGCGGGAGACCCGGGTCGCACGCGCGCATACGTGACGCCCTCGTCGAGAAGGCAGAACACGTGCGGCGGCGCGACCGAGCCGAAAAACGGAAGCTTCATCGCGAGGCCGACTCCCTAGTCGACAAAGGTCACCTTGTTGATCTCCCTGAGCGTCGTCGAGCCCTCGAAGACCTTCGCCAGGGCGGCGTCGCGGAGGAAGATCATCCCCTCGTCCTTCGCCGCCTTCTTGATTTCCGCCGCGGGCCGGCGCTCGAGGATCAGGCCGCGAATGCGGTCCGACAGGTCGAGCAGCTCCGCGATCGCCATCCGGCCGTGGAACCCGGTGCCGTCGCACTCGAGGCATCCGCGGCCCTCGTAGAAGACCTGCCCGCCCAGCTTCGCCGAATCGAGCCCCGCCTCGACGAGCGCCTCGGGAGCCACCTGCACGGGCTCCTTGCAGTGCACGCAGATCTTGCGAACGAGGCGCTGCGCCAGGACGCAGTTGAGCGCCGAGACGAAGTTGTAGAGCTCGACCTTCATGTTCAGGAATCGGCCGAGCACGTCGACGACGTTGTTCGCGTGGACCGTCGTGAAGACGAGGTGACCGGTCAGCGCCGACTGCACGGCGATCTGCGCGGTCTCCTCGTCGCGGATCTCACCGACCATGATCTTGTCCGGGTCGTGGCGGAGGATCGACCGCAGCCCTCGCGCGAACGTGAGGCCCTTCTTCTCGTTGACCGGGATCTGCGTCACGCCCCGGAGCTGGTACTCGACCGGGTCCTCGATCGTGACGATCTTGTCCTCGACCGACTGGATCTCCGACAGGCACGCGTAGAGCGTGGTCGTCTTGCCCGAGCCGGTCGGGCCCGTGACGAGCACCATCCCGTACGGCTCGCGGATGAACTTGCGCAGCTTCCTCTTCGTGTCGCCGTCGAAGCCGACGACCTCGAGGTTGAGGCTCTTGAACTCCGCGTTCGCCGACTCCTTGTCGAGGATTCGAATGACGGAGTCCTCGCCGTGGACCGTCGGCATGATCGAGACGCGGAAGTCGATTGTCCGTCCGCGCACGCGCAGATTGAAGCGGCCGTCCTGCGGGATGCGCTTCTCCGCGATGTCGAGCTCGGACATGACCTTGATGCGCGAAATGATCGTGCCGTGATGCCGCTTGTCGATCGGATCCATGGCCTGGTAGAGGACGCCGTCGATGCGGTACTTGATGAGGACGACGTTCTCCTGCGTCTCGATGTGGATGTCCGACGCGCGGCGCTGGATCGCGTTGAAGACGACGGAGTCGACGAGCTTGATGATCGGAGACGCGTCCTGCGTGATCCGGTCGATCGTGAGGGTCTCCTCGCCCTCCTCGTCCTCCTGGACGAGCTGCATCCGGAAGTCCTCGGTGGCCTCGTCGAGGACGCGCTGCGAGGACTCGCTCTTCTGGAGGATGTCCGCGATGGCCGCGCGGCTGCCGACCTTCACGCGCAGCGGCACCCCGACCAGGAGCTGGAGCTCGTCGAGCCGGACGACGTCGGTCGGGTCCGCGCAGATGACCGTCAACGACTTCTCGGTCCGCGATTCCGGCACGAAGTTGTAGCGGAGCATCCACTCGACCGGCATAGAGCGGAACAGTTCGGCGTCGACGCGGAACGCCGCGTTGTCGACGTAGGGCAGCCCGAGCCGCTCGGCGAGCGCGATCGCGGACGCCTCCTCCTCCGCGCGGGAGGAGAAGCGCACGACGTCGGCGGGGGGACGGCCGTTGACCTGGCGCGCCATCGTCAGGACTTGATCGCCGACATCAGTCGGAACATCGGCAGGTAGACGGACAGCAGGATCGTCACGATGACGCCTCCCATGATCACGAGAATGGCCGGCTCGACGAACGAGATGACGCGCGCGAGCATGACGTCGATCTCCTCGTCGTAGAACTCGGAGACGGAGGACAGCATCTCCTCGAGCGCGCCCGAGGACTCGCCGACCTTGATCATCTCGATCGTCAGGTCGGTGAAGATCCCCGTCTGATCGAGGGCCTTCCAGAGCTCGCGGCCCTCGCGGACCTTCGGAACGACCTCCATCACCTTCACCGAGATCGAGCGGTTGCCGATCGCGTCGGCCGCGTTCTCGAGCGCCGGCACGAGCGGCGTACCGCCGCCGAGCAGCGTGCCGAGGCTGCGCGTGAACTGCGAGATGGAGAACCGTCGGAAGATGCCGCCGACGATCGGCAGCTTGAGGATCATGCCGTCGAGCCAGCGGCGGCCGCGCTCGGTCTTGACCCAGCGGGAGACGAGAAATACCGCCGTAGCGATCGCCGAGACGATGATCAGGATGTACTGCTTCAGGAAGGTCGCCACGTTGAGGACGATCACTGTGAGCAGCGGAAGTTCCGCGTTGAAGTCGGCGAAAAACTCGGAGAACCGCGGGATGACGTACGTCATCAGGATCGTGATGAGGCCGATCGACAGCAGGATCAGGATCGCCGGGTAGACGAGCGTCGAGACGACCTTGCGCGTCAGCGCCATGACCGTCTTCTGGTACTTCAGGTAGCGGCGGAGGACGCTCTCGATCTCGCCCGACTTCTCGCCTGCCTTGAGCGACGTCCAGTACAGGCGCGGGAAGAGGTCTCCCTCCTCGGCGAACGCCTCCGAGATCGAGGCGCCGGAGTTGACGCGCTCGCGGACGTCGGTGAGCACGCGGCGCATGGTCGGGTTCTTCTGCCGCTCGAGGAGGATCTCGAACGAGCGGACGACGGGCAGGCCCGCCTTCAAGAGCGCGATCAGCTCCTGGTTGAAGATGAGGAAGTCGGTCATCTTGACCCGGCCGCGCCGCGCCTTGCGCTCGCCGCGCAGGAGCCCGAGGCCGCGACGCTTCACGTCGAAGACGTGGCCGCCGCGCCGCTCGACGTCGAGCCGCGCCGCGCCGATGTCGGTCGCCATGACGGACTGCTCGGCGACCGACCCGTCGGGCCAGCCCGCCTTCACGAGGAACTCCGTCACGGGCGCTTCTCCACGGACTTCGGTCCGTTCTTCCCGTCCGGCGCGTCGGCGCGCGGGAGCTCCTCGGCGAGCAGGATGAGGATCAGCGCGCTCTTGGACGCCTCCTCCTTGGACGCGCCGACGACGAGCGTCTGTCCGACGCTCACCGGCATCGCCGCGCGGTAGAGCGGCTTCGTGAACGCCGCCTGGCCGGGCGGGTTCCAGAGCTTGTAGAGCACGAAGGGCGAGAGCACGAGGTCGTTGCCCGCGCCCGCCGAGCGGATGGTGAACGCGAGCTGGTACTCGGGCCCGAATCGCGCCTCGACGTGGCCTCCCTCGACGGAGCGGAGCACCGCCGAGTCGATCAGCGAGTAGTCATTGAACTGGAAGAGCGACTTCAGCTTGGTGCCGAGGCCGCCGATCTCCTTCGAGATCGATCCGGCCGGCACGTCCGCTCGCGCGCGCACGAGCTTGATCGCGAACTGGAAGCCGCGGGGCGGCACGTCGAACGATGCGAGCACCTTCGCGACCTGGTCCAGCTTGTCCGGCTTGTCGGTGACCGTCATCGCGTTGAGCTTCTGCGTCAGCGTGATCGACGCGGACTCCGACAGGTGGGGACGGATCAGGAGCATGGCCTCCTCGACGCGCTTGTGCTTGAGGACGAAGACGCGCACGGCGGCATCGTCCGCGGCCCGGAGGGTCGGGGCGAAAAGCGCGAGCGCGACGGCGAAGAGAAGAAGTCGTTTCATTGAATGAAAATCCACGGCCCCCAGCGGGCCGTCCGGGTCGGGGTCCTCGAGTTAGATATCCAGCCCCCGATCCACGATCCAAACGACGCGAGGCTCTTCCCGGCCGGCGCCGGGGTTCAGGTCGTAGATCGTCGCCTCGGAAGAGACGGCGGCGGGCTCCGCGGGCCGGATGACCTGCAGCGGCCGCGCGGCGGACGCCTGAACGGGAGCGAGCGACGGCGCGCTCGCATGCGCGGCGGCCGTCTGGACGTGGTGAGGGGATCCGCCGCCGGGGATGAGCACAGCGAGCGCGAGCGCGGCGGCGGCCGCGGCGACGCTTCCGGCGATCCGGTGACCCGACGCGGAGGTCCGGCTGATGCGCAGCTCGGTCTGTCGGAGCGCGACGCCCGTGCGGACGGACGCGAGGATACGCGCCGCGTCGGAGGCGCCGACCGGCTCGGCCGCGAACGGCCGCGCGAACGCGAACGACGCGTCCTTCTCGATCGCCGCACGGCGGCACTCGTCGCACGCCGCGAGATGCTCGCGCAGGATCCGGCGCTGCGGCGCCGGCAGCGTGTCCGCGAGGTAGTCGTCGAGACTCCCCGAAGCGCGCAGGATCGGGCAGAGCACGCTCATGCCTTCACGACTCCGCGGACGAATTCGGGCCCAACCCGGAACACCACGCTCATGCCTTCACGACTCCGCGGACGAATTCAGGATAGAGGCGGCCGATCTCGCGGCGCAGGATCTTCCGGGCGTTGAAGAGATGGTTTCGAACGGTCGACTCGCCGCAGCCCAGGATGTCGGCGATCTCCCGCGTCTCGAGATCCTCCATCTCCTTCAGGACGAACGCCGCCTTCTGCTTCTCGGAAAGGCTGCCCGAGACGCTCTCGAAGAGGCGGGCGAGCTCGGCGTCCTCGGCGACCCGGGTCGCATCCGCGGCTGTGCGCTCCTCGCGCTCGCGGACGAGGTGGAGGGTGGCGCCGTGCGCGCGCTCGCGGCTGCGCGAGCTGCGCAGGAAGTCGATCGCGAGGTTCGTCGCGATCCGGTAGAGCCAGGTGTTCAGCGAGAAGCGGTCGTCGTAGCGGTGGACCTCGTTCCAGACGCGCAGGAACACCATCTGGGCGACGTCCCGGGCGTCCTCGCCGTTGCCGACGATCCGCCGCGCGAGCGACACCACGGCCGGCGTCTTGCGGACCACCAGGGCTTCGAAGGAGACCATGTCGCCGGTCCGGGCCCTGATCGCGAGCTCCTTGTCCGAGAGCTCGGTCGAGGCCTGGCGTTCCCGGTTTTCGCTGTAGACGAGCTCCATCGCCCGAGAGGTCCCCTCCTGCCGCTGTATACGGACGCCACCGGCAATCCGTTGGCCCCTCGCGGGGGCCAATCCGACGTTCCTAAGCCTCTGAATCTTAATCTTTTGCGCGCACGCGGGCAAGCCGCCGGAGCCGTTCGTCGGAGATAATCCGGCCGCTTGCTGCTCTACCGGGCCCTCGCCGCCCTCGCCCTCGCGGCCTACGCGCCCTGGGCCCTGCTCCGGCGCGCCGCCGGAGGACGCCGGGTCGGGGACCTGCGCGGCCGCTTCGGACGGTCGCTTCCACCGGACCTCTCGGGCGGCATCTGGATCCACGCGGTCTCGGTCGGCGAGGTCGGCGTCGCCGCGGGGCTCTTCAGCGCGCTGCGGCGGCGGCGGCCCGACGTCCCGATCGGGATCTCCGTGACGACCGCGGCCGGCCGCGCGGTGGCCGAGCGGGTCTTCGCGGGCCGCGCCCCCGTCTTCGCCTTCCCGTTCGATCTCGAGGGGCCCGTCTCGCGCGCGCTCGACGCCGCCCACCCGGCGCTCGTCGCGCTGACCGAGACGGAGATCTGGCCTCTCTTCATCGACCGCGCGACGTCGCGCGGCATCCGCGTCGCCCTCGTCAACGGCCGCATCTCGGAGCGCTCGTTCCGGCGCTACGGGCTCGTCCGTCGGTGGCTGCGCCGGACGCTCGAGCGCGTCTCCCTCTTCGCGATGCAGTCGCCCGAGGACGCGCGGCGCATCGAGTCGCTCGGCGCGCCGGCGGATCGCGTCCGCGCGCTGCCGAACCTCAAGTTCGACGCGGCGCCCGCGGCCGAGTTCGCCGACGCGGCGCGGCTCCGCGAGGCGGCCGGCGCGCGGGGGATCGTGGTGGCGGGATCCACGGGCGAGGGCGAGGAGACGATGGTCCTCGACGCGTGGCAGGCACTGCCGGATCGCCCGCTGCTCGTCCTCGCCCCGCGCCGGCCCGAGCGGTTCGACGCGGTGGCCAGGCTGGTCGCGTCGCGCGGCCTCTCTCTGATGCGACGGTCCTCTTCGGCTCACGGCACACCGCTCGGGGCTCACGGCTCGCTGGACGTCTACCTGCTCGACTCCGTCGGCGAGCTCGCGGCGGCCTACCGCGGCGCCGCGGTCGCGTACGCCGGCGGGAGCCTGATCCCGACGGGCGGACAGAGCCCGATCGAGGCGTGGGCGGCCGGCGTCCCGGTCCTCTGCGGCCCGCACATGGAGAACTTCCGCGCGGTCGCCGCGCTCGGCGAGGAGCTCGGCATCCTCGCGAGGGCGCGCGACGCGAAAGAGCTCGCGGGGCTTCTGGCGGAGTCGCTTCGAGACCGTGCCGCGGCTGAGCGGCTCGGCGAGCGCGCGCGGCGGCTCGTCGAGGAGAGCCGCGGCGCCGCGGAGACGACGGCGGGACTCCTCACCGGCCTCCTCCACGGCGCGCCCGGGGCGCAGGCGCTGGCGGGGACGAAGGCCTCGCGCACGTGATCCTCTCGCCGCTCTCCGCCCTGTACGGGCGCGCCGTGTCGTGGCGCGCGAGCTGGTATGCGAGCGGCCGCCTCGCCTCGCGCGAGCTGCCGCGGCCGTCGATCTCCGTCGGCAACCTCACGTTCGGGGGGACCGGCAAGACGCCGTTCACGGAGTTCCTCGCGCGGCGCTACCGGTTCGAGGGCTGGCGCCCCGCGATCGTTTCGCGCGGCTACGGCCGGCGGACTCGCGGCGTGGTCGTCGTCTCGGCGGGCGACGGTCCCCTCGTCGGGGCGGACGAGGGGGGCGACGAGCCCGTCGCGATGGCGCGCGGCGCGGGGAATGGCGTCGTCGTGGTCGTC
>DATBBK010000048.1:0-5405 GCA_036271035.1 Thermoanaerobaculia bacterium | reverse complement strand
GTATCTCTATGGCGACGGCGACCTCGCCGTCTTCCTGGAGGACCTCGGCGCCGAGACGCCCGCGATCTGGCGGCTGCTCGACAGCCTGAACTCCAGTGCGGCGGCCGGCGAGATCGCGATCACCATCACCGAGGAGGCGATGGAGGTCCTGGTCAAGGGCAAGGGAGCCTAGCTTCCGCTCGAGCGAACGGGGAGTCGCTCGAACACCCACGCCCTCATCCGCTCCGCGCGCCACACCTCTCGCATCGCGAGCCCGCGCTCGCGAGCGCGGGCCTCGAGCCGCGCGGACCAAGACGGAAATCGCGTCTGCCTCTCGACGAGCGCGAACCCGTCCGCGAACCCGGCACGAGCGAGCACGCGGTCGGCGTACGCCTCGGCGTCCGGATCGGGCGCGGCGGCAGTGCGCAGGGGCAGGAGCGTGACCGTCCCGCCCGCGTCGTAGTACTCGAGCGGGGCGGCGAGGTACGCGAGGCTCGCCGGAGAGCGGTCGCGTGCGACGCTCTTCGACTCGATGTAGGTTCCGCCGAGCAGGACCGGACGCCCGTGGTTCGCCGAGCGGACCGCCGCGGCGGCGTCTCTCCAGCTCTCGCGCGCCGGTTCGGGCCTGAGCCCGCGCCCGACGAGCACGGCGGTGAGATAGAGCGCGAGCACGGCGCGGCGGCCGCCGGCGGGCTCGAGCCGCCGAAGCGTCCACGCGAGGAGCAGCGCCTGCGCCGGGATGACGCTCGTGACGTAGCGCGAGTCGAAGACGCCGACGCCCGTCGTCCACGCGACGCCCGCGAGCAGCGCGATCGGCACGGTCGTCCAGAGGAGGAGGAGAGAGAGCGCGTCGCGCGCCGACTCGGGCGGGTGGTGGAGGCGAAGGCGAACACGGAATCGCGACGCGACCAGCACGACCAGGACGCTCCCGAGGAGCGGCCACAGAACGCGCTGCGGCAGGAGCGGCGCGAGGATGTCGCCGGCCGACGGCGCGTCGCGATACGAATGCGAGGACGCCGTCCGTCCGATCTCGAGAACGAGGAGTGTGGCGGGAACGCAGAGGATTCCGACGGCGGCGAGCGCCGCCGCGATCTGTCCGGCGCGGATGCGAGCCGCGGCGCGGCGGCGAAGGACGATGGCCAGCCATGCGGCGTGCGCCGGAAGGACGGTCGCGAAGAGGTAGTGGATATAGACCGTCGCCGTGGCGGACGCGGCATACGCGGCGGCGTCGCCCCTTCGCAAGCGCCGCGCCCAGCGCGCGAGCATCCACGACGCGACCGTGACGGCGAGCATCGCGAGCGCGTACGGGCGCGCGTCGTGCGACTCGGCGACGACCGGAGGGAACGCCACGAGGAGTCCGGCCGCGAGCAGGCCGGTGTCGCGGTCGAAGAGCTCCTCGCCGCATCGCCATGTCGCCCAGGCGAGGAGAAGTCCCGCGGCAAGCGAGGTGATCCGCAGCACGAGCTCGCTCGAGCCGCCGCCGTTCGCCGCGCGCGTCAGCCAGACGAGGGCCGCGTAGGGGAGCGACTGCGGGAAGATCCGCGCGCGTCCGAGGATCTCGCCGAAGCGGCCGTTCGTCACCCACCAGGTGCCGAACTCGTCGAGCCAGAGGCTCGTGCGCAGCGGCGCGATCCAGAGCCGCGCGACGACGGCCGCAGCGAGCGCGGCGCACAGGACGTTCACGATCCGCGTCGAAGGCGGCGCGACGGCCCTGGGCGGCGGCTCGGCCGGAAGCTCGGGTGCGATGGGCAAGGTCGTAGCCAATACTGCGCCATCTTTCCTCTGTCATCCCGAGCGAAGCGAGGGATCTCTTTTCTGAGCGACGGTGCGGCCCCGAAGGGGCCCTCTGTCATCCCGAGCGGAGCGAGGAATCCGTTTCTCAGCGATGGTGCGGCGTCGAAAGGGGCGCTCGTCGCTGCGCTCCTCGGATGACAAATGTCCCTTGTCATCCCGAGCGAAGCGAGGGATCTCTTTCTCAGACGGCGCGGCGCCGAAAGGGGTCCCTCGTGGTTACGCTCCTCGGGATGACAAATGTTCCTTGTCATCCCGAGCGGAGCGAGGGATCCCTTTCTCAGCGACGGCGCGGCGCCGAAAGGGGTCCCTCGTGGTTACGCTCCTCGGGATGACAAATGTCCCTTGTCATCCCGAGCGGAGCGAGGGATCCCTTTCTCAGCGGCGGTGTGGCCCCCGAAAGGGATCCGAGTCGCTGCGCTCCTCGGGATGACAAATGTCTCTCGTCATCCCGAGCGGAGCGAGGGTCCCTTTCTCAGCTACGGCGAAAGGGGTCCCTCGTCGCCGCGCTCCTCGGATGACAAATGTCCGTTGTCATCCCGAGCGGAGCGAGGGATCCCTTTCTTCAGACGGCGCGGAGCCGAAAGGGTCCCTCGTCGCTGCGCACCTCGGGATGACAGATGTCCCTTGTCATCCCGAGCGGAGCGAGGGATCCCTTTCTCAGACGGCGCGGCCCCGAAAGGGGTCCCTCGTCGCTGCGCTCCTCGGGATGACAGGGGACTACAATTCCCCCGCCTCGCCTCTGCCCAACAATTTCGAAAGGACCCGCGCCGATGAAGCTTCGCCTCGCCGCCGTCCTCGCCTCCTGCGCCGGACTCCTCGCCGCGCTCGGCGTCTTCGCGACGGTCACGTCCGCCCAGCAGTCGCCCAACTCCGCCGCGCAGGCCGCCGCCAAGTCGCCGGGCCCGACGCCGACCCCGATCCACGACAAGCCGCCCGCCGCTCCTCCCGGCGACCCCGAGAAGGAGAAGGAGAAGGCGGACAAGGACAAGTCCGCCAAGGAGAAGTGGGACGTCAACGCGCCGCCGTATCCCTACGACGTCACCGTCAACCTCGACGTCGACGAGGGCACGTGGATGGACGTCGACGTCTCGCCCGACGGCAAGGAGATCGCGTTCGATCTGCTCGGCGACATCTACGTCATGCCGGCAGCCGGCGGCGAGGCGCGCGCGCTGACGTCCGGCATCGCGTGGGACATGCAGCCGCGCTACTCGCCCGACGGCAAGTGGATCGCGTTCACGTCCGACCGCTCCGGCGGCGACAACGTCTGGGTCATGGCGCGCGACGGCAAGGACCCGAAGCAGGTCACCAAGGAGTCCTTCCGCCTCCCGAACTCGCCCGCGTGGGCGCCCGACTCGCAATTCATCGCGGCGCGCAAGCACTTCACCGGCACGCGCTCGCTCGGCGCGGGAGAGATCTGGCTCTACCACCGCACGGGCGGCGAGGGCCTGCAGATGACGAAGCGCGCGACGGAGCAGAAGGACGACGGCGAGCCCGCGTTCTCGCCGGACGGCCGCTACCTCTACTGGTCCTCGGACACGACGCCCGGAAAGATCTGGGAGTACAACAAGGACGTCAACGGTCAGATCTACGTCATCAAGCGGCTCGACCGCGAGACCGGCAAGATCGTCAACTACGTGACGGGACCGGGCGGCTCGATCCGCCCGACGCCGTCGCCCGACGGCAAGTCGCTCGCGTTCGTGCGCCGCGTCCGCTACAAGTCGACGCTCTTCATCAAGGACCTCGAGTCGGGCGTCGAGCGCCCGATCTGGGACGGCCTCGAGCGAGACATGCAGGAGACCTGGGCGGTCCAGGGCGTGTACCCGACGATGGCGTGGATGCCGGACTCGAAGTCGGTCGTGCTGTGGGCGGGCGGGAAGATCCGCCGGGTCGACGTCACCGCGTCGAGCGGTGCACAGGGTGTCGCGAAGACGAGCGTCTCGGTGATCCCGTTCCACGTCAAGGACACCCGCCAGACGGCGCACGCGATCCGCTTCGGCGTCGACGTGCTGACGGGGCTGATGCAGGCCTCGATGTCGCCGCAGATCGTCAACGCGTCGAAGCCGCAGTTCCCGGTCCGCCTTCTGCGCTGGGTCAGCGTCTCTCCCGACTCGCGCCGCGTCGCGTACGGCGCGCTCGGCCGCATCTACGTCCGCGACCTCCCCAAGGGGACCGCGAAGAGACTGACCACTCAGAACGACGACCTCGAGTTCTATCCGTCCTGGTCGCGCGACGGAAAGTCGATCGTCTACGCGACCTGGAACGACGAGAAGCTCGGCGCGATCCGCGTCGCGAACGCCGTCACCGGCGCCTCGCGCGTCGTGACGACGCAGCCGGGCCACTACGGCGATCCCGTCTTCTCGCCCGACGGCTCGAAGATCGTCTACGTGAAGACCGGCGGCGGCTATCTGACGTCGACCGCGTGGTCCTCCGACGAAGGCCTCTACTGGGTGAGCGCGACCGGCACGACCCCGCAGAAGCCCACTCTGATCACCGACGACGCCGCCGCGCCGAAGTTCGGCAATTCGAGCGACCGCGTCTTCTTCGTCAAGACGGAGGGCGGCGGCGACCAGGTCGCGCCGGAGAAGCGCATCCTCGCGTCGATCAAGCTCGACGGCTCGGACCTCCACGAGTTCTACCTCTCGCAGCTCGCCACCGAGTTTGAGCTCTCGCCCGACGGCAAGTGGCTCGCGTTCCGCGAGGGATTCAACGCGTACGTCACGCCGTTCGTCGAGACCGGCCGCCGCGTGGACATCGGCCCGAAGACCGGCGCCGTGCCGGTGACGCGCGTCTCGCGCGACGCGGGCGAGAACCTCCACTTCTCGGGCGACTCGTCGAAGCTCTATTGGTCGCACGGCCCGCAGCTCTACGCGCGCGACCTCAAGGAGGCGTTCGCTTTTCTGCCCGGCTCGCCGGAGAAGGTCTCCACGGAGCCCGCGCACGGCCTCGACGTCGGCTTCCAGGAGCCGGTCGACGCCCCGACGGGCACGGTCGCGTTCACGGGCGGCCGCGTCGTGACGATGAAGGGCAACGAGGTCATCGAGGATGGCGTCGTCGTCGTCGAGAACAACCGGATCAAGGCGGTGGGACCGAAGGGTCAGATCGCCATCCCACAAGGAGCCAAGGTCGTCGATTGCGCCGGCAAGACGGTCCTGCCGGGCTTCATCGACGCGCACTACCACGGGGCGTTCGGCGCGGACGGCGGGATCCTGCCGCAGCAGAACTGGCACTCGGACGCGTCGCTCGCGTTCGGCGTGACGACGATTCACGACCCGTCGAACGACACGGACACGGTCTTCACGGCGGCGGAGATGGCGCGCGCGGGCCTCTTCCGCGCGCCGCGCATCTTCTCGACCGGCACGATCCTCTACGGCGCGGCCGGCGAGTACAAGGCGGACATCGACTCGATCGACGACGCGCGCGGCCACCTGCGCCGCATGCAGGAGGTCGGCGCGATCTCGGTCAAGAGCTACAACCAGCCGCGACGCGAGCAGCGCCAGCAGATCCTCGAGGCAGCGCGCGAGGTCGGGATCATGGTCGTGCCGGAGGGCGGATCGCTCTTCGCGATGGACATGACGATGGTCGTGGACGGCCACACGACGATCGAGCACACGGTGCCGGTGCCGAGCGTCTAC
>DATBBK010000047.1:0-7903 GCA_036271035.1 Thermoanaerobaculia bacterium | reverse complement strand
CAGCGTGTTCTTGATGCGGATGAGCAGCGAGATCTGCGCCTTCTTGATCTCCTTCTCGAGCCCGAGGATGCGGTCTACCTCAGCGAGCACGCTCGCCTCGTTGACCGGCTTCTCCTGGAGGAGGCGGACCATCTTCTCGGACTCGCCCTGCATCTCGAACTGAAGGTCCAGGAACTTCGACTGCGCCTTCTGCACCTCGTTCTTGATCGAGGTCTTCTGCGCGTCGTCGAGCCCGATCTCCATCGCGTGCGACATGACGCGGTCCGGCGGGTAGAGGTAGCGGGCGAAGGGATCGTCCTTCGGCGTCTCGGCGCTCTCGGCGAGGGCGACAGTCGAGAGCAGGGCGGCCGCGAGGAAGGTCAGCAGGGCCGGGATCGTCTTCGTCTTCATCGTGCGACTCCTTCTGTCGGCGAGGGCGCGGGGGCGCCGTCGCTCGTCGGTGGACTATCGAAGCTCGGGATCTGCGTCAGGAGCTCGTCGCCCGGAGTGTCGAGCAGGAAGGCCGTGGGCGACTCCCAGTCGGCGAGACGTACGGTTTCGGCCGCGGCCGGCGCCGGCGAGGCCGGGCGCGCGGCGCCGGAGCGCAGCACGAGCGCGCCGGCGGCGAGGATCGCGGCGAGCGCCGCCGCGACGTCGAGCTGACGCACTGCGCGGACCGGCGAGACGCGAGGACCGATCGCTCGCGCGAGGAGCGCGTCGAGCGGCGGGGCGGCCGATTCATCCGCGCGGCGCTCCGCCTCGAAGAGCCGCGACAGCGCGTCGTCGCGCTCGTTTTCGGTCACGCGCCGCGCCTCTCCCCGAGCCGCTCCGCCAGCTTCGCCTTGCCCCGGTGGTAGTGCGTGGCCGCGGCTCCCGGCGAGATCGAGAGCGTCGCGGCCGCCTCCTGGAGCGTCATTCCCATCGCGAACACGAGATGGACGACCTCGCGCTGGCGGCGGGGGAGGCGCTCCATGGCGTCGCGCAGCGCGAGACGTTCGACCGAGACGGTCTCGTCGTCCGCGGGCGCGGCGGCCTCGTGCCCGTCGCGGCCGAACAGCAGCCCCGTCCACATCGTGCGCCGCCGCTCCTCGGACGCGGTCCGCCGGATGACGCCGAAGAGAAACGTCCGGAAGCTGGACCGCTCCGCGAACCGCGCGCGCCCGTCGAGGATCTTGAGATAGCTGGTCTGTAGCACGTCCTCGGCCCTCTCCCGGTTCCGGCCGCAGCAGGCCATGGCCCATGCGAAGCCGGCGGCATGCAGGCGTTCGATCTCGGCCCTCGTCTCGGCTGGCGTCATCGATTGCCCTGCGTCCGATGAGTGGCGCGGGGAGCGTCTATTTATGACAGGGGCAGGCCCGACTTCTCGAGTCGGGCCGAGGCGGGCGAGATCCCGGAGATCTACTGTGGCCAGTTCAAACCGAGAGCCCTCTCGTCGTGAGCCAGCGGCTACTTGAGCATCATCCAGAGATAGGAGTACTGCAGGGCGGACACTCGCGCGGTCTGCTTGCTCACCGCCCCGGTGCCGTGGCCGCCCTCGGTGTTCTCGAAGTAGTAGACCGGGTGGCCCTGGTTCTCCATCTTCGCGACCATCTTGCGGGCGTGCGCCGGGTGGACCCGGTCGTCCCGCGTGTTCGTCCAGAAGAACGGCGTCGGGTACTTCGCGTCCTTGTTCAGCAGCTGATACGGCGACCAGGCCTTCATGAAGGCCCAGTCCTCCGGCTTGTCGGGATCGCCGTACTCCGCCATCCAGCTCGCGCCGGCGAGCAGGTGGCTGAAGCGCTTCATGTCCGCGAGCGGAACCTGCACGACGACCGCATGGAAGAGATCCGGGTACTGGGTGAACGTGCCGCCGACGAGGAGCCCGCCCTGGGAGCCGCCCATGATCCCGAGGTGCCGCGGCGAGGTGATCTTGCGCGCGATCAGGTCGCGCGCGACGGCGGAGAAGTCCTCGAAGTTGTGGATGTGCTTCTCGCGCACGGCGGCCTTGTGCCACGCCGGACCGAACTCGCCGCCTCCCCGGATGTTGGCCTCCACGTACACGCCGCCGCGCGACAGCCACGCGGAGCCGATCGTGCCGCTGTATGCCGGCAGCTCGGAGACCTCGAACCCCCCGTACCCGTGGAGCAGCGTCGGCGCCGTGCCGTCGGTGGGCGCGTTCTTCGGCCGCACGACGAAGTAGGGGATCTTTGTGCCGTCCTTCGACGTCGCCTCGAGCTGCTCGGTCGTGATGCCCGTTGCGTCGAAGAAGGCGGGCATGCTCTTGACCTTCGCGGGCGCGGCGCCGTTCTCGGAGAGCCACAGCGACTGCGGCGTCGTGAAGTCCTGGTACGTGAAGAAGAAGTTGTCCGTCCGGTCCGAGGTCGCCGACAGCACCACCGTTCCGAGGCCGGGGGTCGGGATCTCCGATCTGGACCACGCGCCCGTCTTCTCGTCGAGAGTCAGCTTCCAGAGTTTGCTCCTGACATTGTCGAGCGTGCCGATGAGGACGTGGTCGCGCGTGCGGTCCACCTCGGCGAGCGACACGCGCGCGCTCGGCTCGAACAGCACCTCGAACCGGTTCGCGCCGGACAGGATGTCCTCCACCTTCGCGGCGAGGAGCGATCCCTCCCTGTAGGTCGCGCCCCCCGCGACCGGCGTCCAGTCGCTGCGCAGCGAGAACAGGAGCCGGCCTCGGAAGACCACGCGCGTGTTCGCGTCCTCGGGCAGCGCGAGCTTCGTCAGCTTGTCGCCCGCGCCCACCAGGTAGAGCTCCTGCTTGAAGAACGCCGGCCCGCGCGTGATGAAGTCGTAGCGCCCGTCGCTCAGGATGTCGCTCGTTCCGGAGGAGGCGACGTCCTCCACCTTGCCCTCGAAGATCGTCTTCGCGTCGGACAGCGGCGTGCCGCGCTTCCAGAGCTTCACGATGCGCGGATACCCGGACGTCGTCAGCGAGTCCGGACCGAAGTCGGTTCCTACCCAGAGCGTGTCGTCGTCGCGCCAGTCGACGCGCGACTTGGCCTCCGGAAGCTCGAAGCCGTCCTTCACGAACTCCTTCGTCTTCGTGTCGAACTCGCGCGCGACGTGGGTGTCGGAGCCCCCGGGGGAGAGGCTGATCATGCACCGCGTGAACGCCGGCGGCAGGCACTGCGCGCCGTGCCAGACCCACGACTTGCCCTCGGCCTTCGCGAGCGCGTCGAGGTCGAGCACGATCTCCCACTCCGGCGAGGCCGTGCGATACGAGGCGAGCGATGTGCGTCGCCAGACGCCGCGCTCGTGCGCGTCGTCCTTCCAGAAGTTGTAGACGACGTCGCCGAGCAGCTCCGGCGTCGGGATCTTCTCCTTCGAGTCGAGGATCTCGAGCGTCTTCTGGTAGATCGGCTGGTATTCCGGCCGCTTCTCGAGGATCGCGGTCGACTTCGCGTTCTGTTCGTGGACCCAGGCGAGCGCCTTCTCGCCCTGGACGTCCTCGAGCCAGAGAAACGGGTCGTCGGTCGTCTGCGGGGTGGAGGGCGGCTTCGTCGTTTCGGGAGGGGGCGGCACGGCGACGCCGAGTGTAGCCAGAGTGCCGACCGCGACGATCCAGACGAGCTGCCAGCGCGAGAGCATCATTCCCCCTCCAGACGAAGGCGGACGCATCTTAACGGCGGCGGGGCCGTGTTACCCGCGCGAAAATCGTCTCTATATGTGTTGTCGCGAGCCCGGCGCGGCCTAGCGTCCCGTCCTCACCAGGTCCTTGAATCGCCGCCAGGCAATCCTGGGAACGAGGCGGCGTTGGTCGGCGGGCATTCGCTCGTCTTCAGGACGCCGCCGCGAGCTCGCTGTGGTCTTCCTTCCCGCCGAAGACGAGCCACAGCGCCGGCAGAGTCGTGACGGCGCCGAACGTCAACAGCGACGCGCCCAGCCTCTTGCGGCTCCGCTTGGGAAGGCTCGCCGAGGCGAGGAGGCCGACTCCGGCACCCAGCGCGGCGCGCGTCATGACCACGAAGGCCAGCTTCGGGAGGGACAGATTCGCTTCTCGTCTCATGCAGTCCTCCTACGACGTCGAGTCGGTCACAATCGCCGCAAGTTTCCTGCCAGCATCGCGCCCGGAAGTCACGGGCGGCCGTTCCGGCGCGAGTCGTGCTAAATGGGAGCGCGTGCCCGCAGAACCAGCGAAACCGCCGAAGCGGCGGCTGAGCCTGCTGCCGCGGCGACGCTCGGCGATCGCGCAGCGCCGCGCCGAGGAGGGCGAGAGTCCGCGCACGATCGTGATCGCCCTGCTCGCCAATATCGTCATCGCCGCGGCGAAGCTCGTCGCGGGCCTCGTCTCCCGCTCGAGCGCACTGATCGCGGAGGCGGCTCACTCGGCGGCGGACTGCGTCAACGAGGTGTTCCTCGCTGTCGGCCTGTATCGGGACAAACAGCCTCCGGACGCGGATCACCCGTTCGGCCATGGACGCGAGCGATTCCTGTGGGCGTTCATGGCCGCGCTCGCGTCGTTTCTGATCGGCGGGTGCCTGTCGATGGCGATCGCGCTCTCGCGGCTGCGGTCGGCCCACTCGGTGGAGAGCGGTCCGCTTCCCTGGATCGTCCTCGCGGTCGCGTTCGTGGCGGATGGGTCGTCGTGGCTTCAGGCGATGCGCCAGGCCCGGAGCCAGGCGAAGGACTACGGGCTCAGCGTCCGGGCCTACATCGCGCGCGCGAGCGATCCGGTCGTGCGCGCGGTCGTGGTGGAGGACAGCGCCGCCCTCGCGGGCCTCGTGCTCGCGTCGACGGGCCTCGCGCTGAGCACGATCCTCGGCACGAGCGTCCCGGACTCCATCGCGTCGCTTCTGATCGGCGTGCTCCTCGCGGTGACGGCCTTCTGGCTGGCGCGTCCGTTCGCGGACTTTCTCGTGGGACGCTCCATCCCGGAGCCCCAGCTGCAGCAGCTGTACGCGATCGTCGAGTCGGACCCGGCCGTCGCGGAGATCCTCGCGCTGCGCGCCATCTACTCCGGTCCCGAGGAGGTCGTCGTGCTCGCGAAGATCCGGCCGTCGACCGCGCACGACACGCGCCGCCTCGGCCCGCTCATGGACGAGCTCGACCGGAAGATCCGGGAGGCGCTCCCGTACGTCGCCGACGTCTACATCGACGTCACCGGCACCTCGAGGGCGGGCGGGCGCACGGCGTCCTAGGCCTCGGGTTCGTCGATCAACGCGAGGCGGCGGCCGCCGTCTTCTCCCGTTCCGTTCCGCGTTTGCGAGGCGGACGCATTCTCGCGAAGAACGCTCGCCGCCGCCCTAGCCACTCCCGCTCGGCGGAGGGGTGTGTCTTAGGACCGCCCCTTCTTCGACGGCTTGCGCCCGGGCCGGGTGAGAGGACCGATGCGGCGCCCGGCCGCGCTGTCCGCGATGAGCAGGGAGAGGCGGCGGTCCTGCGTCTCGGGCCGCTTCGCGCTGACGACCCAGTGCGTCACCTGCGCGCGATAGCCCGGCGGCTGCGCGTCGAAGAACGCCGCGGCCCTGCGGTTCGCGCGCAGGCGCGCCCGCTGGTCTCTCGAAAGCTTCGCGGCACGCAGCCGCTCGAACGAGTAGACCCCCGTGCGCTTCGGGGTGCGCGCGGCGTAGGCGCGCAGGCCGGCCGGACGCATCCGCCCCGCCTTCGTCAGCGCCTTCACCTTGGCGACGTTGATCGCGCTCCAGATGCTCGTCGTCCGGCGCGGCGTGAAGCGGATCGTGTACGCCGCGACTCCGGCGTTGCGGCGCACGCCGTCGATCCAGCCGAAGCAGAGCGCCTCGTCCACCGACTCGGGCCAGGTGATGCTGGTCCGGCCGGAGCTCTTCTTGTAGAAGCCGACGAGGAGCTCGGTCTCGGCCGTGTGGTTCTGCTCGAGCCACGCGCGGAAGTCCGCGGGTGTGGGGAAGAAGCGGGGCTTCATGGCCGGGCGAGGGGAAACATATTAGAGGTAGCTAATATATTCGCGCAGAGACCGAGGAGGAAGCGAGGGATGGCGTTCCCGGCGCCGAAAGGGGTCCCTCGTCGCTGCGCTCCTGGGGATGACATGCAGGCCATGACAGCGAGGGGTCGCTGTTCCTCGGGATGACAGGAGACGTTCTACCGCACCGCCGCGTTGTCGCGCGAGCTCGCCTCGAGCACGAGGTCGCCGGCGCCGACGTGCGCGTGCAGGCGGTACCGGCCCTCGCCCTCCACCTTGAAGGAACGGAAGAGTCCGTCCTTGTACTGCTCGAACGGGCCGCCGTCCAGGTCTCCGGCGTTGACCGAGGCGTCGACGTGCCCGTAGTCCTTCGGATCCCCGACGTCGATCGTCAGGTCGCCGGCGTGGAGCTCGACGTCGTGGCTGCCGCGGACTCTCTCGATCGACACTTCTCCGAACGGGATTCGCGCGTGGAGGTCCGTTTCCGACGGGACGTGGACTGTGATCGTGAGGTCGTTCGAGGGTCCGCCGGTGATCTTCATCTCGCCGTCGCGTCCGTTCCGGCGGAACTTGACCTTGACCTTCTTGGCCTTCTCCTCGTGGGAGCTCCAGCCGGACAGGGCGACCGAGACCTTCGGGTCGGATGTCCCGACGATGTGGATCTCGCCCGAGCGGATGCTCAGGCGGAGCCGTCCGCCCGCGTCGAAATCGGCGGAGAAGGGATGGTGAACGATGTCCGTGGCTTCGACCCACGGCTCGCCGGCGCGGCAGGCGGCCGGCGCGAGCAGGGCCGCGCAGAAAACCAGGGCGGCGGTACGCATGCGGAAACCTCCCCTGGGACTTCGGTACGCAGGAGCGAAGAAGATGTTCCGGCGTTTCCGTCATCCCGAAGCGAAGCGAGGGATCCCTTTCATCGCTTCGATTCGGGGCTACTTCCCCAGCTCCCGCACGTAGGCGATCAGCGCCGGGTAGTCCGCCTCGGCGATGACGCCGTCCCAGGTCGGCATCTTCGTGCCCGGCTTGAACGACGACGGTTTCTTGATCCAGGCGACGAGCGACGCATCCGTCGGATAGTGGAGCGCGGCCCTGCGCAGGTCGCCGATGCCGACGCCGTTGTCTCCGTGGCAGGCGGGACAGCCGTAGCGGTAGTAGACATGCTTGCCCTCGCTCGCGTCCGCGGCGACCGGGGCGCGGACCGGCCGCGGCACGGCGTGGCTGAGCTGCGGCACGGTTCGCAGGTACGCGTAGAGGGCCGCCGTGTCCTCGCGGGTCAGCTCGGGCAGCGGCACCATCGGGTAGAGCAGCACGGTCTTGTCCGGCCGGACGCCGAAGCGCAGCGCGCGGTCGAAGTCCTCCTCGGACCAGCGCCCGATCCCCGTCGCGTCGTCGGACGTGAGGTTTGCGGTCCGGATCGTCTCGCCGCGCTGGTCGAGCAGCGCGTTGCCGCCGCCGTAGAAGCCCTGCGTCTTCTCCGGCACGAGCTCGTTCATCGTCTTGAAGTCCGCCGAGTGGCACCCGAAGCAGCCGATGCTGTTCGCGAGGTAGCGGCCGTACGCGACGCGCTCGTAGGGAGCCGGTGTCTCGATGCGCTGCTCCGGGAAGGGCAGGGGCCTGAAGACCGTGTGCGTCAGCACCTTCGTGAGGAGCGAGGGCTGCGTGACGCCGGGCGGATCCTCGGCGACGGCGGCGACGAGCGGGTCGTCCGAGCGCAAGAAGGCGACGAGCGACTCGACGTCTTCGTCGGACATCAGCGCGACCCGCGGCATGTACGGCGGCAGGTACTGGCCGTGGCGATCGACACCCGTGCGGAGGAGATACACGAGCTCGCCGTCCGTCCAGGTTCCGATCCCGTGCGCGGGATCCCTCGTGATGTTCTTCGAGAAGATCGGTCCGAACTCCTTCGGCGCGTCGACGAGCCGCTTGCCGGTGAGCCGGCCGGTCGTCGCGTCCTCGTGGCAGTTGAAGCAGGAGACGCTCGCGATCTTCTTGCCGCGCGCGACCCGCTCGGGGGTCGCCGCGACCCTGCGATCGATCTTGCCGGGCGCGTAT
>DATBBK010000046.1:0-20250 GCA_036271035.1 Thermoanaerobaculia bacterium | reverse complement strand
AGCTCCCACGGGCCCCGACTTCGCGGCCGGAGTCGCCCTCTCCGAGATCCCGGACGGCGGGCTGCTCGCCGGCCACGTCGGCGGCGAGGCCGCGATCCTCTACCGCGGCGGCGGCGACATCCTCGCGATCGGCGCGAAGTGCACGCACTACGGCGGCCCGCTCGCCGAGGGTCTCGTCGTCGGCGACACCATCCGCTGCCCGTGGCACCACGCCTGCTTCTCTCTGCGAACCGGCGAGAACCTGCGGCCGCCGGCGCTCGACCCGGTCCCCGCGTGGCGGGTCGTCCGCGATGGCGACCGGGTCCAGGTCCGCGAGAAGTTGTCCCCGCCCGGGCACCGGGCCGCGCCGAAGGAAGCGCCCGACCCGATCGTCATCGTCGGCGCGGGGGCCGCCGGCCTCGTCGCCGCGAAGACGCTGCGCCGCGAGGGCTACGCGGGGCGTCTGGCGCTGATCGGCGCCGAGGCGTCGGGTCCGGTGGACCGGCCCAACCTGTCGAAGGACTACCTCGCCGGGAAGGCGCCCGAGGAGTGGATCCCGCTTCGGCCGCCGGAGTTCTACGCGGAGAACCGCATCGAGCTGACCACCGGCGTCGAGGCGGAGTCGATCGACACGGGGGCCCGCCGCGTCTCCCTGTCCGACGGGCGAACCATCTCCTTCGGCGCGCTCCTCCTCGCGACGGGCGCGGAGCCCGTCAGGCTCGACGTGCCGGGCGCGAAACTGCCCCACGTCCACACGCTGCGCACCCTCGCGGACAGCCGCGCCATCGTCGCGGCCGCGAAGACGGCGCGGCGCGCGGTCGTGATCGGCTCGAGCTTCATCGGGCTCGAGACCGCCGCGTCGCTGCGCGAGCACGGGCTCGAGGTCCACGTCGCATCGAAGGACTCGCGGCCGCTCGAGCGGATCCTGGGACCTGAGGTCGGCGACCTCGTCCGCGAGATCCACGAGTCCCACGGCGTCGTGTTCCACTTCGGGACCAGCGCGGCGTCGATCGGCTCGGACTCGGTGACGCTGACGGACGGGAGGGTCCTGCCCGCCGACCTCGTCGTCGCGGGCATCGGCGTGCGGCCGCGAACGGCGCTCGCGGAGAAGTCGGGCCTCCGCGTCGACCGCGGCATCGTGGTCGACGCGTTTCTCGAGACGAGCGCGAAGGGCGTCTTCGCCGCGGGCGACGCCGCCCGCTACCCCGACCCGCGCACCGGCGAGCCGATCCGGGTCGAGCACTGGGTCCACGCGGAGCGCCAGGGCCAGGCCGCCGCGCGCAACATGATGGGCCGCCGCGAGCCCTTCCGCGGCGTGCCGTTCTTCTGGAGCCAGCACTACGATGCGGTGTTGAACTACGTGGGCCACGCCGAGAAGTGGGACGCGGCAGAGATCGACGGCAGCATCGCGAAGCGCGACTTCAAGGTGACCTACAGGGTCGGCGGCCAGGCGCGCGCGGTGCTCACGATGTCGCGCGACCGCGAGAGCCTCGAGGCGGAAGCGCGGATGGAGAGCGGCTAGGAGCGGAAACCGGGGCCGGCCGCGCTCGAGCCGGCCCCGATCGAATGCCTACGCGATCGCGAAGAGCACCTTGAGGAGCTGGGCGCTCGGGTCGTTCGTCGTGTTGTCCACGGTTGCGCCGTAGACGATCGCGCCTCCCGACGAGCAGCTGACCTCGATCAGCGCGTTCGCGGGCAGGGCGCCTCCGAGCAGCGTATCAGCGGGCTGTTGGGTGAAGAAGGTCGGATCGTACGTGACGTCGACGGATCGGATGATGTTGCCGCTCGCGTCGCGAACGCGGAACGTCAGAAACGCCCCCGCCAGCAGCGTGCGGATCCCGATGTTGTAGCGAAACCGCGTCAGATCGGCCGGCCCCGTCAAGAATCCCGTCGCGCCGGGAAAGAGCACCTGCTTGTCGCCCGACAGCGGCACGGCCTCCATGGCGAACCCCGTCGTGCCCTGGGCGCCCGCATCGTTGAAGATTCTCGCGATCGCGATGGGATTGCCTGCGGAGCTCGGGAGCACGAGATCCATGGTGCCGAGGCCCGTCTGCCCCATCGACTGCACGACGTCGTCGTAGGAGATCGTGGATCCGGCGCCGACCGAGAAGCTGACGCTCGGATCCGCCGAGGAGCCGGCGACGCCCGCGGGATGGAACACGAGCTTCCCGCTCGTCGCCGCGAAGTTCGGGTTGGCGATCTGGAGGCCCGTCCGGAAGAAGGAGCCGAAGGCCCCGGGCGTCGAGCCCACGACGGGCAGGACCGCGTAGATCGATTCGCTCGCCGTCCCGGTGGCCTCCAGATCCAGCACGGCTCCGCCGTTCACGCCGGCCGCGAACCCGACGTCGGAGGTGAGATCCCCGGCGTAGGAGAGGTAGCCCGGGTTCACGATTCCCGTGATCCCCCCGGCGTTCCCGCAGTCCGTCAGCCGGGCGATGCCGACGAGGTCTCCCTGCTCCACGGCGACGGGCGGCGTCAGGCTGACCGTCATCGGCGACGTCGTGACGTCGAACGGGCCGCGTTCGGCGAGAAACGAGACGGTCGATCCGTGTCGTCGGAAGAACTTGATCTTCACTCCCGCCGGGCACGGCGTCGCGCTCCACGCGAACGTCGCCGTGTCGACGAGGCCGGTCCCGTCCGCCGGGTGCGCGAGGTCGATGTCCGTGCGCACGATGGCCGGCGAGAGATCGCCCGTGTTGGGTGCTCCGGTGCTGTTTCCCATCTGGAGCGACTGGGCGGAGAGCGACCCGACGAACCCGAACGCGAGGAGAGCGAGAAGCAGCGAGCGGCGCATTTTTCACCTCCGGATGTTTTGCCGAACCTACCAGAGGCAGACGCGAAGAGCGTGTGATCCGGCGCGGTCGATTCACCGGCGGCGCGAGCGGGGAGGCTCAGGCCGACGCCGACGTATTAGCTGCGGCTAATATGTCCCCGCGGCGCGATGGTCCCGATATTGCAGCTTTTTCCGGCGGGAGGACTCGAAATGGCTGATCAAGAGCACTGCAAACACGAGAGCTGCCGCTGCGCCACGACCCGCTCCGACGGGTACTGCTCGGACGCCTGCGCGCAGAACCGCTCGTCCGGCGGCCGCTGCGCCTGCGGGCACGGCGACTGCCGCTAGACGGATAGACGGCCTCGCTAATCTTCGCTCTCGCCCCCCGGCGCGCCGTTGAGCCGCCGGTAGAGCGTGCGCCGGTCGATCCCCAGGACCTTCGCCGCGGATGACTTGTTGCCGCCGTGGCTCTCCAGGACCCGGCGGACGTAGAGCCGCTCGAGCTCGGCGAGCGGAATGGAGGATCGCGCGCTCTCCGAGAGAAGCGCGTCGATGCCGCCGCCGCTCGACGGGAAGTCGAGATCCTCGGGCAGCAGCGTGTCGTGATCGCAGAGGGCGATCGCGCGCTCGAGGATGTTCGCGAGCTCCCGCACGTTTCCCGGCCACGAGTACGCGATCAGGCGCCGGCGCGCCGCCGCCGAGACGCCCACCACCGGCCGTGACTGCCGCTCGCCCAGCCGCGCGACGACGAGATCGACCAGCGGGAGGATGTCTTCGCGCCGCTCGCGCAGCGGCGGAATCTCGATTCGGATGACGTTGAGCCGGTAGTAGAGATCCGGGCGGAACAGCCCCTCGCGCAGGAGGCGCTCCAGCGGCCGGTTGGTCGCGGCGACCACGCGAGCCCGCAGCGGGAGCTCGTGGCTCGCGCCGAGCGGCCGGACTCGCCCGCTCTCCAGCACGTGCAGGAGCTTGGCCTGCGTCTCGAGCGGCAGCTCGCCGATCTCGTCGAGGAAGAGCGTCCCGTCCTCGGCGGCGACGAACGCGCCGACACGGTCCTCGCGCGCGTCCGTGAACGCCCCGCGCCGCACCCCGAACAGCTCGCTCTCGATGAGCGTCGGCGGGATCGACGCGCAATTGACGTGCTGCAACGGCCGCCGCCGGCGCGCTCCGGATTCGTGGATGAACCGGGCGACGGCGCCCTTTCCGGTCCCCGTCTCCCCGGTCAGAAGGACGATCGAGTCGAGGTCCGCGACGCGGAGCGCCGTCTGCACCACCGCTGTCATCGCCGGGCTTCGGCTGACGAGCGGCGACGCCGCATCGCCCTCGGGCAGCCGCGAGCGGAGGCGGACGATCTCGCGCCGCATCTCGCGGTCTTTCAGCGCGCGCTCGATCGCGAACTCCAGGGCCTCGATCTTGAACGGCTTGGCGATGAAGTCGCACGCGCCGGCGCGCACGGCCGCCACGGCGAGGTCGATGCTCCCGAACGCGGTCATGAGCAGGACGAGCTGCTCGGGCCGCCGCTCGAGTACCGCCTCGACGATGTCGGTTTCGCGCATGCCGGGCATGCGCACGTCCGTGATCACGAGATCGAACGGCTGCACGGCGACGCGCTCGAGGGCCTCGGGCGGCGAGGCGAAGCCCTCGACGCGGAAGCCGCGCTCGCCGAGGCTCTCGGAGAGAAACGCCACGACGCCCGGATCGTCGTCGAGGACGAGAAGACTCGGGCCGGTCAGCACGGGATCGCTCCACGGATGCCGCCGCCGGAGGTCGCCGGCAGGAACACCTCGAAGCGCGAGCCCCCGCCGACGCGGCCGTTCACCTCGATCGAGCCTCCGTGCGCGTCGACGATCGACTTCACGATCGACAGCCCGAGGCCCGTGCCGCCCGCCTCCGCGTGGCTCGTGAAGAAGGGCTCGAACAGGTGCGTGAGGATCGCGTCGGGGATTCCGGGGCCGGTGTCCTCGACGACGAGGCGGATGCCGCGCGGCGCTCCGGCCGCCGCCGGGGCGTGCCCGTCGGACCCGAGCGCGACGCGCACGCGGCCGTTCGGGGGCGTCGCGCGGATCGCGTTGCTGAGCAGGTTCATGACGATCTGCTGCACCTGGCCGACGTCGGCCCGAACGGGCGGGATGCCGCCGTCGCAGTCGACCTCGAGGCGGATGCCGTGGCGGCGCGCCTCGGGCAGGAACAGCTCGGCGACCTCGCGCACGGGCGCCGACAGCACCGCGTTGACCTTGCACGGCGCGGAGCGGCGGGAGAAGGTCAAAAGCTGCTCGACGATCCGCGCGATGCGGTCCGACTCGTTCGACAGGATCTCCGCGCTGCGCCGGACGTCGACCGGCAGGTCGCCGCGGTTCGCCAGCGCGCGAGCGCGGCCGTTCAGGATCTGAAGCGGCGAGCCGATCTCGTGCGCGAGCCCGGCCGAGAGCTGGCCGACCGTCACGAGCCGGTTCGAGTGCTCGAGCTTGGTCTCCAGCGCCTCGCGCGCCTCGGACTCCGCGATGAGCCGCCGGCGCGCGTCGGCGAGATGGCCCATGAGGACGTTGAACTCGGACACGACCGCGCCGATCTCGTCGCGCCGGATCGGGATCGCCGCGCTCCGCTCGCCGGAGCGTGACGCGCGCATCTCGCGAACGAGCGCCTCGAGCGGCCGCCGGACCTGCAGCGATGCCAGCAGCCATCCAGCGACACACAGCCCGACGACGAGCGCCAGAAGCGACAGCGCCGTGCCTCGCGTCTCGGAGGCGAGGTCGGCGCGCGCGTAGTCCAGCGACTTGACCATCTCGAGGGTTCCCTCCCCCGCCCGAATCGGAAACGCCCCCGTCAGCCGCGAGAGGCCCGCGGGTCCCTCGAAGCGGAGGATCGGCTGACCCTGCCGCCGCGCCTCGGCGGCCAGGCGGCGCGACGCCTCGAGCTCCCATCGCGAGCCAGGCGAGCTCGCGACGGCGCCCCCGCCCTCGTCGAGGAGGAGGAGCTCCACCGAGGGGTCGAGCGGACGCACCGCGGCGATCACGGCGTGCAGGTCGGGAGCGGCGCCGCCCTTCTGCGACTCGGCGACGGCGGTCGCCGCGACCGAGCCGACCAGGCGCAGGTCGCGCTCGGCCACCGACCGCAGGTCGCGGCCCTCCTGGTAGACCTGATAGGACCCGTAGCCCCCGGCGATGGCCATCGCCGTGACGCCGAACCCGAGGGTCAGCTTCGTCCAGATCTGCACGACGGAGGTGTGGCAGAAATGTCCGACTGCGCCAGATATGTCATACGAGATGAACGGTCCCAACTCCGGAAGGATTACGTGTCAACGATTTACGCCCAGCGCCGGCGGGCGCGGATGTTGCCCTTCGCAAGACGCATGCATCGGTTCCTGCCTGCCTTCATTCCAGGGGCGCCGCGGCGGCCGCTCGGCCGCCGCGGCGTGTCGCTTGCCCTAGCTGGGGTGATGGGCCTGGCGCTGGCCGCGCTGACGTCGTGCTCGAAGCCGGCCGTGGCCGCGATCCGCAGGGACACGCCGGTCCCACCGGCGCCCGGGGTCGTCCGGATCGCGCGCTCGTCACGAGACTTCATCCGCGTCGAGACGGTCGGCGGCGGCGAGGGCGGCGCGGAGACCGTGACCGCGCCGGCGCGCGTCGACTTCCGCGACGGCGCTCTCTCCAAGCTGGGCGCCCCGCTCAACGGGCGCGTGACGGCGGTCCTCGTGCGCACCGGCGACCGCGTCCGCAAGGGCCAGACGCTCGTCACGCTCGACTGCCCCGACGCGGCGGCGGCGCGCACGTCGGTGACCGCGGCTCGCGCGTCACTGCGGGAGGCGCGCGCCGACCTCGAACGGCAGCACCGCATGCTCGACGAGGGAGTCGGCGTCGAGCGCGAGGGCCTCGCCGCCGAGACCCATGTGAAGGAGCTCGAGTCCGAGCTGGCCCGCGCCGAGGCGGGCGCCGCCTTCGCCGGCCCCGGGACCGGAGGCGTCGTCGAGATCGCCGCGCCGACGGCCGGCACCGTGGTGGCCCTCGCCGCGACGCCCGGAATGACCGTCCAGGCCGGCGCGGACGTGGTCGACGTCGGAGATCCCACCGAGCTCTGGATCGTCGCGGACGTCTTCGAGAAGGACGTGCCCCTCCTCCGCGAGGGCGCGCTCGCGCGCGTCGACCTCGAGTCGCATCAGGGTCCGCTGGACGGCCGCGTCGCATCGATCGGCGCCGTGGTCTCGACGGGGCTGCGCACCGCGCCCGTCCGGATCACGCTGCCCGTCTCACCCGGCTCCCTGCGGCCCGGCATGTACGGGCGCGCGGAGATCGCGGCCGGAGGCGGGTACGGCATCACGCTTCCGGCGGAGGCCGTCCTCGTGAAGGGCAAGCAAACGATCGTCTACGTGGAGCAGGGCGCCTCGACCTTCGTCAGGCGCAGTGTCGTGGTCGCGCCGCCGGTCAACGGAAGAATTCCCGTCGTCTCCGGGCTCTCCGCCGGCGAGCGTGTCGCGACTCGAGGCGCCCTGCTCCTCGACGGCGCCGCCGATCAGCTCCTCTAACCCCCGCCCATGCTCCGATCGCTGATCCGGTTCTGCGTCGCCCGACGCCTGCCCGTTCTCGTCGCCACCGCGGCCGTCGCGGCGTACGGCGCGTGGTCGTATCTGTCCACGCCGATCGAGGCATATCCGGATGTGACGAACCTCCAGGTCGGCGTCATCGCGCGCCTGGCGGGCCTCGCGCCCGAGGAGATCGAGCGCCAGGTCACCGTGCCGCTCGAGCGGGCGCTGAACGGGACGCCCGACATGATCACGCTCCGCAGCGAGAGCATGTTCGGACTCTCGCTCGTCACGCTCGTATTCCGCGACGGCGCGGATCCCTTCCGAGCGCGTGTCGCTGTCAACGAGCGGGTCTCGCAGGCCTCGCTGCCGCCGGGGACCGACCTCGGCCTCGCCCCCGACGCAACGCCGCTCGGCGACGTCTACATGTTCCGCGTCGTGAGCGACCGGCATACTCTCGCGGAGACGCGCTCCGAGCTCGAGTGGACGATCGCGCGTCTGCTCAAGCAGGTGCCCGGAGTCGCGGACGTCGTCGGCATGGGCGGATACCTGCGCGAGATTCACGTCCAGGTCGAGCCCGCCCGCCTGCTCGCGCACGACCTCACGCTCTCCGACGTGACGGACGCGCTCGAGCGCTCGAATCGGAACGCCGGCGGAGGATTCCTGACGCATGGCGAGCAGGCCCTCACCGTGCGCGGCATCGGCTACCTGACGGGCGCCGAGGACATCCAGGCGATCGTGCTCGCAAACAAGGACGGCACGCCGGTGCGGATCGGCGACGTCGCCCGTGTCGTCGCCTCGCACACGCCGCGCCTCGGCGCCATGGGCTACGACGAGGATCCCGAGGTCGCCGTCGGGACCGTCCTGCTGCGCCGCGGCGAGAACCCGGCGCCGGTGCTCGACGCGATCCGCGCCAAGGTGCGCGAGCTCAACGAGCGCGTTCTTCCGCACGGCATGCGCATCGAGCCGTTCTACGACCGGTCGGTGCTTGTCGGCCGCACGCTCGGGACCGTCCACCACAACCTGCTCTTCGGCGCGATCCTGGTCGTCTCGGTGGTCTGGCTGTTCCTGCGCAGCCTCCGCGCGTCGCTCATCGTCGCGTCCGTCATCCCGCTCGCGCTGCTGGGCGCCTTCATCGGGCTGCACGCGATCGGCCTTCCGGCGAACCTCATCTCGATGGGCGCGATCGACTTCGGAATCCTCGTCGACGGCGCCGTCGTGCTCGTCGAGAGCGTGCTGCACGAGGCCGCGGCGCGCCCACCCGAGAGCCGCGACGGGCTGCTCCGCGTGATCGCCCGCGCCGCCCTCTCCGTGGCGCGGCCGACCTTCTTCTCGATGGCCATCATCGTCGCCGCGCTCATCCCGGTCTTCACGCTCGAGCGCGTGGAGGGCCGCATCTTCCGCCCGCTCGCGATGACCTACAGCTTCGCGCTCGTCGGCGCCCTGGTGCTGGCGCTGACCGCGATCCCCGCGCTCTGCGCGATCGTCTTGAGGCCGCCCGACGCGCGAGTCCACGAGCCCGCGCTCGTCGCGCGGGGCCGCGCCGCTTATGCGCGCACCCTCCGCGCCCTGCTCGCGCGTAAGCGGCTGGCGATCGCCGGCCTGCTCGTCCTCGCCGGCGCGACGGCCGCGCTGGCGACCCGCACCGGAACCGAGTTCCTGCCCCAGCTCGACGAGGGCGACCTCGTCGTCTACAGCGAGATGCCGCCGAGCATCTCGCTCGAGAAGGGCGGCGACATCCTGCTGGAGCAGCGCCGTCGCCTGCTCGCCTTCCCCGAGGTCGAGAGCGTGCTCAGCAAACAAGGGCGCCCGGAGGACGGCACCGACAACGAGGGCGTCAACCTCGGCCAGACCTTCGTCCACCTGCTCCCGCGGGACCAGTGGCGCGAGGGCTGGAGCCGCGATCGCCTCATCGAGGCGATGCGCGCGTCGCTGTCGGAGGTGCCCGGGGTCAGCCTCAACTTCTCGCAGCCGATCCGCGACCGCATCGAGGAGACCGTCGCGGGCGTCCGCGGGCAGGTCGTGCTCAAGATCTTCGGCCCGGATCTCGACCGCATGAAGGACACGCTCGAGCACGCGATCGCCTCGCTGAGGTCGGTCCCCGGCGTCGTGGACCTGGGTCTCTACCGCGAGTCGACGGTCCCAGAGCTCCAGATCGTCCTCGATCGCGCCGCACTCGCCCGCGCGGGAATCACCGTGGGCGCCGCGCAGGACGTCGTCGAGACGGCGCTCGGCGGGCGCGTCATCACTGAGCTGTGGCAGGACGAGCGGTCGGTTCCGGTGCGCGTCATCCTGCCGCTCGCCGAGCGCGACGACGAGACGCGCATCGGCTCGATCCTCGTGCCGGCCGTCGGCGGGGCGCGCGTGCCGCTTCGCGAGATCGCGCGGATCGAGCGGACCGGCGGCTGGGGCTACATCCTCCGCGAGGAGAACAGCCGGTTCATGGCGCTCAAGTTCAACGTCGAGGGGCGGGACATGGGCTCCGTGATCAGGGACGCGATGGCGGCCGTCGCACGGAACGTGACCGTCCCGCCCGGCCACTACCTGGTATGGGGCGGCGAGTTCGAGAACCAGCGCCGCGCGATGGCGCGGCTCGGCGTGATCGTTCCGCTGTCGGCGCTCGTCGTGCTGGTCCTCCTCTACGCCGCGCTGGGCTCGCTCCCTAGCGCCGCGGCCGTCCTCGCCGCCGCTCCCTTCGCGCTGACCGGAGGCGTCCTCGCGCTGATCGCGACGAGGATCCCGCTCTCGGTCAGCGCGGCGGTCGGATTCATCGCGCTGCTCGGGCAGGCGACGCTCGCGTCGCTCCTGGTCATCAGCGCCGTCGACGAGAGGCGGCGCCGCGGAGAGGACGCGATCGAGGCCGTCATCCACGGGGCGGCGGATCGCTTCCGCGTCGTGCTGATGACCGCCGTGCTCGCGATCCTCGGCCTGATGCCGGCGGCTCTCTCGACCGGAGTCGGGAGCGAGACGCAGCGGCCGTTCGCCATCGTGATCATCGGCGGGCTGTTCAGCGCGGTCGCGGTCACCCTCCTCGGGCTGCCCGTGCTGTACACGCTCGTCGTTCGGCGCATCCCGTCCGCGGCCTCCGCGTCCACGTTCGCGTGGGACGAGACCGGCGTCCTCGACTCGTGAGCCGTCGCTCCGGCACTCTCACCGCCGCCGCGCTCGCCATCGGGTGCGTCGCGTGGCTCGCTTCCGCCGATCCGCTGCGTGCCGCGCCGGACGGTCCTGGCGCGCTACCGGCCACGGTGTCGCTCGACACCGTGCTCGAGCTGCTCGAGACGCGCAGCCCGGCGACGCTCGCGGAGCTCGCGACGGTCGACGTCGCGGCCGCCGAGCGGATCACGGCCGGCACGCTCCCCAATCCCGTCCTCGACTACTCGGGCGTGAAGCTCGTCGAGGGCTCGAGCACCGGAGCCGAGCTCGAGCAGCAGTTCGTCCTGAACCAGCCGCTGCTGCTCTTCGGCCAGCGCGGCGCGCGCCGCGAGGCGGCCGACAGGGGCGTCGACGCCGAACAGGCGCGCGCCGTCGCGGCGATCGCGGAGCGGCGGCTTCAGGCGCGACAGGCGTTCGTCTCACTGCTCGCGCGCCAGGAGGAGGCGCACCTGCTGGAACGGAGCCTGTCCGAGCTGTTAGAGATCGAGCGCATCGTCCGCGGGCGCGCGGCGGCCGGCGACCGCAGCCAGTACGACGTCCTCCGCGTCGAGACCGAGCGGCTGTCGCTGCGCGTCGACGCGCTCAACGCGGCGACGGAAGTCGGGGATGCGTCGGGACGGCTCGCCGCACTGCTCGGATTCCCGGGCTGGCGTCCGCAGGCGGACGGCTCGCTCGAGCGGTCCGACGTCCCCGCCGACGGGAACGCGCTCTGGGAGAGCGCGAGGTCGAAGCTCCCCGCGCTCGCGGCGGCGATGCGGCGCCAGAGCGCGGCGGCGGCCGCCCTCGCGTCCGCGGAGCGGGACGGCCTTCCCGTGCCGACGCTGAACGGCGGCGCGCAGCTCACGCAGGACGTGCGCGGGACGTCCGCCGTCTTCGGCCTCACGCTCCCGCTGCCGCTCTTCGACCGCAATCAGGGCGCGGTCGCGCGCGCCCGCGCGCAGCTCGACGTGGAGACGCGACACGTCCAGGCGGAGACCGCGCGGGCGCGCGCCGATCTGGAGCGCGCGGCCGAAACGCTCGCGGGGCGCCGGCGGGCGCTCGGCGTGATCGAGACGGAGATCGAACAGCGCGCGCCGACGCTGCGGCGGATGGCGGAGGACGCCTACCGCGAGGGACAGGCCGGCATCCTGGAGCTGCTGGACGCGACTCGCTCGCTCAAGGAGATCCAGATCCTCCGCATTCACCAGCTCGAGTCGACGAAGCTCGCGGAGCAGGACGTCATCGCGGCGGCCGGGCTCGACGCCCGGTGAGCGCCCCCGGGTCGAAGCGGCGGCCGCGCGCCGCAGCCTCCGCCATCGCGCTCGCGCTGGGCCTCGGCCTCGGCCTGGGATCGCCGCGAGGCGCGGCGGCGCAGTCGCCGCCATCCTTCCTCTCGGCCGGGCCCGCGCTCGACGACCGAATGGGCGCGGCGGCCGACGACGAAACCGGCGCCGCCGGCAGCGGCTCCGACGCCGCAGGGAACGGAAGCGACGCGCCCGCCGAGCCTCCGGTGAAGCGTCCCAGGTTCGGATGGGCCGCCCTCGTCACCGGGGTCACCATCGCCGGATCCGCCTACAACTCCTTCTCGGACGGCCCGAGCCAGCCGTTCCACTTCACCAACGAGGGCTACATCGGGCAGCACACCTATGCGGGCGGCGCCGACAAGGCGTCGCACTTCGTCTCGTACTTCATCGTGGCGAAGCTGCTCTCCCGCGTGTACGGCGAGCTCGGCCTCTCGCCCTCCGACTCGCTCCTGCTCGGAAGCGGCGTCTCGATCTTCTCGGGCTTCGTGACCGAGCTCGGTGACGGGCGCGGGCGCTACGGCTTCTCGTACGAGGACCTCCTCTTCGACAGCCTCGGGGCCGCCACACACCTCGGGCTCGCTCACTACGGCCTCGACGACATGATCGGATTCTCGGCGGGCCTCGTCCCGGCCCCGCATCCCGAGTGCTGTCCCTACGGCGGCTTCGGCAAGGACTACAGCCGCGAGATCTACTCGGCGGACCTCCGTTTCGCGGCGCTCGGGCGGCGTGCGGGCTTCGATCCCGGGCTCGCGCGCTACCTGCTGTTCTCGACGACGTACTCGTCGCGCGGGTATCCGTACGCGGCGCCGGACCAGCGCGAGCGGCTGATCGGGGCGTTCGTCGGTGTGAATTTCGTCGAGATCCTGCAGGCCGCGGGAGTTCCCCGCGAGCGGTGGTGGGGCAAGATCGCCTACTTCCTCTTCGACGTGCTCCGGATCCCGTACACGCAGATCGGCGTTCAGTACGACCTGAACCACGGCCGATTCTCGGGTCCGACGATCGGGACCGGCTACTCGTTCGAGGGCGGTTCCTGACGGAATCCCGCGCGGCCGACCGGGGGCGCCGGCCGCGCGGAGCCAGGCGTCCGTTTCGCTATTTCGCCACCACCAGGAAGTGAGCCCGCCGGTTGTCCTGGCGGCACACGTCCGTCTCGTCCTCGCAGAAGGGCTTCTCCTTGCCGTACGAGACCGTCTCGACCCGGCTCGGAGCGATTCCCAGCGAGTCGAGGTACTCACGGGTCGCGTTCGCCCGCCGCTCGCCGAGCGAGAGGTTGTACGCCTCCGTGCCTCGGTCGTCGCAGTGCCCCTCGAGCAGGATCTTCATCGAGGGGTACTTCTTCAACCACTGCGCGTCCGTCGACAGGGCCGTCCGCGCGTCGTCGCGGAGGGAGGACGCGTCGTAGTCGAAGTACGCGTCGTGCAGGTAGCCCTTCTTGTTCAGGGTGGCCAGGTCCTCCGAGAGCACGTCCTGGGTCTGGTCGGTTCGGGGCGCCGTCGCGGCGGGCGGCTTGACGTCGACCGGCGCCGATCCGGACGTCGCCGCCGGGGCATGGTCCGCCGCCGTGGTCGGCGGCTTCTTCTTGCAGGCGATCGGGGCGACGACGAGCAAGCTGGCAGTCAATCCTACGAATATCGCATTGCGATGCATTTCGATTCCTCCCGTTTCGGGAACTATCTCGCAATACGATATATTTCCGAAATCGGCGCTGTGCTAGCCTCCGCGTGAGAGGCGGGAGGATGGCGCGACGGATGAAGTTCGTGTGCGCGGGGCGCGGCCGGTGAGACCGACGGGTCTTCCCGCCGGATCCGCCTCGAAGAAGTCGAAGTCGGCGCGTCCCGCCGGTGGAGCGCGCGCGCCGCGCGAGACCGATTACGCCCGCTTGGCCCGGTTCCGGCACGCGCTCCGGAGGTTCCTCCGATTCTCCGAGGCCCAGGCGCGAGGCGTACGCATCTCGCCGAACCAGTACCAGCTGATGCTGTTCATCCGCGGCTTCCCGGGTCCCCCGCCGTCGATCGCGGATCTCGCCGACCGGCTGCAGATCCAGCATCAGAGCGCGGTGGGGCTCGTCGACCGTTCGGCCCGCGCGGGCCTGGTCCGGCGCCACGCCGACACCGACGACCGCCGCCGCGTGCGTGTCGTCCTCACCGAGCGCGGCGATCGCATCCTCGCCCGGCTCGTCGCGGCGCACGCGCGGCAGTTCGACCGCCTCTCGAGGGCCCTCTCGGGCCGCCGCCCGCCGGCGAAGACCCGATGACCGATCCGGCCGGCGGTCCCGGTCCCGGTCCCGGCGCCGGCCCCGATGAGCCGGCCGCGACGCCCCAGCTCGCCGACGAGAGCCGCTGGTACGCCGAGCACACGGCGCTCCTGATCAGCACGCTCAAGTGGGCGCTGCTCGGCGCCGCGGCCGGAGTGTGCGTCGGGCTCGGCACCCGCGCCTTCCTCTGGTCGCTCGACGCCTCGGGCCGGTGGGTATCCCGGCTCCCGCTCGGGCCGCTGCCGCCCTACGTCCTTCTCGTCGCCGCGTTGCCGCTCAGCGTCTGGCTCATACGGCGGTTTGCTCCGGACGCGAGGGGCCACGGCACGGAGGCGGTCATCGCCGCGGTGCACCAGCGCTCCGGGAAGGTCGATTGGAGAGTCGCGCCGGTCAAGCTCCTCGCGACGGTCGTCACGCTCGCCTTCGGCGGCTCGGTCGGCAAGGAGGGGCCGTGCGCGCAGATCGGGGCGGCGATCACGAGCCTCTTCGCCGACCTGCTGCGGCTGAGCGACGCGGACCGGCGGCGCCTCGTGATCTGCGGCATCGGAGCGGGATTCGCGTCGGTGTTCGGCACGCCCGTCTCCGGCGCGCTCTTCGGCATCGAGGTGCTCTATCTCGGGCGGATCGAATACGACGTCCTGTTCCCATGCCTGGTCGCGGGAATCGTCGGACACCTCGTGTGCGGCGTGCCGCCGCCCGTGCCGGCGCTGCACGAGAGCCTCGGACACCTCGGCCACACGACTCTGATCGGCCTCGCGCTTCTCTTCGGCGCCGCGTTCGGACTGATGGCTCTCCTCCTCATCGAGACGATGCGCGCCGTCGACAAGGCCGCCCGCCGATTCGAGCGCCATCCGTACCTGCTCGCCGCGGGCGGCGGCGCCGCGCTCGCGGCCTTCTACGCCGCAGCCGGCGACGCCTACACGGGGCTCGGCACGGCCACGATTTCGGCGGCTCTCGCGGGCGCCGCGGCCGTCGCGACGCTCGCGTTTCTGTTCAAGATCATCGCGACCTCGATCACGCTGGAGACGGGCGGCAGCGGCGGGATCGTGACGCCGATCTTCTTCATCGGCACCACCGGCGGCGTCGCGCTCGCGCGGCTCCTGGGCCTGCCGACGGGCCTCTTCGCGGCCTTCGGCTTCGTGGCCGTGCTCGCCGCCGCCGCCAACACGCCGATCGCGGCCGCGGTCATGGGGATGGAGCTGTTGCCGGGATCGATCGGCGTCTACGCGGCGCTCTGCGCCGGCACCGCCTTCCTCATCGTCGGACATCGGAGCGTCTACGCGAGCCAGAAGCTGGGCGTGTCGAAGTCCGCGGGGCTCGACATGACGCTGGAGGTCCCGATCGGCGACATCGACCGGGCATCGATGCGGATCCGTCCGGGCAGCCTGACCGACCGCGCGCTCCGTGCGGGAGGCGCGCTGCGGTCTCACGCGCGATGGCCGCGGCGACGGCCGCCGGGCCCGGGTCAGGACGGCGGCTAGCGTCTAAGGCCAGGGCGTCGTCCGCCCGACGTGCCCTCCCCGGGCGGGCTTGCGCTGGAGCGGAGTCCCACGCTCGAGGGATGGGGCACATTCACAGAGTCCGACGCTTCACCTTGCCTGCGCGGCCGCCCTTGCCCCCGACAGATTAAGGAGTCATATTTCCCGAGACGCGAGCCTCCAGCTCGAAAGGAGACACGAGGCGAGGTGCGAGCCGAAACGGCGCCCCGTCGACCTGCCGGCCTACGGCACATTGCCGCTTTGATCGTCGGCGTCGGGCTCCTCATTCCGATTTCGGCCGCCTCTCAGACGACGGGCAAGATCGCGGGGACGATCTGGGACGAGAGCAATGCCGCCGTGCCCGGGGTCCTCGTCGAGCTCTCGGGACCGCGGCTGCAGGGCCGGCGCTCGGCTGTCACGTCCGTCGACGGAACGTACCGGTTCCTCGGTGTTCCGACGGGCGCGTACACGATCTCCGCGAGCCTGGCCGGGCTCGCAGTCGTCCAGACGACCGCCGTCGTGGGCACCGACGCGACAGCGACGATCGATCTCCGGCTGACGCTGCGGGCGAGCGCGGAGGTGACCGTCTTCGGCGTCGCTCCCCTCGTCGACGCAACGTCGACGGCGACGGGTTCCCGCTACCCCGCGCGTATCCTCGACAGGCTCCCGATCGGCCGCAACTATGCCGACGGAGTCTTCGTGCAGCCCGGGACCCAGGCGGACGCCGGGGAGACTCCGGCAAGCGCCCTCGCGATTTCGGTGTATGGCGCGACGTCCGCGGAGAACCTGTTTCTGATCGATGGGATCAACACGACGAGCGTCGTGAAGGGCACCGAGGGCAAGGACATCAACAACGAGTTCGTCGAGGAGCTCGAGGTGAAGACGGGCGGCTACCAGGCGGAGTACGGCCGCAACACCGGCGCCGTGATCAACGTGATCACCAAGTCGGGCGGCGACGAATTCCACGGAGGCGCGTTCGGCTACTACAACGACACCGGAATGCGCGCCGAGCCCGCGTCCGGTAAACCCGCGAACTATTCCACTCCACCGTACTCGCAGACGGGTGACGCGCAGTTTCTCAACTACGCCTATTCGAAAGACGTGCGCCAGGAGTTCGGGCTCGACCTCGGCGGCTTCCTCCTGAAGGACCGGGCCTGGTTCTTCGCCTCCTACAACCGCGTCCAGACCAACCAGACCCTGGAGGCTCTCGATCCCAACGACCGCGCGACGTTCGGAAGCCAATTCCCCAGGGACACTTTTCAGAACAGGTACTCGGGAAAGCTCACGCTGCACCCGCTGAGCAGCATGACGATCGTCGCCACTTCGTTCTCCGACGCGCAGACACAGCTCAACCTGATCGGTCCGACACCGACGTCCCTCGACCCGACGACCTATGCCGGCCGCCTCGATACGGGCGGGCCGGACTACGGAGCACGCCTGAATCAGCTCATCGGCTCGTTCGGCCTGTTCACGTTCCAGTACGCGCGCCATTCCGAACGGAGCGTCACGATCCCGATGGGGTCCAGCATTCCGAGCATCCTGGACTACACGATCTCCGACTCGGGCGTGAGCTATCAGAAGACGGGAGGATTCGGCCTCGTGCTGGGTCCCACGAGCAACAACCGCTCCCGGCGGGAGACCTACGCTGGCGCCCTCTCGGCCACCATCGAAAGCTTGGATCTCAAGATAGGCGGCGACTACACCCGCGACACAACCTCCGGCGCGACCTACTACACCGGCGGCCAGCGCCTTCGGATTCGCCCCTGCCAGCAGTTCGGCGCCAGCATCTGCGACCCCTCACGCGCGCCGTTCTATACGAATTCCCAGGGCAACACGGTCCAGGTCTTCTATCAACACGAGTCCATTGCGATCGGCACGCAGAGCGACTACCGGACCGCCGATTCCGCCCCGTTCTCGGCCTTCACCGGCCGCCACAGCGCGTTCCTGCAGGGCCAGTGGACCGTCGTCCCCGCGCTGACCGTCAACCTCGGCGTTCGCTACGACACCGAGGGCTATCACGGCGACGACCCCGCCACCGGCCCTTTCGGGGCGTTCTCCCTGACGAATCAGTGGGCGCCCCGGCTCGGCTTCGCGTGGGACTTCATGGGCAACGGCTCGTCGAAGGTCTTCGGATCGGTCGGCCGCTTCTACTATGCCCTTCCCACGGACCTGAATATTCGCGTTTTCACGGCAAACTCCCAGGTCCAGACCTTCAACTACGATCCGAGCTCGACCGCACAGGACCCGCACGCGCCCCGGCGCGAAATCTTCCAGCGCGGGAACGCGGACGGAGAGCCCGTGGACCCGGGGACGAGGGCGTCCTACCAGGACGAGGCCACTCTGGGGGTCGAGATGGCCCTCAATCCGAGCCTCACCGTGAGCCTGAAAGGAACCTATCGAGCGCTCGGGCGCGGCCTCGAGGACCGCTGCGATCTCGATTACAACGTCGCGCCCGCCACGTGCTCCATCTTCAATCCCGGCGGTTCAGGCCCGGCGGCGTCGGGCGGCTACCCGTCGTGCGACGGCTCGGGAAACCCGACCGACCCGAACGCGGGGACCTGCGGGCTCCCGGGCCAGCCGATCGGACCCTCCCGTCGCTTCTTCCGCGGCATCGAGCTGCTGGCGCGCGAGCAGTTCTCGAACGGCCTGTGGGCGCAGGCGTCCCTCCTGTACTCCTCGCTTACGGGCAACTTCTCGGGCGTCGTCATGGAGACCACGGGCGAGACGAACCCCGGGATCAATGCCGACTACGACTACTACCAGTTCACGGATAACGCGTTCGGACGGCTCGAGCTGGATCGACCCCTCCAGGCGCGCCTCGACGCGGTCTACGAAGCGCCGTTCGGCCTGTCGACGGGCATCGGCTTCTACGTGCGGAGCGGCCGGCCGACCAGCGAGCTCGGCTGGTTCAACAATTTCTATACGTCGGCGCTCAATCTCGTCCAACGCGGATCGGCAGGCCGCCTGCCCACCGACTACGAGATGAACCTTTCGCTCGCCTACGATCTGGACGTCGGGGCCGTGACAATCACGCCGGCGCTCTACGGGTTCAACCTGCTCAATCGGCAGACGCCGAACAACGTCGTACAGGCGTTCAATCAAAACGCCTCGTTCGTCACCGACCCCGCCAGCCCGTTCTACGGACAGGCCGGCGTCGAGCCCGGCGTCGGTGATTGCCCCGCTTCGTCCGCGGCGCCGTGCTCGGACAACCCCGACTACCGCAAGGTCAGCCAGCGCATCGGCCCGAGGCTCCTGCGCTTCGGGCTGAAGGTCACGTTCTGACGGGAGGGACTTCGGGTCGGGCTCCGACCCTGATGGTCCTTACGACTGGGGCTTGGCCTTGTCGTCGGGCGGCGGGTCGGCCGTCTTCTTCTTCTTGACGTTCGTTTTCTTCGAGACGTTGTCGGTCGCCTCGTCGTTCGAGGCGGGGCCGTCGGCGGTCCGCGCCTCCCGTTTCTGAGCCGCGGCCGTGGGATTGCCGGCGGAGACCTGACTCGGAACCTGCGCCGCCTTGTGCCTCGACCGCTCCGAGCTCTGCTTTTGAGTCGGACCACCTACCTTCGCGGGCGGCTTCGCGAGTCGCGTGTCCTGCTTCGGTGGCTGTTGCGCCGCCGACTCCTGCGCCATGCCTGCGGCCGGCAGGGCCACGCCGAGAACCAACAGCAGGGCCATTGCCGTCTTCATGTCCGGTTCTCCTCGGACGGAACTATACGCCCCCGCGAGCCTCGCGTCGGGAAGCCACGCCTCACTTCAGCCCGTCGAGCAGGTAGAGCTCCGAGAGCGTTCGGTCGCAGCTGTAGACGTAGCCGTCGCCGTCCGGCATGGGGAGCGGGCGAACCTCGGGAACGCCCGCCGAGTCGGCCGGCATGAGCGTCCGCCACGGGATCTTTCGTCCGGTCGAGAGCTCGAGGCGAAAGACTCGCGCCGGCAGCTCGCCCGGGCGATGGACATACAGGAAGCGGCCATCCTTGCTCCACTGGTCGACGGCGTCGTCCGGTTCGAGTCCGGGAATGGTCGTCGGGCCTCCTCCGGACAGCGGATAGAGATAGCTCTGATCGGGTCCCGCGACCACGGTCCACTTGCCGTCCGGCGAGACGATCCACCCGCCGGTGTAGCCCTCGGGGACCACCGCCCGGGGCTTGCCGCCCTCGACAAGGTTCCAGAGGTAGAGCCGCTGACGGCGTCCCGGCTCGCTCGCCGTAACGAGAGCCTGCTTCCCGTCCGGCATCCACTTCGCGCGATAGAGGCGGAGCCCCTGTTTCGGGAACGTCCTCGCTTCGCCCACTCCGGTCGGGTATGCCACGAGCTGCGGATCCGCGGCGGGATGGACGATGGCGAGCGCCCATGCGCCGTCGGGAGAGAGATCCTGGGCGAGTCCGTCGCCCAGCCGGATGGCCGGCGAACCGTCCGTTCGTCGGACGTACACCGAGTAGCCCGCTCCCCCTCCCTCGCCGGTCTCAGAGAAGAGAATCTGCCGGCCGTCCGCCGAGATCGCCGCGGGCGTTCCGTAGTCGAACCAGGAGAGATCACGCGCGGTGGACTCGCCGGGCGTGAGCGCGAAGATCTCCGTCCGCAGCGTGTCGCGGGTCGCGAGGAGCCGTCCGTCCCGCGAGATGTCGTGCAGCGTCAGCGATCCGGGAACGGGAATGCGCTGTCGCACCCTTCCACCGCGATCGATCGACGCGAGCGAGCGATTGAGACCGACGCGGCTCGCGGTGAACCAGACCACGCCATCTGGCGACCAGGAGAGGCCCTCTGCCGAGGCGAAGTTTTCCGAAAGCCTCTCCAGTCTGCCGGAGCGGTCCACGGCT
>DATBBK010000045.1:0-1765 GCA_036271035.1 Thermoanaerobaculia bacterium | reverse complement strand
TGTTGCGCGCGCGAGACTCCGGTCGCAGCCGCGGCGATCGCGGCGGCGGCGGCGAACCCGAGGGACCTCTTCATCGCGCCTCCGTCCTGCTGCTCCGAGCTGCCGGGGGGGCCGGGGCACCGGCGAGCAAACCGGGTGCCTGCGAGACACCCAGAGAATCCCACGAATCGGAGGCGACGCTGTCCGCGAACGGAGAACAATGTCTCCGATCGAGGGCGCGAGCTCGCGCTCTCCTCTCCCATACAATCCAGGCGTGCGCAAAATCCTTTTCTCCGCGTCTCTCGCCATCGTTCTCGTCGCCGCGAAACCCGCGCTCGCCGTCGCGCCGTCCGGCTCGTTCTGGAATCCCGTCGGTCCTTACGGAGGCGTCGTCGTCGCGATCGCCGTTTTCCCGTCCACGCCGGAGTTGGTCTACGCCGGCGTTCAGCAGGGAGGCGTCTTCCGCAGCGACGACGGCGGACAGAGCTTTCGCAACGTGAGCGCCACGCTGCCCGACCTCGCGATCACGGCGCTCGCGGTCTCGCCGACGAGCGCGAGCGTCGTCATCGCCGGCGCGCAGAGCGGGCTCTACCGCAGCGCCGACGGCGGCACGACGTGGTCGCTGGCGGCCGGATCGCCGGGCGTCGCGATTCAGAACGTCGTCTTCGATCCGGCAGACGGGACGATCGCGTACGCGGTCAGCCCCGCGGGTTGGACCGGGCGGAGCGCGGACGGCGGGGCCTCGTGGACGCCGATCGCCGCGTCGCTCAACGCGCAGCAGCCGACCGCGATCGCGGTCGCGCCGACGGCGCACACGACCGTGTACCTCGGGACACTGCAGAACGGCGTCTATCTGAGCGTCGACTCGGGCGCGACCTTCACGTCGAAGAACAGCGGCATGCTCAATCTGCACGTCAGCTCGCTCGCCGTGGATCCGAAGAACGCGCTCGTCGCCCTCGCCGGCACCGTGAACGACACCGTCTACAGCACCGGCGACGGCGGCGATCTCTGGGTCGCGTTGCCCGGATTCACCTCGGTCGACGCGGTCGTCATCGACGGCGCAGAGAACGCCTACCTCGCGAACATGGGAGGCGCGTACGTCCTGCCCGCGGGCACGCAGCAGTGGGTCCACATCCCGGGCACGGCATGGGTCAACGCGCTCGCGCTCGGGTCCGGATCGCCGGCGCATCTCTTCACCGGCTTCGGCCAACTCCCGTTCGACTCCGGCGCGGTCGGTCTCTTCGACGGCCAGGTCTTCCACATCCTCCACAACGGCCTGACCGGCGTCACCGTGAACGCGATCGCCGTCGACACGATGGACGCCCAGCCGCGCATCCTCGAGGGCACCGTCGGCGACGGCCTGCTCCAGAGCGTGGACGGAGGACTCACGTGGACGCAGGTCTCCGGGCTGACGCAGAACTCGGTGCTCGACGTCGTCGTCACGAGCGGCGGCCCGGAGGCTTTCTACGTCGGCGCCACGGGCGGGATCTTCAAGAGCACAGACGAGGGCACGACGTGGACGTCCGTCTCGGGCGGGCTGCCGACCAACCCGCCGTCGCCGGTCGCGTCGCTCCTCATCCCGCCGGGCGCCGGAGCGGCGTTCCTGGCCGGCACCTACCAGGGCCTGTACCGCTCGACCGACTCGGCGGGATCGTGGTCGAAGGTCGCGAGCATGCCGGCGCAGGTCATCTATGCGCTCGCGGGCGATTCCGCCACCAGCGGCGTCGTCTACGCCGCGACGGAGCAGGCGGTCTTCCGGTCCACGGACGGCGGCGCGAACTGGACG
>DATBBK010000044.1:0-16333 GCA_036271035.1 Thermoanaerobaculia bacterium | reverse complement strand
GAGCAGCCGACGCACTTCTCGAGCCCCGTGTCCTCGAACCGGTGGAGCTTGTGGCGGCCGCGGAAGCGGGGGTAGACGGGTGTCTTCTGCTCGGGGTACTCGATCGTCACCTTCTTCTTGAAGAGGTGCCGCCCCGTGACGGACAGCCCGTCGAAGAGGTCGAGCAGGGTGATGCGGTCGAGCCAGCGCTTCAATGCCATGCCGCTAGACCTCCGCCCCCGCCTCGGCCGGTCCGCCGGCGGCGAGCCGGTCGCGCCGCGTCAGCGCGCGCCGCAGCCGCGAGAGCAGGAACATGACGACGAAGAGCCCGCCGAACACCCACGACAGGAACACGAGCCCGTTGGTGCGGCCCGGCGTCAGCAGGATCGCGAACGCGACGACGAGGATGTTCGCGAGCGAGATCGGGATCAGCCACTTCCAGCCGAGCGCCATGAGCTGGTCGAAGCGGTAGCGCGGAAAGGTCGAGCGGAACCAGATGTAGCAGAAGATGAAAAAGCCGACCTTCGCCAGGAACCACACCACGCCCGGGACCAGGCCCAGGAACGCGAGCGGCTTCACGTGCGGGAACGGAGCCAGCCAGCCGCCGAAGAAGACGGTCACGGCGATGCAGGAGATGACGATCATCCCCGTGTACTCGCCCAGGAAGAAGAAGGCGAACTTCACGCCCGAGTACTCCGTGTTGAAGCCGGACACGAGCTCGGACTCCGCCTCGGGCAGGTCGAAGGGGTTGCGGTTCGTCTCCGCGATGCCCGAGACGAAGTAGACGAAGAAGGCGATGAGCCCCGGGAACACGAACCAGAGGTGCGTCGACTCCTGGCGCCGGACGATCTCCACGAGCGAGAGCGAGCGCGTCATCAGGAGCACCGCGACGAGCGAGAGGCCCATCGGGACCTCGTAGGACACGAGCTGCGCGGCCGAGCGCAGGCCTCCGAGCAGCGAGTACTTGTTGTTCGAGCTCCAGCCGCCGAGGATGATCCCGTACACGCCGATCGACGTGATCGCGAGCAGGAACAGCAGCCCGATGTTCAGGTCGGCGACCCACAGCGGAACGAGCTGCTTTCCGATCTTGATCGGCGGGCCGAACGGGATCACCGCGAGAGCCGTCAGCGCCGGGATGACCGCGAGCACCGGCGAGAGGAAGTGCACGACGCGCTCCGCGCGGGACGGCGTGATGTCTTCCTTGGTGACGAGCTTGACCAGGTCGGCGAGGCCCTGGAGAGTGCCCTGCGGGCCGACCCGGTTCGGGCCGAGGCGCGCCTGCATGAAGCCCATGATCCGCCGCTCCGCGAGAACGATCACGAAGCCGACGATCGCCGGCACGGTCGCCACGAGGAGGACGACCTTCAGGTAGGTCCAGAACTCGGGAGGCAGATTCATCTCAGCGATCCACTTCGCCGAGCACGATGTCGATCGTGCCGATCAGCGCGACGAGGTCCGAGACCAGGTGTCCCTTCGCCAGCCGCGGCAGCGCCTGGAGGTTGATGAAGGATGGCGGCCGGCAGTGCATGCGGTACGGCTTGTTCGAGCCGTTCGAGACGCAATAGAAGCCGAGCTCGCCCTTCGGCGACTCGATCGACGCGTAGACCTCCTCGGCGACGGGCTTGATGACCCGCGGAACCTTGCCGCGGATGTCGCCCGGCTCGAGGCGCTCGAGGCACTGCCGGATGATCCGCGCGCTCTGGCGCATCTCCTGGACGCGCACGACGTAGCGGTCGTACGTGTCGCCGTTCTGGCGCGTCGGGACGACGAAGTCGAGCTCGTCGTAGCACTCGTAGGGCTTCGCGCGGCGCAGGTCCCACTCGACGCCCGAGCCGCGCAGGATGGGACCCGTCAGGCCCCACTCGATGCACTCCTCGCCGGAGATGACTCCGACGCCGACCGTCCGCCGCTTCCAGATGCGGTTGTCCGTGAGCAGCTGCTCGTAGTCGTCGATGCGCGCCGGCAGGTCCGAGATGAACTCCGAGACGCGGTCGGTCCAGCCCGGCGTCAGGTCGAAGGGAAGGCCGCCGATCCGCATGCAGTGGAGCGTCAGCCGCGCGCCGCAGTACTCCTCGAAGAAGTCGAGGATCTGCTCGCGCTCGCGGAAGGCGTACCAGAAAGGCGTCACGGCGCCGAGGTCGATGCCGGAGGTGCCGAGCCACACGAGATGCGAGGAGAGCCGCTGGAGCTCGTCCAGGATGACCCGGATGAGCTGCGCGCGCCGCGGGATCTCGACGCCGAGGAGCTTCTCGACCGCGAGGCAGAACGCGTGGTTGTTCGTCGCGGCCGCGATGTAGTCCATGCGGTCCGTGTGCGGGATCCCCATGGGATACGTCTCGGTCTCGAAGAGCTTCTCGGTGCCGCGGTGGAGGTAGCCGACGTCCGGCTTCGCCTCGAGGATCTTCTCGCCGTCGACCTTGAGCACGATGCGCAGCACGCCGTGCGTCGACGGATGCTGCGGGCCGAAGTTCAGCTCCATCTCCTGGACGTCGAACAGCGTGTGCTCGGCCGGTGCGGCGGCCCGAACGCCCTCCGCGACGTGCAGGGCCGCGTCCTTCTCGGCCTGGGAGATCTTCTCGTTGCTCATCGCAGCACGCTCAAGACACGACCTTTCGATTGGGGTCGTTCTTCGGCGGGCCGCCGCCGTCGGGCCACTCCTCCGGATAGATCGCGGCGCCGGTATCGATACCCTCGAGCGGGAAGTCCTTCCGCATCGGGAACCCGTTGAACCCGTCCCAGGTGAGGATCCGCCGCAGGTCCGGGTGGCCGGAGAAGGGGATGCCGAACATGTCGTACGTCTCGCGCTCGCACCAGTTCGCGGTGAGGTAGACGCCGGCGATCGAGGGAACCTCCTCGCCGTCGTTCGCGCCGCACTTCACGCGGATGCGGTCGTTCTTCGAGAAGGAGTAGAGGTGGTAGACGACGTCGAAGCGCGGCGCGCGCGTCTTCCAGTCCACCGCCGTCACGTCGACGCAGTACTTGAAGTCCTCGCCGTCCTTGAGGTGCCGGGCCACGCGCGCGATCGCCTCCCGCTGCACCGTGACCGTGACCTCGCCGGCGAACTCCTTCGCGGAGACGACCGCGTCCGGCACGGCGGCCCGGACGGATCGAACCCAGGGATGGCCGGAGGCGTCTGCCGCCTCGCGCTTGACGGGTTTCGCGGCCTCCCTGGGCTTCTCCGCGCCCGGCGTCTGCTCTTCGCCCGCCAATCAGGAGGCCTTCCGGATGACCTTCATCCGGTCGATCTTCTTCTGGAGCGCCATGATCCCGTAGATGAGCGCCTCGGGACGCGGCGGACAGCCGGGGATGTAGACGTCCACCGGCACGATTCGGTCGACGCCCTGCGTCACGGCATACGTCTTGTAGGGGCCGCCGCACGTGGCGCACGAGCCCATCGCGATGACCCACTTGGGCTCCGGCATCTGGTCGTAGAGCCGCTTGACGATCGGCGCCATCTTCTCGACCACGGTGCCGGCGACGATCATCAGGTCCGACTGCCGCGGCGTGCCGCGGAACACCTCCGCGCCGAAGCGGGAGAGGTCGTGACGGGCGTCCATCACCGCCATCATCTCGATCGCGCAGCAGGCGAGGCCGAACTGCATCGGCCAGATCGAGGAGCGGCGCGCCCAATTGATGACCGAGTCGACCGTCGTCGTCACGACGTTGTCCCCGAAGCGGTTGTCGACGAGACCCATGCGGCTCGACTCCTCTTAGACGGCTGACGCTTAGGCCCAGTCCAGGGCCTTGCGCTTCCAGCAGTAGAAGTAGCCCACGACCAGGATCACGATGAAGACGAGCATCTCGATCAACCCGAACAGGCCCAGGCGGTTGAACATCACCGCCCAGGGGAAGAGGAAGATCGTCTCGACGTCGAAGACGACGAACAGGACTGCGATCAGGAAGTAGCGGACCGAGAAGCGCGTGTCGAACGCCGAGGTCGTCGGCTCGATGCCGCACTCGTAGGGCTCGAGCTTGGCCGGGTTGGGATGCTGGCGCTGGACGATGCGGGCCGCGAAGATCGTGCCGAGCGGCAGAGCCGCAGCCAGCACGGCGAACACCAGTACCGGGAAGTAGTGGCCCACTGGCGCGGCATTCTATCGGAGCGCCCCGGGAATCGGAAACAAGATCGGTCACGAACCGAGCGAGCGTTTCTTTGTCATTCCGAGCGAAGCGAGGAATCCCTTTCGAAGCCTCGGTGCGAGAGCCGAAAGGGATCCCTCGTCGCTCCGCTCCTCGGGATGACAGTAGAGGGATGGATGACCTTCGGTGGCCTCGCTCACGCGAGGCTTCGAAGGTCAGAGCGCCGTCGCGCCCTGCGCCATCCCTCTCGACTGAAAGAGCGCCGAGATCTCCTCGCCCATCCCGGCCGGATCGACCAGCCGGAAGATTCGCCACTTCTCGGCCTCGTTCCGCGCGAAGTCGAACACGCCGGCCTCGGAAAGGACCATCCCCTGCCTCTGGATGCGGTCCGTGTGGAGTCCCTCCGCCTCTCCGGCCGCCATGAGCGCGTCCCAGTTCACGTGCGCCGTCAGGTCGACCTCGCCGGGCTCGTCGAGCGGGTCTCCGCCGCGGCGACCGAGCGAGTGGACGGCGAGCGTTCCTTCGGGCCGGGCGAAGGGATGGTAGAGGATCCGGGCCGGGTGGCCGTAGTCGAAGGCGACGAGCCGCCCGGAGTCGAGCGACCGCGCGAGGCGCCGGTGGAGCGCGGGCGCCTCGAGGCAGACCTCGCCCTTCTGTCCCGGTGCGAGCGTCACGCCCGCCTCGGCGAGGTATCGTGCGAGCTCCGGTGACGCCGCCGCCTCGACCCAGACGAATCGCCGGTCGCCGACGCCGACACGCAGCTCCCTCGGTCCCGACTCGGACCCGACGACGCGGAAGGTCGGCAGCGCGTCGTAGAGCTCGTTCGAGAAGATCCAGCCCCGGACGGAGCGCTCGGTCAGCTCGTTCGCGGACGCGAGCACGCGCGGCGCCGGTGAGATCGATCGCGCCGCGAGCTCCTCCCGGCGCGGGGCCGCGGCCTCGACGGCGGTCAGGCGCAACCGGTCGCGGAGCTCCGGGTCGAGGCGCTCGATCCATCCGGCGAAGTCCTCAAGGAACCGGCCCGAGCCGGAGGCCACCTCGACCAGCTCGACCTCGTCCTCCCAGGCCGCCGCGTCGACCGCGAACATCCGCGCGACCGCGCCGGCGAAGGCCGGCGAGACCGTCGGCGAGGTGACGAAGTCGCCGCCGTCGCCGATCGCCGAGCGGCGCGCGTAGTAGCCGTCCTCGGGATCGTAGAGGGCCGCGCGCATGAAGTCCGCGAAGGAGACGGGGCCTTCCCGCTCGATCCGCTCCCGCAGGCGTTCGGTCAGAGACGACATGCGACGAGAGGGAGGCAGCGCGGAAATCGGTGGTGCATCGGATCGGTCTCCTTGCGTCGTATCGCGATTCCGTTTGGTCCGTCTATAGTCTCAGGAGATGCGAGCGTTCAACCTCCGATGGGGAACTCTCGCCATTTTCAACGTCCTCCTCCTCCTCTCCTCCTGCTCGTCGCAGAGCCGTGAGCCGTACCCGACGCTCGAGGACTACTCGGACGGGACGTCGCGCTTCGCCGGGGAGCTGCTCGATGGGTGGAAGGCCGGCTCGATCCCGGTTTCGCTCGTCGATCCGGCGCTCGCCTGGACCGGCCCCCTGCCGGGGGAGGGACTGACTCCGATCGCCTCGCGGGCTCCGCTCGCGCTCGCGACGTACCGGGCGGGCGGCCCCCCCTCCCCCGCCATGGCCGGCGCGAAGCCGTCGGGCGAGGCGGACCTGTTCCGCGCGATGTCGGCGCTGCGTTCGCGCTTCTCGAGGCTCGGTCGCTGCGAGGCGACGCTCTTCGACATGCGCCGGCGCGGGGACGACCGGGAGATCCTGCTTCACGTTCTTCTGACCGGGCACGGCACGAGCGGCGAGCTCCGGCAGGAGGGCGGCAAGCTGCGGCTCCTCCTGGAACCCGCGGCGCCGCCGGGACCGAAGCGCACGCCTTCGTGGAGGGTGAAATCCGGCTCCGTCGCGACGTGGCTCTCCGCGACCGCGGGCGCGCCTCTCTACGACGACGTGTCCGAGAAGGCCGGACTGACGCGGAAACACGTCGCGTTCCTTCCGAACGCGGCGAAGAACGTCCCGATCCCCGGCGAGCACATGCCGCCCGGCGCCGCGGTGCTCGACTTCGACGGCGACGGGCGTCAGGACATCTTCGTGCCCGGCGGGGACGGCAACCGCCTCTATCGGAACAAGGGCGACGGCACGTTCGAGGACGTGGCGAAGCAGGCGGGCGTCGCGGGGCAGGAGGGCGAGGCCGTCGGGGCCGTCGCGTTCGACTACGACAACGACGGCCGGACCGACCTCTACGTCACGTATCTCTTTCGCCCTAACCTCCTGTACCGCAACAAGGGTGACGGCACGTTCGAGGAGGTCGGCGCGAAGGCCGGCGTCGCGCTGAACGAGTACTGCACCTCCGCCGTCGCGCTCGACTACGACCGCGATGGGCTGCCCGATCTCTACGTGCTCGTCTACGGCCACCCGAACGAGGGACCGACGATGTCCGCGGACAACGCGCCTCCGAACCGGCTCTATCGCAACAACGGCAACGGCACGTTCACGGACGTGACCGAGAAGACCCGAACCGGCGACACCGGGTGGGGGCTCGCCGTGCAGAGCGCGGACCTCGACGGCGACGGGTGGCCCGACATCTACATCGCGAACGACTTCGGCAACCACACCTACCTGCACAACAAGGGCGACGGCACGTTCGAGAGCATCGCGAAGAAGGCGGGCGTGCTCGATCCGGGCTTCGGCATGGGCGTCTCCGTGGACGACGTCGACGGCGACGGCCGGCCGGACTTCTATGTCTCCAACTACTCGTTCCCTCTGAACTGGTTCCTGACCGATCCGCGCTATCCCATGCCGCCGTTTCCGTACTCGCTCGGGCGGCCGCTCGTCTGGCGCCGGCTCCAGGCGCTGTCGCGCGGCTCGTCGCTCTTCCGCAACCTCGGCGGGAATCGCTTCGAGCGCATCTCCGACGAGGCGGACGTGTGGGACACGTCGTGGTCGTGGGGCTGCGTTTTCGTGGACGCGGACCTGGACGGCCGGGCGGACCTCTTCGTCGTCAACGGCATGGTGACCGGCAAGAGCGAGACCGAGCGCGAGATCGACTTCTGGAACCTCATGTCGGTGAAGTTCGAGGAGTTCCAGAAGGGCAAGGCGATCGCGGAGTTCGGCGACGACTCGCTCTGGGGCCGGCCGCCGAAGCGGCTCTATCGAAACCGCGACGGGCGCCACTTCGACGAGATCGCGGCCGTCACCGGGCTCGAGTCGACGCGGAATCAGCGCGGCCTCGTCGTGCTCGACGCGAACGGCGACGGCGCGCCCGATCTGTTCGCCGCCGGCTTCCTGCAGCCGCCGCAGCTCTGGATCCACCGCAATCCCTCGCACGCGAAGACGCTCGTCGTCTTTCTCCGCGGAGACCCGGCCGGTCCCGGACCGCACCGCTCGACCCGCGACGCGCTCGGCGCGGCCGTGACGGTGACCGCGAACGGCGTCTCGCGCACCCAGTTCGTGTCGGCGGGCTACTCGTTCTTGTCGTCCGGTCCGCGCGAGCTCTACTTCGGCCTTGGCGACGCGGCCGCCGCCGACCGGGTCACGGTGCGCTGGCCGTCGGGGCGGGTCACGGAGCGCCGCGACGTGCCCTCTGGCCGCCTCGAGCTCGACGAGCGCAGCCGCTGAGCGTCCACCTGCGCGCCCCCGCGCGACGGCGCGACCGCGTGACATATTAGCGTTGGCTAATATGTCGCGGGCCGCTGGACCGTCGCGCCGCACTCCCCCGGCCGCCGACGGGTCAGTCGAGCTGGATGTCGCTGGTGTCCCTGTCGGCGTTCGCCATCACGGGCGCCGGCGGCGCGTCGCTCCCGCTGACCACGGGCGTCGTGACGATCGACCCGGGCCGCTCCGCGAGCGTCTCGGTGCGGGGCGCCGCCATGACGGCGTGCACCGCCATGCCTGCCAGAAACGCCGCGACCGGCAGCCACCACCGAGAACTCCCGATCCGTCCGCCGCTCTTCTCGATCATCTCCGCCTCCTCCCGGCCGCTCCGGGCGCCTCGGTGAAGGAAGAAGCGATGGCGCGTGAAGGTTACGGGCCGATCCGGCGCGGGCGCGGGCTCAGCGCCGGCCGACGTCCAGGAGGTGCCGGAGCTCGTCGTCGACCTCCGCGGGGTCCTGGACCGTCTCGGCGATCTCCGCGCGAAGGAGCTCGCCGTAGCGCTGGCGGAGGCGGTGGACGCCGACCTTGACGGCGTCCTCGGAGATTCCGAGCTGCGCCGCGATCTCCCGGTACGACGCCGCGGGCTCGACTCCCGTGAGAAATCCGCTCAGCGCGCGGAAGCGGCGCGCCTTCTCGTCGCCGATCCACTCGGCCCGAAGGCGGATGAGCGTGCGGTCGAAGACCGTGCTCGCCCACTTCCGCTCGAACACCGTCTCGGGGGTCAGCGCGTCCGCCGGCTCCGCGAGGTAGCGCCCCTCGGCCGCCTCCGCGTCGAGCGAGACGAGCCCGTCGCTGGGGGCCCGCTTGCGAGCGGTCTCCCGGTCGCGCTCGTTCGACAGGAAGTGCCGGACCGAGGCGAGCAGGAACGAGCGGAAGCGGCCGAGCTCCGGGCGGACGTCCCTGAGCGCGCGGCGCTCGATCAGCCGCGCGAAGTAGCCCTGCGTGAGGTCGCGCGCCTGATCGGCCCCGTAGCCCTGCCGGCGCACGAACGCGTAGACGGGATACCAGTACGCCTCGCACAGGCTTCCCAGCGCGTCGCGCGATGCCGTTCCCTCGTCCTTCGCGGCCGTGAGGACGACGGTCCAGCGGGTGGTTCGGAATTCGCCAGAGACCAGGAGACACCTCGGTGGCGGTCCGGTCCGATCTTATACGCGCGCCGCACCCGATGCTACGCGTCGGACCGGTTCGCGAATATATTAGCGAACACTAATATGTCTCCGCGCCGCTACGCCGTATCGCTCGCCGCGATCCTCGCCGCCGGCGTCCTCGCGCGTGTCGCCGTGATCCTGTGGGTCCCGACCCGGCCGGTTTCCGACTTCTACGGCTTCTTCCGCGTCGCGCAGAACCTCGCCGCGGCCGGCCGCTTCGAGGCGAAGCCCGGCCTCGCCGACAACGGACGCTCCCCCGCCTATCCGATCCTTCTGTCGCTCGCCTTCCGCGCCGCGCCGAACGACGAGCTCGCCGCGGCCAAGGCCGTGAACGTCGCTCTCTTCGCCGTGGCGGCGCTCGCCGCGTCGGCGCTCGCGCGGCGGTTCGGGGGCGACGCCGCCGGCGTGTGGACCGCCGGGCTCGTCGCGTTCCTTCCGCGCCCGGTCCTCATGGCTGACCTCGTCGCCTCCGAGAACCTCGCGGCGCCGCTGCTGTTCCTGTTCCTGGGGGCGTGCGTCGCGTCGTGGCACCGGCCGTCGCTCTCGGTCGCGGCGGCAGTCGGCGCACTCGCGGGACTCCTGTGCCTGACGCGCGCGATCCTGTGGGCGATCCCGCTCGTCTGGCTCGCCGGCGCGATCGCGGTCAAGCTGCGCTGGCGGAGCCTGGCGGCGCAGCTTCTTCTGATTCTCGCCGTCGAGCACGCGGTCCTGCTTCCCTGGGCGATGCGCAACGCGCAGGCGGTCGGCCGCTTCACGCCGTTCCACTCCGTCGGCGGCGTCGGACTCTTCATCGCGAACAACGCGCACGCGACCGGAGAGTGGTACCGCTGGGGCGACGACCTCGAGCGCCTGCGTCCCGGCGTGATCGCGCGCGGCGCCGTCGCGATCGACGACGCGGCCCGCGAGGAGGCGCTGCGCTGGATCCGGGGGAATCCGGGGGCCGCGGCGCGCGGCTACTTGAGGCGGCTGAAGACGATCCTCGCCGACGACGCCTTCGTCGCGACGTTCGCGATCCTCGCGGAGGCAATGCCGGCGCCCGCGGAGCCGAAGCCCGTGCTCGCCGGACCGCATCCGCTGAAGTCGCACCCGGGCGCCGTCCGTCTCGTCCTGCGCGCCGCGTCCGTTCTGCTCGCCGCGGCGGCGATCGGCGGATTCTTCCTGCTGCTCCGCGGCGCGCGGCGCGGCGAAGCGCTCGAGCGTGCCCTCCTCGCGGGCTTTCTCGTCGCCGGCCTCTATCTCCCGCTGGCCGCCGCCGCCGCCTCCGCGGCGAACGGCCGCTCGCGCTGGATGACCGAGGACGCGATCGCTCCGGTCGCGGCGATGTTCCTCGCGCACGCTCGGCGCCGGGCCTGACCCGAAAACGAAGGGAGGCCGGGAGCGCAGCGCGCCTCCGGCCTCCACGCGATCTCCGGCGAACGACGAATCAGAACGGCCAGTGCAGACCGAGCGCTTGGCGAGGAAGATCGCCGGCGCGTCTCAGACAGCGGTCCGAATCAGCGTCGGGTGCGGGTTCCGGCCGAACGGGACCCCTCCGATGTGCAGCGCCGCGGCCGCATAGGCCCACACGGCGTCGGGCGGCGGGGCGTCGGCGGGCGGCGACCCGTCCGGATTCTGGGGGCCCGCGGTGCCGGTTCGCACGTACGGCCCGACGAGTGTCGCCGTGCCTCCCGGCTCGTGATCGGATTGGGGCACCGTGCGGCTGAACTCGCCGGCGAGGAGCGTGACGACGTTGCGCTTTGGAAGCGCGAGTGACCGCGCGAGAAACGTCGCGAGCAGGGGCGTGATCGGAGCCATCACGGCCCGCGCCGCCGTCCCCGAGTCGTCCTCGTGCGTGTCGAACTGCCGGTCGGCGCGGCCGGTGTACGCCGGCTGAGCGAAAACGACGCCGGTGCCGGACGCGACCAGCCCCTCCACGGCCGCGAAGGTCGATGCGGAGTCGGAGAGGGTGGATCTGTCCCCGACGCCGTAGGCGGATCGGATCTCCGACCATCGCGACGCGCCGACGCGCCGCGCGACCGTGTCCGACTCGATGACGCGTTCGAGCGCGATCCCGTCTTCCGCGGGCGGCGCCGCATTCACGCCGGCCGGGAACCCGAGATCGTTGACCACCGCGCAGCGCCTCACGGTCGCCGGCAGCGCCGCGGCCATTCGCAGGAGTCGGCTCCGGCCGTCGGCCTCGAGCACCGCGGCGCGCGCATGCTCGTGCGGCCGGACCACTCCGTGCCGGAAATTCACCGATGCCATGCGAGCGAGCACCGGTTCCGGCAGCGCGCCGAGCGACTCGCGATCCACGAGAAGGTCACCCCCGAGGTCTCGAACGTTGCCCTCCGTGACGCCGAAGGCGCCGCTTCTCAGAAACGAGCCCGCGCTGTTGAACAGCCCGGCGGGTCCGCCGTTCAGCCACAGCACGACCAGCGCCGGCTCCTCCTCGGGCGCCGGGGCGCCTCTTCCACGCAGACTTCCGAGAGCGAACGCTCCGGCGAGCGCCGCTCCGCCCTGCAGGGCCTGACGGCGGGTGAACGTTCGATGATTCATGGGCACCTCCCTCGCCGGTCCAGTCCGGCGGACGGTCCGAGTCTTCGCCTGGCCACGTCAGAAGTCCAAGATATTGATTCAATCGGAGCGATAAGCTGTCCTTATGGAGCTCCGCCACCTCCGCTACTTCCTCGCGGTCGCCGACGCGATGAGCTTCACGGCCGCCGCCGAGAGGCTGAACGTCGCCCAGCCGGCCCTCTCGCAGCAGATCCGAGCGCTCGAGCGCGAGCTGGGGGTGACGCTCATCGAGCGCGGGGCACGCACCCGTGCCCTGACCGAGGCCGGTGCGCGTTTCGCGGTGCGCGCTCGGCGGATCCTCCTCGAAGCCGAGACGGCGTCCGAGGAGATGAAGGGGTTCGGATCCGGGCGTCACGGCACCGTTCGGTTCGGCTCGGCCCTCCAGTCGCTGACCGAGGGCCGCGTTGCGCCGCTGCTCGCCGGATTCCACCGCGAGAACCCCGGCCTCCGCGTCGCGTTCCGGGAGGCGCACACGCGGCCTCTCCTGGCGGCCCTGGCGCACGGCCGCCTCGATCTCGCCCTGGTCCACCTCGGCGAGGGCGCAGGCGGCGGAGATCTGCGGATCGAGTTCGAAGACTTCCCCGTCGCGATCGAGCGGCTGTACGAGGAGCCGCTGCTCCTCGCCGTCGGGCCCGAGCACCGGCTGGCCCGTCGGGCCTCGGTGCGGTGGAGCGAGCTCGGACACGAGGAGTTCGTGTCCTTCGGCGCGGGTTCGACGGTGCGCGAGCTCGCCGCCCGAGCCGCGCGGGTCGCCGACGTCCCGCTCCGCGCCCCCATCTCCGCGATCAATCTGGGCACGATCCGGGCGCTCGTCTCGGCCGGCCTCGGCGTCTCGATCCTGCCGCGCGCGGCATTCGCGCTCCCGGGACCGCCGCTCCGCGCGCTGCGGCTGACCGATCCCTCCCTGACGCGCGTCGTCTCGCTCGCGAGGAACACGATCCGCTACGAGCGGCCGGCGTCGTTGCGGCTCGCGGACTTTCTCCGGGCCGGCCTGCGGCGAACGACGGCCGGCTAGTCGTTAGCGTAGTCCGGGCGGAGAAAGCGCCTCACGAGGTTCGCGCACGAACGCTTGTGTAGAATTCCGCTCGCAAATCCATGGAAAAGAAGCGCAAGTTTCTCTTCGTTTCCCTGACGGGTCTGGTCGGCGACATCGCGTGGCAGGTTCTCAAGGAGGGCCACGAGGTCCGCTACTTCATCGGGGATCCGGAGGAGAAGGACATCGCGGACGGCTTCGTGCCGAAGACCGACGACTGGGAGAAGGACGTCGACTGGGCCGACGTCATCGTCTTCGACGACACGCTCGGCCAGGGCGAGAAGGCCGTCGCGCTGCGCGCTCGCGGCAAGGCCGTCGTGGGCGGCACGCCGTACACGGACCGGCTCGAGGACGACCGCTCCTTCGGCCAGGAGGAGCTCAAGAAGGCCGGCGTCACGATCATTCCGTACGGGGAGTTCGACAACTTCGACGAGGCGATCGCCTATGTCCAGGAGAACCCGACGCGCTACGTCATCAAGCCGTCGGGCGCGGCGGGCAACGTGAAGCGGCGCCTCTTCGTCGGCGACGAGGAGGACGGGCGCGACGTCGTCCGCATGCTCGAGGCATATAAGAAAGCCTTCGCCGACGAGATCAAGGTCTTCCAGCTCCAGAAGCGCGTCGTGGGCGTCGAGGTCGCGGTCGGCGCGTTCTTCAACGGCAAGACCTACGTCAATCCGATCAACACCAACTTCGAGCACAAGAAGCTCTTCCCCGGCAACAGCGGGCCGCCGACCGGCGAGATGGGCACCACCATGTTCTGGTCGGAGCCGAACAAGATCTTCGAGCAGACGCTGCTCAAGATGGAGCCGCGCCTCGCCGAGGAGGGCTACGTCGGCTACATCGACGTCAACTGCATCGTGAACAACAACGGCATCTACCCGCTCGAGTTCACGTCGCGGTTCGGTTACCCCACGATCTTCATCCAGCAGGAGGGCATGATCACGCCGATTGGCGTGTTCCTCGACGACCTCGCGCACGGCCGCGACCCGAAGCTGAAGTGCAAGAGCGGCTTCCAGGTCGGCGTCCGGATCGTCATGCCGCCGTTTCCATTCGACGACGACGCGACGTTCGAGTCGTTCACGAAGAACGCGGTCATCGTGTTCAAGCGCGGCACGCCCGAGGAGGTCCACATCGAGGACACGAAGATCGTCGAGGGTCAGTGGCTCGTCGCAGGCACCTCGGGCGTCGTGCTGACGGTCGTCGGGCTCGGCCAGACGATGAAGCAGGCGCGCGAGCAGGCGTACTCGCGCGTGCGGAACATCCTGATCCCCAACATGTACTACCGCGACGACATCGGTGAGAGGTGGGCGGAGGATAGCGACAAACTCCACAACTGGGGGTACCTCCGATAAAGATGGCGCTCGACTTGAAGCTGACGGCGGCCGGTTCCGTCGTCGGCGCGTCGGCGATTCGGCTGGCCGCCGCAGCTTGAGTCTCGCTTCGAAGCAGCACTCCGCCAGTCATAGCGCGGGCGGCCGCAAGGGCCGCCCCCACGAGAACCCTTCCAGGATGGGGCGACCGCGATGGCCGCCCCTGCGAGACTCTCCCGATCCGCGCCTTCCGGAACATACATATTAGCCATCACTAATATGTCCCGTGTCCCTACTCGTGGTCGCTCGGGTCGTTGAACAGCGCGGTCAGCCGGATGCTGCCGTGCCCGAATTGCGGGTAGCCGTCCGTGTCGCGATTCCCCGGGTCCAGGTTCGACGCGGTGTCGTCCGGCGGGAACAGCACCAGCGACCGCAGGAAGGTGAGCACGTCCTCCTGCTTGTCCGAGTCCAGCCTCGCGAAGTAGTCCCTCGGGATCTGCGCCTCGCCGCCGTGCCGCAGGATGACCTCGGCGAGGTTGATGCTCCGGCCGTCGTGGCCGAACACGCCCTTGCTGCCGACGCCCCACAGCGCGCGCGTCAGAAACTGCTTCTGCGTCGTGCCGTCCCAGTTCCGCTCGTAGAAGTTGGAGCCCAGGTCGTGGCGCTTGAAATCCGTGAAGATGTTCGCGACGAGGAACGGCTGCCGTTTCGGCGTCTTCACGGCGGGGAACCCGCTGGCGTCCGGCGTCGCGGCGACCAGGGCCGTCGCGGTCGCGAAGAGGCCGTTGAAGTTGCCCCGGGTCTGGTCGAACACGGTGTCGACGTCGGCCACGCGCCGGTCGGAGTCGAGCAGCAGGTTCTGCATGTGGCACGACGCGCAGCCGATCTGGTCGAACGTGTGCAGCCCCCTGCGCGTCGACGCGGTTTGACGGTAGACCGCTGGCTTGAAGTAGTTCAGCAGGTAGAACTCGAGGTAGTCCACGAGCGCCGTCGGCATCTCGTTGCCCGCGACGTTTCCGTTCGGATCCCAGGCCGGGTTGCCGACGGGGGCCGCCTCGATCTTGTCGAGGCTGCCGTCGAGAACCATGCCGGACGGCGTCACGACATGTCCGCCCGACGCCGCCTTCGCGAGGTCCGGGTCGGCGGCCTCGAGGCCCATCTCGCCGTGCAGCGCGCCGACGACGAACTCGCGGATCGAGATGGTCTGTCCGTGCGCGAAGAACGGGCGCACGCGCAGGTCCGGATCGACGCCCTCGACCGCCGCGGTATCGACCGTACCGTCGGGCGCCGCCGTGATGGAGCCGTACGAGATGCCCTTCACGACGAGCCTCTTCGTGAGGGGGAAACCGCTCACGTGTGCGGCCGCGACGGCGGCGCCGCGAATCTGGCGGAGCTGGCCGGTGATCTCGTCGGCCAGCATCTCCCGGAGGCCGAGGCCGAACAGGTGGGGCGCGTCGCGGCTGTCCGGCCGAGTGACGACGTCGCCGCCGGCCCCCGCCGACCCGCGGGGACGCCCGTGGCAGCTGGCGCAGCTGTCGGACAGCCCGGCGCCGATCGCGAGCAGCGAGTTGATGTCGCCGGCGCCGTCGTCCACGGCCGGCCCCTGCTGCTCGAGACGCGTGAACTTGCGCTGGAAGAGCTGGCGGCCGCGCCGGATCGCGCGGAACGGATCCCGGCCGATGATGAAGGTCGAGGAGTCGGGCGTGGTCAGGTCGCCGCGGCCGGCGCCGATCTCCTGCGTGAGCGACTTCGCGATCCCGTCGTTGGCGAGGTTGGGCGCCTGGGTGCGGTCGATCATCTGACCCGTCAGGCGGGGGGGCAACGCGACCCCGAGGGCGAGCAAGGCGCCCAGGGACGACCCGGCGATCAGGCGTTTCATGTCGACCTCCTGCCGCAAAGCGGCTTCCAGAGAAAGAAAGAAGCGTCTGTCTTCCGAGGTAACGGCGATTTCCGCACGTCGAGGGCTCTCTGACGGATAAACGGAAAGCGACGGCGGAGCCGGACAGGCGGAAACGAGGCGCGATTCCACGGAGGCGCGGAGGACGGCCTTCCGACGTCCGGATCAGCGGCCCGCAGCCAACTCAAGAGCGGCGGCTAATGGCTCGTCAGGTCTTTACACGCAGTGCGAGCGACCCGGCCACGGCGAGCGACAAGACGAGCGTGACGAGGCCGAGCTCGGACAGTGTGGGAAGAGGGACCGAATTCTCGGTGAGCCGAGCGACCGTGAGGAGCTGGACGAACTCGAATATCTGATCGCCGGTCATGAGGATCCGACCGTCTCGCTGGATTGCGAGCGCATTCGCGTGGGCCGTAAAATTCGGCGGAGAGCCGCCCAGCGCCTTCGGCGGGGCGAGGAGCGCGATTTCAGCGGACCCGGTCAGGCCTTCGCCGCGGCCGCCTTCTCCTGCGCGTCGACGACGGCGATCGCCGCCATGTTGACGATGTCCGCGACGTCGAGGCCGCGCTGGAGCACATGCACGGGCCGCTTGAGGCCGAGGAGGATCGGGCCGATCGCCTCGGCGCCGGCG